>NZ_JAIQWX010000004.1 GCF_020164475.1 Pseudomonas sp. REP124 | reverse complement strand
ACCTGCACTGAACCCAAGATCCCCGGGCGACGCCACGAGCATCGGCACCCGCTTCAATGAAATCAAGGCGGTGCTGGACCTGGAGTCCGTGCGCGACAGCCAGCTCTACCAGGCCATGAGCAGCACCGCCAAACAGGCGATGAACACCCTCCTCGACGTCGCCAACCACAAGGCCAGAGACGCCTGGCACGGCTTGAGCGTCATGCTGCTGCCGGCCATGAAACAGCAATTGGCACTGACCCTGGCCGTACCGCAAGTGCTGATCTCCACCGAAATTTCCATGGACACACAGCTGGTCTACAACCCGAACTACCAACGCGAGTACCAGGCCTGGCTGCTGGAAGTCGCCACCGTGCAGAACAAGATAGCGTCCTCCAACAACGCCTTACGCCATCGCGCGGCGCCTCACGATCAACGCGCAGCGCGTCACTTTCTGCGAGCCAATGAATACCGCCTCAAACACCTCTTCCTGCAACGCCCCAACCAGATCTCTGCTCAAACCTCAGGCCCCACGCGCCTGCCTGTCGACCTGCCACAAATCAACCGCTGGCTCTCCGATCTGGGGAAATCGGAGGTGATCGAGCAGCTGAAAACATTCGGCACTCAGGAACACCAGCGCAGCACCAAAGCCTGGATGAACCAGAACCTGGGCAATGCCTTACCGGCCCTGTTGGTGGGCCTGAACGCCTGGAACCTGCATCACACGGCCAAACAGGCGAAGAATGACGGCAAGTTCTCGGCGGATGAATGGCGCAATGTGAGTGCCAGTGCGGCGTATGCAGGGAATGCAATCGCGACCTTGTGGGTGGGGCCGGCGTGGAATCGGGCGGGGAACATGACAACTGAACTGAGGCACAAAACTCGAAGCGTGGCTCAAGCGTCATACAGAAGTTGGTTGTCGGAGGCCAGAACAGCTGCGATTGACGGGAAAAGTGCCAGAGCAACGCTGGCGACTGAGTTTGCGAACGTTTCTAAAGGGCTGATCTGGCGCACGGTGACGTGGGCGGCATTGGGTGCTGTGGCGAGCGGGCTAGAAGCTTGGCAATTGTCCCATGACGTTGATGGCGCCACCAGCGAGGTTGAAAAAGGCTTACTCAAAGGAAAATCTCGTATCGTTACAGGCATGTCTGTGGTCGCCACGATACAAACTATCGGCACTGGCCTTGGCTATTGGTTCGGCTTTGCCTGGGTAATGTCCAAGCCGGTGATCATCACCTTGGCGATTCTCGGCATCGCCTATTTGATGATCAGCATGGCCGCCAACCGCTACAAGCGCGAGGGACTGCGCCTGTGGCTGTACCGTTGCACTTGGGGGCGAGGATCAATCCCGGAATGGCATGGCGATGAAGGCCACTTTAGGCAGACGCAAGCCCTCTTGGAAACCCTGCAACGTCCCAGCGTCGGCGGCAGGGCTTTGTCCACCGGCGGAGGCAGCACGCCGAGAAGAAACCTGGGTTTCTGGCTACAGATCCAAGTACCAAACGCGCTGGCAGGCAAGGATGTGACCCTGCAACCGGCGATGATCCAGACATATCTGTTTTATGCCGACGAACTGCAAAGCACCAAGGACCAGTTCTACGACAGGTTCCTCAATGGTTACTGGATAGATCCGAATCTGCTCGGCCAGTTACCCGACGGTCCCGGTACCAAAGACAATCCGGCGGACTACCTCTACACCGGTAAAGAACAGCACCGTCTATGGCAAGTGTGGATCGAGTTCTCCAAAGGCAGCCCTGTCCTTGAATTGGAGGTTAAGTACCCGGCCGGGGTACTTCAGCGTGCTGACAGACGCGGGTACATGTTTCGAATCGCGCTTGAGTGGGCCCCGAACGAAGCGGATCGAGCCAACAATGCTTTCAGCGGCGAGCTAGAGGAAAAGGACGGCATCTTACTGAGAGAGCAAACAACCCAGCTTCTAAAAATGATCATTCCTAACTGAGCTAATGGACGAGCCCTGAAATGTTTAAATTCAACAAAGCCCTTGATTTACCTCCGCAACTCCAATGGAAGTTCGCCAATGAACCAGAGCTATTGGGATGGACGATTCGTGCGCGCAACTACAATACATTCGTGGCCAACTGCATGTTTGCGTTTTCATCAATATTTGTCGTAGGAGGGGCATCATATTTTCTGTATCGACATCCGACCCCGGAGGACGGTGACATATCCAGAATTCTGTTTAGCTTAGGTTTTTTTATTTTTTTCTCACTCCTGACCTCATCCATGACCCATCAGCGAATGAATTATGCGTATAGATTCACTCAGTCCGGATTGGAATACTGCGAATGGAAAGAACCAGCTAAATGGGTACTACCATTCTTGAAATGGTTTACCGGCATCATAGCAATTATTTTCATCTTCCTAGCAACCATTGATCCTACCTTCCTGATTGGTGCACTGATAGGTCCCGGCGGCATGGGACTGATGTATCTGTCCATGGCAAATTCCAAGGGTTTTCAAAGTTTGCACACTGAATACCACCATTACTTCATACACTGGAACAAACTAACGAACATTACGATTGCGACAAATAGAGACATGGTTGAACTGGAGTTTAAATATCCGGAAAAAAACACAAATGACATGCTCTCAGGGAGCCAATACGTTTTCTTTCAACGCCGAAAAAAAGAACAAGTAGTGAATCTTATCAAAGCCCAGCTGCCATCCAGTGTGCCTTGTGTCATTGGAAAGGTGGAGGTTCTGAACTAATCAGCGGTACCTTTCTGTAGGAGCGAGCTTGCTCGCGATGGACGACAGCCCACCGCGAAACATCAGGTTTCCCACGTTATCGTTAACGACCATCGCGAGCAAGCTCGCTCCTACAGGGCCATACCTGCGCAATTGCGAATGCCACTTCGAACACCGTAAACCCCGCAGCAAGCTTCAACTGCCAACCGAAACCCCACCACGCGCCTCACTCAACCACCAAACGCCCACGCCCAACACCGCAGTCAGCGCCGCCAACATCAATATCACCCCCTGCATCCCCAGCGGCGCTGCCAACCCCGCCACCAACAACCCCGCCAGCGGCTGCGACAGGTTGTTGAGCAACGTCATCACGCCCACCGTCTTGCCAAAGTCCCGAGCCGGAATCACTCGCTGACGAATGCTGCGCATATACACGTTGAACATCTTGTCGAAGCCAACGACCAGCAGAAACCCCACCAGATACCCGGCCAGCCCCGGACTCAATGCACTGAACAATCCACCCACGGCAATCATCGAATATCCCAAGCCACCCAGCACCCGCATCGGCAGCGCCACCCGAGCCAGGAAAAACAGGATCACAATGGTGGTCACTGCCCCGGCCGCCTGTAGTCCGGCATAGGCATCCTTGCCAGCGCCGAACTGCCCGATCACCATCGCCGCCGAAGTCGCCATTGTCACCCCGACAATCAGATTGACCCCAACCGCCAAGGCGATGATCTTCTTCAACTCCGCTTGCTCGCGAATGTGCCCAAAGGCTACCCGCAATGGCTGCAACCAAATGTCCTGATGCTGTTCGAACACCTCCAACGTTATCCGGCTGAGTCGCTGCCACACCCGCATGCTCACATCCGCCAGCACAAACAACCCCGCCACCCACAGCACCACCCAATGCCAAGCCCAAACCTCCAGCAACAACGCCGCCACCAGCGGCCCGAGTACCAGCCCGGTCTGATCGGCGATCTGCGAATACGACAAGGTTTTGGTGTAGCTGTAATGCTGAAAGATATGCGGCATCAGCACCTCGCGGGCCATGATGCCCTGCGTGGTCAGTACCCCGCACAGCGCCGACAGCATCACCAACCAGGCAAGGCCGCCGAACATCGCGTAAAACCCTACCGCCACCACACAAAGCAGCGCTCGGTAAACCTGACTGATGTGCAATATCCGAACTGGCGAAAACTTGTCGCACAGCGCTCCGCACACGGGAAACGCGAGGTAGCGCGGCAGCGATTCGACGAAAAACGCCAGCCCTGCACATGACGCGCTGTTAGTGGTCTGGAACACCACAAGCGGCACGATGAACAGCAGGATTTGATCGGCCAGTCGTGAGAGGAAGAGGGAGATGAAAAAAGCTGCGTAATCCTTGCGCATGGGTGACGTCCTGTCGCGAGATCGATAGCTGCCGGATCACCCGTCACGAGGACGCATGATGTGCGTGGCGTAGTCTTCCTCCGATCGCAGGAAATCGCAACGCGGATTGCAGGCGCTGTGCAGGAAAATTTGTCCATCTTGCGGCAAACAAAAAAGCCTGAAGCACGGGCCTCAGGCTAAGAGTGACGATCGTCGAGGAGAAACTCGATCAGGCAATGGCTTTGCGCGGCACCGCCTTTTCGGCAGCCTCTTTGAGGGTCAGGACCAGAGAAGTGGCATCCATGTCGGCACCACCTTTTTCGATGTGGTTCTTGAGCAAGGCGTGCGCCGCTTCCGCGGTAGCGATCGTGGCGCCAACTTCACGGCCAGCATCCATCGCCAGCGTCAGGTCCTTGGCCAGCAACCAGGTTTTGAAGCCTGCTTTATATCCCTTCGAGGCCGGTGAGCTGGCTACTACGCCTTCGCCCGGGTTCCAGACGCGGTACGTCCAATTATCGGCAGTGGAGCGAGTCGCAATTTCGAAGAATTCCTTGAGGTTCAGTCCAAGGCGCTCGGCCAGTGCCGTAGCTTCACAGTTCACCGCCACGCAAACACCCATGATCAGATTGTTGACGACCTTGGCAGCCTGCCCGGCTTCAGGACCGCCAGCATGGGCGACATAATCCCCCATCGGGCCCAGCAGCTCTTTCACCCGTGCGACATGCGGATCTTCACAACCAATCATGAAAGTCAGAGTGCCGTCGATGGCCCCCTCGGTACCGCCCGACACGGGCGCTTCGGCGAAGATACTGCCCGCCCGCTTGGCAGACGCATGCAGCGCACGGGCGTTTTCGATGCCGACGGTGGAGCAGTCGATCACCACCGTATCCGGATCGATGCTGGCGAATACGCCGTTCGGGCCAGATAGAACTTCTTTCACTTCCACGCCGGTAGGCAGCATGGTGAACACGGCGTCCACACCCTGACAGGCTTCGGCCACGGTCGCGCAGACCTGGACGCCATTTTTGGCAGCACGCTCGCGCGCTGCCGGATCGATGTCAACACCTTTGACAGCGTAACCGGCGTTCATCATGTGTTTGGACATTGGGATGCCCATAAAACCCAGGCCGATCCAAGCGATAGTTTTCATTGTTGTTCTCCATTGCTTATGAGGGGTTGTACTGATTAATATTTCAGGCGTAAAAAAGCCGATCGAAGTTATTCGCCTTTCACTTTTTTATAAGAAAAGTCGCTTCAGCGTTGATCGATCGATTTGTGATAAGGGTTCACGCTGACGCTATTCCAGACGCCATTGAGTGCAAACGGATCATTCTTCTGGAAATCAATGGCTTGTTGCAGCGATTCAGCTTCGACAACCAGCATACTGCCGATCTTCCGATCACTCTCGAGTGAAGTATAAGGTCCGGCAATCACTATCTTGATCGGAGCGCTTTTCAGATAAACGCGGTGCGCATCATAAAACTCATCACGTTTGGCAGGCGTAGACGGATCATCCTTGCAGTAGATGACGTATAACATGTTGCACCTGTTATTTAATTGTGAGTAAGAAAGAGTCGAGTTACTTGCAAATACTCCGACTCGATGAAGTTCACAGTACGCTTTCCGGTTGTGCCTTCACAACACGATAAATACACATCCGGCGTGCAAAAATTCACTGACAAGACCGAATCAAAGAAAAATCTCTCTATTGGCCTCCACCTGGTCAGCGATAAAACGGGCAACCTCCCGTATATGCGCCGCCTTGCGATGATCCTCATGCACATGCATGTAGAAAGACCGCTTGATGCTGACCTCGTCCGGCAACACGGGGACCAGTTTGGGAAAGTAGGTGGCGATGTAGGACGGCAGGATGCCGATCACCTTGCCACCGAGGACCGCATGCACCTGAGTCAGCAGATTGGTGCTGCGAAGACGCGAGATCAGTTCGACCTCCAGACCGTTGGAAAAATCCAGTTGCGGAGCGAATAGCAGATCTTCCACGTAGCCCACGAACGGGTGTTCCTGAAGATCTTTTTGAGTACGAATTGGCGGTGCCTGGTTCAGATATTGTTGTGTGGCATATATCTGCAGTCGGTAATCTGTCAAACGCCGAGAAGCAACACGCATGTGTTCGGCGGTCGCCAGACTGATACCAATATCGGCTTCACGTTTCGACAGACTGAAGACGCGTGCAGCCGCATAAATCTCGACCTCCAGTTCAGGATGCTTGTTTGTCAGTTCGGACATGCGCGGGGCCAGGAATACACTGCCAAACCCATCAGGCGCCCCTATTCTGACAATACCGGATATATGCCCCTGATCCGTTTCATCGCTTTTATAGGAGAGCAGAATACTTTCCATACCCTCGACAGCACCCAGCACTCGCTCGCCTTCAGGTGTGAGCACATAACCGGAGTTGCTCTTGTGGAATAACCTTATTTTCAATCCATCTTCCAGAGCAGATACATGACGGGCCACTGTAGTGTGCTCGGTACCCAGCCGTTCAGCTGCACCGGATAATGTTCCCGCTCTTGCCACGGCCAAAAAATATCGGAAGTCATCCCAGTTTTCGTTTTTCTGTTTTTTGGCCATGTCTAACTTCTCGGTTCGACTGAAACATCGATGTCAGGAATCATCCCAGGGCGCACGTTTTTCAAATTTCGATTCAATGAAACGCTTGAATGCATCGACCTTGGCAGAGGTATAGGCGGAAGAAGGCCTGACCAGATAAACACCGGCATCGGTATTGAATGTCCAATCCGGCAAGACCCGCACTAATTGACCTTTCCTCATCGCCCTGGCCATCAGCCAGGTACTGCCCGCCACGATCCCCAGGCCGTGCTTTGCCGCTATCAGAAGACCTTCATTGTCATTGCTTTTGATTGCGCCTTTGGGCCTCACCGTCACCGATGAACCTTGCGAAACCAGGCGCCAATCCGGGTAGGTGTTGAACCCGGTGTAGGACAAGCAATGATGATTCACCAAATCGTGGGGATGGCTCGGCGCGCCGTAATTGTCGAGATACTCCGTGGAAGCACACAGGATGCGTGTCTGATCGCAGAGCTTGCGGGCAATCAGGCGACTGTCCGGCAGATCACCGATGCGGATCGCAAGGTCATAACCTTTTGAAACGATGTCGACGAATTGATCGGTGTATTCAAGCTCCAGATAAAGGTGGGGATGCAGTTTGGCGAACTCCGCAACCATGGGGCTCAACCACATCCGCCCCATCGCCGAGGGCAAGGACAACCGGAGCGTGCCCTGTATTTCCGAGGAGTCTTGCAGTGCCTCGGACTGCGCTTCTTCTATCATGCGCGCAGCGACACGCAAGTTTTCGACAAACCTTTCACCGATATCCGTGAATCGCACGGCTCTGGTAGTTCGCTCGACCAACCGAACGCCCAATCTCATCTCCAGAGCAGAGATCCGCTTGGACAAAACGGACGGATGCCGCTCAAGAACCTTCGCTGCCGCAGAGAATGTCTGATGATCGGCGAGCGCCAGAATCGCTGAAAGCTCATCTGCATTACGGCTGTCGAACGGATCCATTTATGACCTCGTAAAGGGCAGGAATAGCAATTCAGGGCACGAGCACGATAGCGCCTCTGGAGTGCCCGTTTTCCAGGTCTTGCTGAGCCTTCGCCGCGTCTTTCAACGCGTAAGTCGTGGCGACGTGAGCCTTGATAATGCCTTTGACCAGCGCATCGAGTACATCCGCAGCACGCTCCTGATAGGCATCAGCCGTGGCTACGTGTGCAGCCAATGACGGACGTGTCAGGTACAGAGAGCCCTTTGCATTGAGCGTTCCAATAGCCACAGGATCCGGCACACCACTGGAAATGCCGAACGACACCATCAGGCCACGAACCTTCAGGCAATCCAGGGACGTGTCGAAAGTCAGCTTGCCAATAGGGTCATAAACCACGTCCGCCTTTCGGCCACCGGTTGCTTCCAGAACATTGGCAGCCAGGGTTGCGCTGTCATACACGAACACATGCTCGCAACCTGCGGCGCGTGCTCGCTCCACGCTGCTCTCCTTTGAAACCACCCCGATCACAACGGCTCCCAGGTGCCTGGCCCAGGACGCCATCAACTGCCCCACGCCGCCTGCCGCACCGTACAGCAAAACATACGTGCCCCTCCCGACCGGGTAAGTCGTTTTCAGCAGGTATTGAGCGGTTATTCCCTTGAATAGCACCGCAGCGGCTTCTTCAAAACTCACTGAATCGGGCAGTTTCACCAAACGTTCCGCGGGATAGAGCCTGGAGGCTGCATAGCTCCCGATCGGCCCTGTTGCATAGGCGACTCTGTCTCCGACCTTGACGTTGCTCACATTCGGTCCAACAGCAGCAACGACGCCGGCGCCCTCCAGCCCGATCCCGGAAGGCAAAGGAATCTTCACTTCGCCCCGGCGCTGGCTGATATCGAGCGGGTTGACGCCCACAGCATGTTGCTCGATACGCACCTCACCTTCTCCCGGCTCACCGACTTCAATCTTGACCAGTTGAAGCTGATCCGCACTGCCCACGTCCTCGAAACGCACTACATCGCTCATGACTCACCTCCAGTGATTGCACTGGAACAAAGGTCGCACCTTGCACCCCATGCAACAAGATAGACCACGTGCACCACTGAACTGCACTGCACTGCATGCACGAATACTCGGAAATTGATTTCACCGTTGACTCGTCGGGGTGTGCAGGAGAAAGGGAGCAAAGAGCGGTGCGTTCACTGTTTTTTGCGCACCCATTGAGCAGTTTCTGCACTGTGCCGCTTGCCGGAGCGCTCATAGACTCGGCCCCAACCCCATGAGCGACCGGAGACCGCCCTCACTGCTGTCAGCAGCACCAACCATCGAAACCCCGTGAATTACCAAGGCAACAGCTTTCGGATAAATCAACGATGGCGGCCATGTGAAACGGCCGGCAGTCAAGAACAAAAACAATTGAGCCTATAGGCCGAGGTACTGCAGAAATGAACGAGATAGCGCAGGAACAAAATGTCGGCGCCTCCGACATTGGACGACAAGACACGAAGGTGATTTTCGCCTCCTCTCTTGGAACCATCTTCGAGTGGTATGACTTCTTCCTGTATGGCGCGATGGCAGCCATCATCGGCAAGCACTTCTTCTCCGGCGTAAACGACACCACAGCCTTCATCTTTGCGTTGATGACATTTGCCGCAGGCTTTTTGGTGCGGCCGTTCGGCGCGCTGGTCTTCGGCCGCCTGGGCGACATGATCGGCAGGAAGTACACGTTCATGGCCACCATCATTCTGATGGGGCTCTCCACTTTCCTGGTTGGGATTCTTCCGACCTACGCCTCGTGGGGCATCGCGGCTCCGATCCTTCTGGTCGTCCTGCGCATGCTTCAGGGGCTTGCACTGGGCGGCGAGTATGGCGGTGCGGCAACTTACGTTGCCGAGCATGCACCCTCCAACAAACGCGGGTTGTTCACTGGCTGGATTCAATCCACCGCCACACTTGGTCTGCTCCTTTCGCTGCTGGTGATTCTGATCTGCCGCACAATCACCGGTGATCAGTTCGAGGCGTGGGGCTGGCGCATTCCATTCCTGCTGTCGCTGCTGATGGTGGGCATCTCGGCCTGGATTCGCATGAGCATGCACGAATCGCCTTCGTTCAAGAAAATGAAAGAAGAAGGCAAGACCAGCAACTCTCCGCTGCGCGATTCATTCGGTTCCTGGGCCAACCTGAAAGTCGTTCTGACGGCCCTGTTCAGTATCAACGCCGGTCAAGCCGTGACGTTTTACACCTCGCAGTTCTACGTCCTGTTTTTCATGACCCAGTTCCTGAAAATGGATCCCGTGCAGTCCAATGCACTGCTCATTATCAGCGTGGTAATCGGTGCCCCGTTCTTCGTCCTGTTCGGCTCGCTGTCGGACAGAATCGGTCGCAAGCCGATTCTCATGACAGGTTTGCTGCTCGCCACGGTGCTCTACTTCCCACTGTTCGGCGCCCTGAGCCATTACGGCAATCCGCAGATATCTCAAGCGAGCGCAAGTGCTCCGGTCACTGTCACGGCTGACCCCGCTTCCTGCACCTTTCAGTTCGATCCAGTGGGCAAAGCGAAATTTGATAGCCCCTGCGACAAGGCAAAAACCTATCTGGCGAAAATGGGCATCCCGTATGAGTCCATTGCAGGCCCGGCTGGCAGCGATCTCAAGATCGCGGTAGGCAGCACAGTGCTCACTGGCTTCGATGCCGATGCGGTCAAAAAAGTAACCGTGGACGCCGGTTATCCAACAAGCGCAGACCCGGCCCAGGTGAACAAACCGATGGTGGTGGCGATCATCGTCACGCTGATTCTCATCGCCTGCATGACGTATGGCCCGCTGGCCGCAACGATGGTCGAGCTGTTCCCTACACGCATCCGATACACCTCGATGTCCCTGCCCTACCACATCGGTAACGGCTGGTTCGGTGGCCTGCTGCCGACCATCTCGTTCGCCTTGGTGGTGTACACCGGCGATATCTATTACGGCTTGTGGTACCCGGTGCTGGTAACCGGAATCAGCCTCGTCATCGGCCTGTTCGCGCTCAAGGAAACCAGGCACGTCGATCTCGATAACGTCGAGATCCCTGAATAACCCTAACCATCGCCCCCCGATAACCGCGGAGAGATTCATGAACGCTTCACTGAACAAAAACGACACGACGGTGACACAGGTCAAGCTGCTGATTAACGGCGAATGGGTTGATTCTAAAACCCGCGAATGGCTTGAAGTCGTCAACCCGGCCTCCCAGGAGGTTCTGGCCAAGGTACCGCTAGCGACCCCGGAAGAGGTGAAAGCGGCCATCGACAGCGCCGAGCGCGCCTTCCATAGCTGGAAGAAAACTCCGATCGGCGCTCGCATGCGCATCATGCTCAAACTTCAGGCACTGATCCGCGAGCACTCCAAGCGTATTGCCGCAGTACTGAGCGCCGAACAGGGCAAGACCCTGGCCGATGCCGAAGGCGATATCTTTCGGGGGCTCGAAGTCGTGGAGCACGCCTGCTCGATCGGCAGCCTGCAGATGGGCGAGTTTGCAGAGAACGTCGCCGGCGGCGTCGACACCTACACCCTGCGCCAACCGATCGGGGTCTGCGCCGGCATCACTCCGTTCAACTTCCCGGCGATGATTCCACTTTGGATGTTTCCGATGGCGATCGTCACCGGCAATACCTTCGTTCTCAAGCCCTCGGAACAGGACCCGCTGTCGACCATGATGCTCGTGGAACTGGGCCTTGAAGCGGGCATCCCCGCCGGTGTACTCAACGTCGTACACGGCGCAAAAGAAGTGGTCGACGCGCTGTGCACCCATCCCGATATCAAGGCTATCTCGTTCGTGGGTTCGACCCATGTCGGCACTCACGTCTACAACCTGGGCAGCCAGCATGGCAAGCGCGTGCAGTCGATGATGGGTGCCAAAAATCATGCGGTCGTGTTGCCTGACGCCAATCGCGAGCACACCCTCAATGCGCTGGTCGGCGCAGGCTTCGGTGCAGCCGGTCAACGCTGCATGGCGACATCGGTCGTGGTACTCGTGGGTGAGGCTCGTACCTGGCTACCCGACATCAAGGAACTGGCCCTGAAGCTGAGGGTCAACGCGGGTTCAGAGCCCGGCACCGACATCGGCCCAGTGATCTCCAAACGTGCAAGGCAACGCATTCTCGACCTGATCGACAGCGGTGTACATCAAGGCGCCAAGCTTGAACTGGATGGTCGCGACATCAAGGTACCAGGGTATGAAAACGGCAACTTCATAGGCCCGACCCTGTTCTCGGGTGTGACCACTGAAATGGACATCTACACCCAGGAAATCTTTGGCCCGGTACTCGTTGTACTGGAAGTCAGGACCCTCGACGATGCAATCGCTCTGGTCAACGCCAACCCCTTCGGTAACGGTGTGGGCTTGTTCACGCAGAGTGGCGCCGCAGCGCGTAAATTCCAGAGCGAAATCGATGTCGGCCAAGTCGGTATCAACATTCCGATCCCGGTACCCGTGCCGGCATTCAGCTTCACGGGTTCTCGCGGGTCAAAACTGGGTGATCTGGGCCCGTACGGCAAGCAGGTTGTCCAGTTCTACACTCAGACCAAGACCGTCACCAGTCGTTGGTTCGATGACAGCACCGTGAATGACGGAGTGAATACCACCATTACGCTGAAGTAACGATGGACAGGTTGCCCGGCGCAATGTCGGGCAACTGACTCATGGGAAAGACTGGGCGGTCATGCGGCCCCAAAAATCACGGTGAACACCGATTACAGCCTCGACTTTCGCCACCAGAAGAGCGAGTCGCCCGGTATTCACCTGATAGAAACAGGCAATACTCAAATCCAATCCGGCATAGTCCACTACCCCGCCTCGCCCTAGCATGGCCTCACCCGATATCTTCAGGAGTGCGCCTCATGAATGCAGAAAAAACCCTCTTTATCACCGGCGTCAGCAGCGGCTTCGGCCAGGCCCTAGCCAAGGAAGCCCTGGTCCAGGGCCATCGCGTAATCGGCACCGTTCGCAGCGAATCCGCCTTGGCGGCCTTCGAAGCGCTCTCGCCTAAACGAGCCCACGGCGTGGTGCTGGACGTCACTCATTTCGATGCCATCGACGCAGAGGTCGCCGCTGTCGAAAACCGACACGGCCCGGTGGATGTGCTGGTCAACAACGCCGGTTATGGCCACGAAGGGATTTTCGAGGAGTCGTCATTGGAGGAGATGCGTCGTCAATTCGACGTGAACGTCTTCGGCGCGGTGGCGGTTACTAAGGCGTTTGTCCCGTATTTTCGCCAGCGTCGCGCGGGGCACATCCTTAATATCACGTCCATGGGCGGCTACATCACCATGCCGGGCATCGCCTATTACTGCGGCAGCAAATTTGCGCTCGAAGGCATCTCGGACACACTGAGCAAGGAACTCGCACCCTTCAATGTTTTTGTCACGGCCGTGGCACCGGGATCGTTTCGTACGGACTGGGCCGGCCGCTCAATGCAGCGTACGCCACGCAGCATCAGTGACTACGATGCGAGATTCGACCCGGTACGCAAAGCCCGCGAGGAAAAAAGCGGTCATCAATTGGGTGACCCGCAAAAAGCCGCTCGCGCCATGCTGAAGATCATCGCCAGCACCAACCCGCCCGCTCACCTGCTGCTGGGCAGCGACGCACTGGCCCTGGTGCGTGACAAGCTGCAGCGGACGGCGGAGAGTATTGAGCAATGGGAGGCGCTGAGCCGCTCTACCGATGGCTGAGCAGAAACGTGGAGGGAAGCGCATCGATGGCTGAACCCGATGACCCGTGCACCGCGCGCATGGTGCAGTTGATGGACCGGCTCGCGCCGCTGGAGGGCTACAACCTGAGCCCGCTGGAAGACGTGCGCTTTCTGCGCTCCAACCGGCCGCTGACACGCACGCCGGTCCTGTATGAGCCGGGCATCGTCATCCTCTGTCAGGGCCGCAAGCGCGGCTATCTGGGTGATGAGATCTACGTCTACGACGCCCAACATTACCTGGTAGTGTCAGTGCCGGTCCCCTTCACCATGGAAACCGACGCCAGCGAAGTACAGCCGATGCTGGCGGTGTACCTGCGCCTGGATTTCGCCCTGGCCGGCGAGCTGATTCAGCAGGTGGATGAGGTTTGGGACTTCAGCGCGGCCGCGCCCATGGGCATGTACGCCTCGCCCATGGACGAACCGCTGCGCCAGTCGACCCTGCGCTTTCTGGAAGTCATGAGCGATCGCACCGACGCACAAATCCTCGGTACGGCGATGCTGCGCGAGATCTACTACCGCATCCTCACCGGCGAACAAGGCGGCACCCTGCGCGCGGCGATCGCCCAGCAGGGTCAGTTCGGCAAGGTGACGCGCGCCATTCACAAGATCCACAGCTGTTATCACGAGCATCTGGATGTGGAGGCGCTGGCTCAGGAAGCGCAGATGAGTGTGCCCAATTTTCATCTGCACTTTCGCAAGGTCACCGATTCCTCGCCGATGCAGTACCTCAAATCGACACGCTTGCATCAGGCACGATTGCTGATGTTGCGCAACGATCTGACCGCAGCCAAATCAGCGTATCTGGTGGGCTACGAAAGCGCCTCGCAATTCAGCCGCGACTTCAAGCGTCTCTTCGGTCGCACACCGTTGGCGGAGGTGGCGTGGATGAAACAGGCCTATGCGTTGCCGGCGCCGACGACCGCGTCGCCCTTCGTGTCATCACACTGAGTTGGCGGGAAAAACCTCAACCGCTCACCAGATAAGCCCCTGCCGGAACCCGGCGCTGCAATTTCTTGCATTTGTCCGGCGCGGGCTGCTGCCCTGGCGGACGATCCAGAAACCAGATCCGGCATTTGCCCGGCGGCGGCAAATGCCCACGGGGAATCACCAGACCGTCATACGCAGGTTCAGCCTCGACGGAAGTCCGCGCGAGCTTGCCGGATTCGCCGCCAGAATCCTGAGTGGATGGCTGAGCAAGATCGGCCTCGCTGCGCCTTTGGGCCTCCCCTTCCAACTGCTTGCGCACGGCAACCGGGTCCGCAATGGCGCCCGGTGGCGTCCCCGAAGCCTGGGCCTGCTGGGCGGCCTGGATCAATTGGAGGTTGCGGTTGCGCAACGCGACGTTGCGACCGACGCGCATGTTCGAGCGCACCGCCAGGGTTTCAGCCTGCTGATACTGCCCCTGCTGAAGACGCAACACGCCCAGGTAATGCAGCGTCGCGGGATTGTTCGGCTGAATATGCAGGGCCCGCTCCAGGGTGGCGGCGGCCTGGTCCAGCTGGCCTTCGCCATACTGGCGCGAAGCGGTTTCGATCAGCGTGGTCGATGCACTGTTGCTTTGCATGCGCACTGTTCGCTCGGCAGCGATCGAACCCGGCGACGAGGCGGCGCAGAACACCAGGATCAGACCCGGCAGGAAACGCTTGATTGGCATCAGGGACTCGACTGCGCTCGGACGGCATGGGAGGAAACAGACCACTGGACTGCTCGGTACGCCCGAAACAGCGCCAGATTGACCTGGGCGGTGGTCCGAAGTTCCCATAGTGCTGCGATCTTTTCAACGCAACACAAACCGTTTGATCCTTCACAAATCATGTAGCTGTTGGTAAAGCGTAGCTGCCTCTTGGAAGTCGACTAAAGTGTGAGTTCATTCAGCCAAGGGATTCGCAATGAACCTGCACCACAGGCCAGTGACGGCCGATGACGTTAAAGCTATCTGCGGCTTTCCTCAAAACGCCCAAGAGCTGTTTTTCATGTTTCCGAAAGCGCAGTACCCGCTAACGGAAGAGCAATTGAATGCCGCCATTTCTCAACGCTTCGACTCGACCGTCTTCGAACTCAATGGAGACATCGTTGGATTCGCCAACTTCTATCGAGCCGAACGCCAAGGTGTTTGCTGCGTTGGCAATGTCATCGTCCCGCCGCACGCCCGGGGCAAAGGTGTCGCGACCTTTATTGTGGAGACCATGACGGCCTTGGCGTTTGAAAGGTATGAAGCCAGAGAGGTGCAGATTTCGTGCTTCAACGAAAACACGGCGGGGTTGCTGCTGTATCCGAAACTCGGGTTTTGTCCATTTGCTATTGAAGAGCGGGTTTCGCCAAGAGGCAGTCGAACAGCACTGATACACATGAAGCGCCAACATCCGGATTTCGCGTCCGCGGATGACCAATAACGGGCTGCGATGGCGTTGAGTCCATTGGTCTTTGGAACTCGATACATGCATCAGCTTCCTGCTGTTTGTGCAGACCTTTCCTGCCGAGCAGCAGCCCCAAAAAGATCGCAGCCTTCGGCAGCTCCTACCCTGGAATGCGTCCACCTGTAGGAGCTGACGAAGGCTGCGATCTTTTCACCTCACTCACTACAACTTCTGCGCACCGCCACACACTTGATCTCTACCAACAACCCCGGGTGAGCCAACTCACTGACACCGACGCACGTCCAGGCGCACAGACCTTTGGGAAACACGCGATTCTTCACCTCACGAAACACCGCCATGTGCTGCGACATGTTCACGTGATAGGTCGTCATCTCGACCACATCCTCAAAGCTGCAACCTCCAGCGGCGAGCACGTCTTCAAGATTTCTCCAGGCGCTGATGAACTGCTGCTCGGGATCCTGAATGACCTCCAGCTCAGGCGTTCTTCCCACTTGGCCCGCGCAGTAAAGCGTGTGACCAACTCTGACCGCAGGGGCGTAACCCGCGCGCTCGACGATAGGCCTCATGGCATCTGGAATGATGATTTCGCGGTCCGGCATTGCTTGATCTCCAAATGGGAAAGCGTCAGATGTTAGCAGCCTGAGCAACCACCCCCGCAACAACCATCCCCGCCAACCCCATCAAACACCCAACTCCCACCGCATAAGCAATCGTCCGCCAAGGCTGCCATCCCGCCAGAAACGTCACCGTATGCACCACCCGCGCAGCCGTAAAAACCCCAAACAACCAAACCGTACGATCGACCGGCGTATCGAACACTACGCAAAGCCCGCCCAACGCAAAAAACAGCGGGATATTCTCAAGGTCATTCAGCCACGCACTCTTCGCCTTGGCGACTTGAGGCAATTCCGACGCACTGGGCAAGCGCCCCACAAGCCTCGCGTCTTCCGGGTTCTGGAACGTCAAACGAGAGATCCGATAAAATCCCTGATAACAGGAAATCGCAAACATCTTGAGGAACAGCACAACCACACACAGCGCGTAGACAGACAGAACCGTGTTCATCTTTTCTCCTTAAACATGATCAAGCCCTGATTCTTCCGATTGCCGCAGAACGAATTCGATGTTGTTGGCTGAATTGACAATTCCTACGGCCAGTCGGAAATTAACCGAAACCCGCCAAGAGAAGGAACTCAAATGCCATTCGACTTCAACCACCTCCTGCTCGTACTCACCGTGTATGTGATTGGCGCGGCGAGTCCAGGGCCCAGCAACATGCGGATCATGGGGGTCGCCATGCATCAAGGCAGACGCCCGGCGTTCATGCTCGCAGCAGGCGTTATCAGTGGTTCTTTTTTCTGGGGTTTGATGGCGGCCACAGGCGTTTCCGCCATCCTGACGCAATATGCCCATGCGATCGGCGTACTCAAAATTGTCGGTGGAGCCTACTTGCTGTTCCTCGCCATCAAGGCGGCACGTTCCGCACGGACCTCGGACGAGCAACTCAGGCAGATCCACGCCGCCACCCCGGAAGTCTCCGGCTTCAGGCTCTACAAGCGGGGTTTGCTCATGCCCCTCACCAACCCCAAAGCATTACTTGGCTGGGTTGCAACAATGACTCTGGGGCTGGGGCCGCAAGCGTCGACGGCGACCGTCGCCATCACCCTGGCCGCCTGCGCGGTGATGAGCATCACCATCTTCGGTGGCTATGCACTCGTTTTCTCCACCGCCCCAATGGTTCGGGCCTATCGCCATGCACGTCGATGGATTGAAGGCACGCTCGCGTTGGTCTTTGGCGCCGCTGGAATCAAACTGCTGCTTTCTCGTTCCTGAGCCGCTGATGCATCAAAAAACCGAGACTGAGCCAATGACCATTCGCAACGAGCAAGCTGAAGACATCCAACGCATCGCCACACTCACTGCCGCAGCGTTCGAACACGCAGAACATTCCAGCCACACCGAACACTTCATCGTCGACGCCCTGCGCCGTGCCGGGCAACTAACGGTCTCTCTGGTGGCCGTGGAAAATGACGAAATCATCGGCCACGTCGCGATCTCCCCTGTCAGCGTGTCCAGCGGTGCGACGGGATGGTACGGACTCGGGCCGATATCCGTATCGCCGAACCGGCAAGGCCAGGGGATTGGTTCAACTTTGATGAAAGCGGCATTGACGGAATTGCGAGACAAGGGTGCGGCTGGCTGCGTGGTGCTGGGCGATCCGGGTTATTACGGTCACTTCGGTTTCAACGTTCATGTTGGATTGGAGTTGCCCGGCGTTCCCCAGGAATACTTCCAGGCGTTGTCTTTCGTCGGTGAATTTCCGTTGGGCACGGTGCAATACCACGAGGCCTTCAATGCCACGGAATAACCCCGGGCAACCCTAACGGCTAGCTGAACGTACCCTGAGCCCACTCTCGAGTGGGCTTTTTTCATTCTCGGCATTCCATAACGCTGTTGACCGATGCCCCACACGCCAGCGACGCCTATAGGGTCTCCAGCGTAAAACCACCAATGAGCGCTGACCAAAAACTCCATTTAGTCAGACTTCATTATTGCAACAAACGATTATTCCGCTATAAATTTGATCTCATCCGATAATTAGCATGACTATTTTGCGCTGTAGATGCTAACGAGTGAAGCGTCTGCCCAGCCCTGCGCGGTCCCATGCGGCTTACCGGTGTTTTCCAGAACAACAACAAAAAGGAAGGTCAACCATGCTTCAATCCCGTCACCTGCTTTCCGGCCTTGGACTGTCCCTGATGCTCTCGACCCTATCCGCCCAGGCCGCCGGCCTGTCCAGCGAACACAAAGCCTTTGGCAAAACCAATGACGGCACTCCCGTCGAACAGTTCATCCTGCGCAACAGCCATGGCATGCAGGCCAGCGTGATCACCTATGGCGCGACGCTGCAGGCGCTGCAAGTGCCGGACAAACACGGCAAGCTCGATGATGTGGTTCTCGGCTTCGATGATGTGCAGGGTTATCAGAAAGGCACGGCGTACTTTGGCGCGACCATCGGCCGCTTCGGCAATCGCCTGGCCGATGGTGCATTCGAACTGGACGGCAAGCGTTATCAGGTGCCGCAGAACGACAAGACCAATGCGTTGCATGGCGGCACTCAGGGTTTCGACAAGAGGGTCTGGAAAGCGCAGGCGATCAAGGACAAGGACTCGGTGGGCGTGACCCTGACCTATCTGTCGGCCGATGGTGAAATGGGCTTCCCTGGCAACCTCACCACCGAGGTCACCTATCGCCTCACCGACAGCAATGAATTGCGCATCGACTACAAGGCCAGCACCGATAAACCGACGGTACTCAACCTGACCAACCACAGCTATTTCAACCTGGCCGGCGCCGGCAACGGCGACATTCTCAAACAACTCGCCACCCTGAACGCCAGCCATTACACACCGGTCACCGCCAAACTGATTCCGACCGGCGAACTGGCCCCGGTGGCCGGCACGCCGATGGACTTCCGCAAACCCACGGCAATCGGTCAGCACATCAAGGCCGATCACCCGCAACTGAAATTCGCCGAGCCGAAACAGGGCGGGTTTGACTTCAACTGGGCGCTGGATAGCAAAGGCGATATCAAGCAACTGGCCGCCGAAGTCAGCGACCCGCAGTCCGGCCGTGTCTTGCAGTTGTACACCAACGAACCGGGGGTGCAGTTCTACACCAGCAACTTCCTCGACGGCACGGTCAAGGGCAAGGCAGGCAAGGTTTATCCGCACTGGGGCGCGTTCACCCTGGAAACCCAGCACTATCCGGACTCGCCGAATCAGCCGGCCTTCCCGAGTACACGGCTGGATCCGGGGCAAACCTACACTCAGAACGTGATTCTGAAGTTCTCTGCCAGATAACCTCCTGTGGTAAGGGGATGTATCCCCGTGGGGCCGCACAGCGGCCCTACAAAAAAATCGCAACCCCCGAAAATTCCTACAGGACTACACATCACCCTGTAGGAGCTGCCGAAGACTGCGATCTTTTCAAACCGACACAAATTTACGGCGGGTCAATCTGATCCAAAACCCGATTCGCCGTAATCTCCGCCAACATCACACTATTGGAAATCCCCAGCAACGCATTCCGCGCCCCACCCTCCAGCAGATCCACCAAGTGATGCACCATCACATCCACCGAGGCCAGCGTTTCGACCAGATAGACCATCAGGTCCTCGGTTGAGACATCGGGGTTAACGGTGAACAGCGTGCTGGGTGTTCGGGGTGTGGATTTGATGGTGGCTGTTGTGTGGGGGTCAAGGGTGGGTTCGGTGTTGTCGTTGGGGGTGGTTGGATCGGGTTGATTCGAGGATGCCGCATCGGTGTCCGGCGGATTCGGTGTGACTTTGAACATATCTCAGGTTCCTAATCATGTGCCTACCCTCTTGCTGCTAAACGAGAGGGAGGCAGCTGCACGCAGGTTAGCAGACCGGGGAACCTAAGAAGCCGGCGCGCCCAAGGGCGCCCTGCGTACAGCTACCATCAAGAAACAGGCGCGAGCCTGACTGATAGAAGCGTTGTACGACTTAGATTACCTACAGGCTGCTAACCCGGTCACTGATGGGCAGTGACACGAATCAAGTTACTGAGCGGGCCCAAGGCGTACAAGCCGGCGGATTCTGGCGTAGCGGTAGGGAATGGCGCAAGGATTTGTAGCTTTCTGGAAGTAAGTCTGAGGATGCTTAAACACGCACTCGCTGGTTATGTTTAAAAACTGCTCGCACGCCACCTAAAACTAGCAATCCATGGGAACTGGACGGCATTTGCCACTCTTCAATACGAGCCATCGCCCCTCATAGCAGCGCTTAGCAGAGACTCAGTCAGCGATTGGCCAAAGCAGTCAAGAGCATTCGCTTTGGTGGCGAAGGACTGCAATCGGCCGATTCTGTTGAAAAAGTCGGATTTTCAGCTGGGCCGAACTCAGGTACGACTACCATCGGAGAACCTACTCACCACGTTGCGTGGTTTTTCGGCCCTTCGTTGACCTTTGCCGCTCTGTTATTGGGTTGGTTTGAGGTTTTTTGCTTCGTGCAGACGCACCTATCCCGTGAGCGGTGGCCCTTGAGAGGTAAGTTTGGCCAGCCGTCGCAGGTTCTGCACCGCAGCGGCCAGCGTGAACTCATCGGTCGCGCCACTCATGCCACGTAGTCGCAAGCGATCCAGTTTCAGGATGCGCTTGAGGTGGGCAAACAATATTTCGACCTTTTTACGTTCGTGGCGAGAGCGCACGTATTGCGCCGTCGCTGCGATGCGCCGAGCCACATTACGAGCGGCTTCATGGACGCTGCGAGCGATCTTGCGGAACGCCGTGTTCGGGCAGCACTTGGCTTTCATCGGACAGGCAACGCAGTCAGCCTGCCGGGACCGGAAGATGATGGTGTTGGCTCTGGTGACGTGCGAACGCTCGTTCTTGAAGGCTCGCCATTCGCTGCGTAATACGTTGCCGGCTGGACAGCGGTATTCCTCGGATTCTTCATTCCAGTGAAAATCGTTACTCGAAAAGCTGTCGTTCTTGCGCTCAGTTTTGTCCCACACCGGCACATGCGGCTCGATGTCTTTTTCCTCCACCATCCAGGCCAACATCGGCGCAGTGCCGTATGCGGTATCACCGATGAGGCGTTCCGGCTTGATGTCGAATTGCGCTTCGACTCGTTCGATCATGGTCTTGGTGCTCTCGACTTCTGCGGTTCGATGAGCCGGTGTGGGTTCCACATCCATGATCACGCCGTGCTCGGTATCGATCAGATAATTCGTCGAGTAAGCGTAAAACGCTGGGCCACCTGGAGCTGCGGTCCAGCGGGCTTGAGGATCGGTCAACGACAGGCGCTTGGGTAGCGTTTCGGCCAGTGCCTCCTCATCAAGTGCTTCGAGGTACTCACGCACGGCGCGGGTACTCAGGGCCGGATCGCTCCAGTTGACCGGTTCATCACCTGGTACGCCGCGCTGCCGACTCGCATCCGCTTTGATGATGCTGGCGTCCACGGCAAAGCCTTCGCCCTTGACCAGACCTGCGTCCATGCAACGACGCAGCACTTCATTGAACAACCAGCGAAACAGATCACTGTCCCGAAAACGGCCGTGTCGATTTTTGGAAAAGGTCGAGTGATTAGGGACTTCATCTTCAAGGCTCAACCGGCAGAACCAACGATACGCCAGGTTCAAATGAGCCTCTTCGCACAGCCGCCGCTCTGAGCGAATGCCGTAGCAATAGCCCACGATCAGCATGCGGTTCATCAATTCAGGATCAATCGATGGGCGCCCAATCGGGCTGTAAAAATCGGCAAGGTAATGGCGCAGGTCGCTCAGATCGAGACACCGATCAATGCTGCGCAGAAGGTGATTGGCTGGGATGTGATCTTCAAGGTTGAAGGAGTAAAACAGTCGCTCCTGCCCACTCGATAACTGTCCCATCATGCTGTGTGATCCCCCACCGGCCAATGCAGAGATTTTGCAGCAGGCCAGACAGGGGAGCTACTTTTTCAACAGAATCGGCCAGAAGCGGTCATCACCGGCAAGCTAGAAATGTCTATCACTGGTCAACTCACACCCGCGCAGCTTGACGTCGCCGGTGCACCCCCAAGCGTGACCTTAAACTCATGCCGGAGGCTAAATGTTTTCAGGTTAATGCTTTCCTAACCTTCAAAGCTGCCTCTTGTATGGCTCGCTCTTCGTACGGAGCAAATCCCAACAAAAAACCGCCAGATTTCGGCGACCGATAAAATCTTCCCAGTGGCATGACATCGACGCCGGCCTTTTCCATTCTCTCGCACGCCTCTGTTTCGTGGCCGACCAACAATGAAGCGGCGATATCCAGTCCACCACGAATCTCCGGTACCTCGATCAAGCCCCGCCAATGCTGTTGTGCTGCACAATTTAGCGCTTCTGCACGAAGTGAATAGAGCTTGCGCATGCGTCTGACATGCCGGTCGAAATGTCCTTGGTCGAAAAATGCCGCCAGCACAGCCTGATTGAGGCTGTTAGGGTGGCGCGAGGTCAATGCCAGCGCTTGGGTAAAGTTGTTGACCAGGTGGGGCGGTAGCACCAGATATGCCAAGCGGACGGATGGAAACAGCAATTTGCTGAATGTACCAGCCAGGATCACCGAGTCATCGGCGCCGGCCATTGAGCGCAATGCGGGGATGGGCTTGGCGATAAAACGATATTCGCTGTCATAATCATCTTCGATTATGTAGGCCCCAGAGGCGTTCGCCCAACGCAGCAGAGCGCGTCTTCTGTAGGGAGACAGTTGGTAACTGGTGGGCATTTGACGCGACGGCGTCACGTAAATCAGCTCTGCCTCTGGGGCGACCTGGACACCATGCTCGATGCGCATGCCCTGTTGATCGACAGGAACGTCCACTACCTTACAACCTGCGACAGTCATGAGTTGTCTCACTCCTGGGTACCCTGGATCTTCCATCCAGACAGACGCCCCAGGTCGTGCCAGAAGTCGCAGGCAAAGGTCGATTCCCTGTTGCACGCTACTGAGCACTACGATTTGGTCCTCAGGCACGTGCACCCCTCGCGCCGAGCCCAGATACTGTGCAATGGCACGACGCAAACTCGGTAATCCGGCCGGATCATAATCGAGCAACGTCTCTACCTTTGAACTGCGCATCTGCTGAATATGCAGCTTGCGCCATAGATCAATCGGGAAAGAATGTACGTCGCTACGCATTGGGAAAAATGGCAGCAGTCCGGGAAGAATTTTGCGCCTCGTGATCGCTGGAGTAGCGCTCAGCCGCTCAAGCCAGTCTGTGACTGGCGGCGTTCGCCTCACCGTTACGTCTGCGCCATCACCTTGATCCAGGGAAAATGCTCGTAATTTGGTATCAGGCAGCTCAACGGAGACACGTGTGCCACTTCCAGTTCGACTGACTGTATAACCCTCTGAGAAAAGCTGCTGATACGCTGAGTGCACCGTACCGCGTGCCACTCCCAGATGCTTGGCCAGCGCCCGGCTTCCCGGTAGCTTGCTGCCCGGAGGGATACGTCCGGTGAGCATTGCGTCGCGCAATTCTACATACAACCATTCTTGAAGATTGATACCCACAGGAGGCCTTCCCGAGGGTAGTGCCATGGCCCCGAACAGGATCGTATTGGAGGACATGAGCACCTCAAAAGTGGACCAGTAGATTAGAAGCCTAGTGGATCAATACCATAGTCCGCTTTATGACCACAATTGGCTCGACCTCATTTTTCTCCGTACACCAGCAGCGTTCGCTGCCATGGGCTCCTTATAAGCCCGGTTAGGGGGTGGGGATTCGCATAATTTCGAGACAGCGACGCCTGCATGTCTTTCGCACCAACGCCGTAATGAGAGGAAGGAAACTTATGAGTCGCATCAATTGGTTTGAAACTTCGCCTGGCGCAGCCAAGGCCCTCGGAGGACTGCACCATTTCGTGACCACATCGACAAACTTGCCGGCCCTGCTAATTCATCTCGTGTTTTTGAGGGTTTCTCAAATCAACGGTTGTGCCCATTGTATTGATCTGCATTCACGTGATTTGATCAAAGAAGGAATGTCGGTGGACAAGCTGCTGCTGGTACCGGTATGGCATGAAGCACAATACCTTTTCTCGGATTTGGAGCGCTCGGCGTTAGCTTGGGCAGAAGAAGTCACGCGTGTCAGCGAAACACATGTATCCGATGACGCCTACGCGTCCGCATCTGCCATGTTTGCAGAAAAAGATCTGGTTGACCTCACAGTGGCCATTGCTGCAATGAACGCTTTTAACCGCATGGGCGTCAGCTTCCGCTTACCTCCCGCTGCAAAGGCTTAATGTCTTTAGTCGTTCAGCAGTCACAAGTTCGGCAGTAATGTATGTATCACCTTGCTCAAAAGAGTGCTTTGAAAGTGGCATTCGTGATCGGAAACTAATGGCTGGAAGCAGTCTATCGCCAATGACTGCTTCTGGCCGGTTGCTGCCTTCTTCACGCTCCCCCCTAAAAGGGCGCGCCACAGTTTTTCGATCCATCAGCCTCCAATGAATTACTCGCACCGGGCGAACATGGCGCGCTAAACAAATGGCGCGCCTCACTGCCACACTCATCAGGTCAATCCTACCTCCCTCACCCAACCACCCCCAAATAAACCTCCCGATCCACATTCCCCCCCGACAACACAACCCCCACCCTCTTCCCAACCATCGCCTCCCGCTCCTGCATCAACCCCGCCAACCCCGCCGCCCCGGCCCCTTCCGCCAAGTTATGCGTATCGGTGAAATAAACCCGCATCGCCTCCCCCACCTCCTCCTCACTCACCGCAACAATCCGCGCCGCGCCCTTCGCGTACACCGCAAACGCCTCCGGAATCGGCTTTCTCACCGCCAGCCCGTCGGCAAAGGTATTCGCCGAGTCCGTCTCGCAAATTTCTCCCGCCTCGAACGATAATTTCGCAGCCGCCGCCTCGGTCGAGACCACGCCCACGACTTCGGTTTTCAACCCCAAGGCATCGCGGGCGGCGATGACGGCGCAGATGCCGGAGCCGCAGCCGATGGGGACGTAGACGGTGTCGAGGTCTGGGGCGGCGGTGAAGAGTTCGAGGGCGTAGGTGGCGACGCCTTTGACCAGTTCGGTGTGGTACGGGGGGACAAGGTAGAGGTTGTGTTGTTGGGCCAGGCGGGCGGCTTCTTCGCGGGCTTCGTCGAAGTCGCGGCCGTATTCGACGACTTCGCCGCCGAAGCCGCGCATGGCGTTGTTTTTTTCCTTTGAGTTGCCTCTGGGGACGACGATGAGTGCGCGCAGGTCCAGGGCGCTGGCGGCGAAGGCCTGGCTTTGGCCGTGGTTGCCGCGGGTGGCGGTGACGATGCCTTTGACTTCGGGGTGGGTGCGTTTGAGCCAGTGCATGAAGGTGATGCCGCCGCGCACTTTGAAAGCGCCGGTTGGTGTGTGGTTTTCGTGTTTGACCCAGACGGTGCAGCCCAGGCGTTCGGCGAGCAGCGGCCAGCGATATTGCGGCGTGGCGGGCATGGCCTGGTAGACCTGACGGGCGGCTTGCTGGATGTCGTCGAGGGTGAGTGTGTGCATGGCGGGCTTCCTTGAGGTTTTGTTCAGTCTAGGCATGGGCGTGGCCGATGGGCTTTCAGAAAACTGACCTGACTTTTGTCCCCGCTGTTCACTACTATGGAGCGCATGAGCTCTCGAAAACGCCCTCCTTCACCGCCGCAGTCTGAACCGGTCCGCCGTGTCGAGGCCGGGTCGTGGGCGATTGAATTGTTGCCCAGGGCGGCTTATGCGACGCGGTATGTGGCGTCGCAATCGGCGATTGGCTTTGCCTTTGACAGCCAGCGCGGGGTGCATGCGATCGGCAGTGATCGGGTGCTGCCCTTCGATGCGGTGCCCAATGGGCTGGCGTTTGTGCCGGTGGGGTGTGATGTGTTGTCGGAGTCGCCCAAGGGCGGTGAGTACCTGCGGGTGTTGCGTACCGATGGGGTGGCGTTGACGGGGGATCGGGCGTTCAACAATCTCATCGATCCGCAGGCGATTGCCCTGGCGTTGCGCATGCGTGGAGCGTTGTTGCGGCCTTCGGTGGAGGATGACTGGGAGGCTTGGGCGCTGGGGTTGGCCGAGCGTGCGCAGGGGGAGGAAGTGGAGGCTTTCGGGTCGATTACCGGGAGTCGGATGCGTTTGCTGGATGAGTTTATCGAGGCGGGGCTCGACGGTTCGCTGGGGGTGAAGGCGATGGCGGATTTGTTGGGGTTGTCGGAGGGGTATTTCATGCGCGCGTTCAAACTGGCGACCGGGCAGAGTCCGCATGGGTATCTGATTGATCGGCGGGTGGCGCGGGCTCGGGCGTTGATGCGGGATTCGAAGGCGACGTTGGCGGAGATTGCGTTGGTGTGCGGGTTTAATTCACAGGCGCATATGGCAACGGTGTTTCGGCAGCGGTTGGGGGTTAGTCCGGGGGAGTTGCGTAGGGGGTAGTTGGCTTCTGATTGAAAGGTGGGGCTGCTGCGCAGCCCAACGGGGACAAGCCCCCTCGCCACAGAGGGTTGCTCTTCACAGGAATTTCTTTTCTACAGAAATAGCCTCTTCACGGGGACGGCTTGGTTGAATCGCCTGGCCTGAATCATGCTTTCTTCAGTGACCAAACGTCGGTGCTGACTATACGGATGACACTTTTGAAGTGAGCCGCATCGGTGGGTCGCCCGATAATCGAAGGATCACTGACGACAGGTCGAGGTCAAGCATGACGAGCACTACTACGGAACAGGTCAGCCCTGAAACGCTGCGCAAGGTGATTGTCGCCGCCGGCATTGGCAATTTTGTCGAGTGGTTCGACTTTGCCGTTTATGGCTTTCTGGCCACGACTATCGCTCAGCAATTTTTCCCCAGTGGTGACGCCAGCGCGGCGTTGCTCAAGACCTTTGCGGTGTTCGCGGTGGCCTTTGCGTTTCGCCCGCTGGGCGGGATTTTCTTTGGCATGTTGGGGGACAAGATCGGGCGCAAGCGCACGCTGGCGGCGACGATTTTGTTGATGGCGGCTGCGACGACTTTGATCGGGCTGTTGCCGACTTATGCGGCGATCGGGGTGACGGCGCCGATTCTGCTGTCGTTGATTCGTTGTGCGCAGGGATTCTCTGCGGGCGGTGAGTATGCGGGGGCTTGCGCCTATCTGATGGAGCATGCGCCGAACGACAAGCGCGGCTGGTATGGCAGCTTTATTCCGGTGTCGACCTTTGCGGCGTTCGCTTCGGCGGCGGTGCTGGCCTATGCGCTGGAGTCGTCGTTGTCGGCGGAGGCGATGGCGAGTTGGGGCTGGCGTTTGCCGTTCCTGGTAGCGGCGCCTTTGGGGCTGGTGGGGCTTTATCTGCGCTGGAAGCTGGATGAGACGCCGGCGTTTCAGGCGGTGACCGAGGAGCATGATGTTGCGCACTCCCCTCTCAAGGAAACCCTGCGCAATCACGGTGCGGCGATGTGCAAACTGGGCGCATTCATCTCGCTGACGGCGTTGTCCTTTTACATGTTCACTACGTACTTCACGACTTATCTGCAGGTGGCCGGTGGGTTGAGTCGTGCGACGGCGTTGCTGGTGTCGTTGCTTGCACTGGTGTTTGCGGCGCTGATTTGTCCGGTGGCCGGTTTGTATTCGGATAAGGTCGGGCGGCGCAGGACGGTGATGACGGCTTGCGGGTTGTTGATTGTGGTGGTGTATCCGTCGTTTTTGATGGCCAGTTCCGGGTCGTTTGCGGCATCGGTGTTCGGGGTGATGTTGCTGGCGACGGGGGCGGTGTTGTGCAACGTGGTGACGGCGGCGTTGCTGTCGGAGACGTTCCCGACGCGCACGCGGTATACGGCGTCGGCGGTGACTTACAACATGGCGTATACGTTGTTTGGCGGGACCGCGCCGTTGATGGCGACGTGGTTGATCAGTACGACGGGGAGCAATTTGTCGCCGGCGTTTTATTTGATGGTTGTGGGGGTGTTGGGGTTGGTTGGGGGGTTGGCGTTGCGGGAGACTTCGCGGGTTTCGTTGCATGAGGTTGGGGGGGATGAGGAGCGTGTGGTTGGCGGGAATCATCGCGAGCAGGCTCGGTCCCACATTTGATCGCGACCGCCCTCAAAACTGTAGGAGCGAGCATGCTCGCGATGGTGGTTCAGGCAACGCGGGGTGTCAGGTAGCCAGCGTTATCGTTGACGACCATCGCGAGCAAGCTAGCTCCTACAGTTGATTCAGGTGTGTCAGGAAGCCAGCGTTATCGTTAACCACCATCGCGGGCAAGCCACGCTCCCACAGGGATTGCATTGACCCTGTAGGCCGTAGGTGTTTGAAAAAAAACAAAATCCCCATGTGTTTCCTTCGTTATTCCATACGTCGCAGTTCCTCACTGCCCGTTTTCGTCGTATGGAGTTCTCCCGATGCCCTCGCCCAAATCCCTGCCCGCCGCGTTGCTTGGCCTGACGCTGGTTTGTCCGGCCCTGGCCGAAGCGGAGGGGTTGGAGTTGGGGCAGGTGTTGATTGGCGCTGAGGATCGTAGCGGCGAGGATCGTTCGGTTGCCGAGGCCGAGGCGCGGTTGGCCGCGGTGCCGGGCGGGACGAACGTGGTGGATATGCGTCGTCCGCTGCAAGGGCGGGTGGCGAGCAATCAGGATGTGCTGGCGTATCAGCCAGGGGTGTATGCCCAGTCTTCGGGCAATGAAGGGGTGAAGATTTCGATTCGTGGTTCGGGGATCAACCGGGCGCCGGGGGCCCATGCTTCGGGGCTGTACACGATGCTCGACGGGCTGCCGCTGACCGGCCCCGGTGGTACGCCGTATGAGTTGCTGGAGCCACTGTGGCTCGATCATGTGGAGGTGCTGCGCGGCGCCAACGGCTTTGATCGCGGTGCCCTGGCGCTGGGTGGGGCCATCGATTACCTCAGCCACACCGGCTACAACTCGCCCAAGTTGCAGGTGCGTTATGCGACCGGCAGTCATGGCTATCAGCAGCGTCAGGTCAGTTCCGGGCAGGTGCTGGGGGATTTCGACTATTACGTGGCGGTGACCGACGCGCAGTCCGACGGTTATCAGGACCACACCAACAGCGAGAGCCAAGGCCTGATCGCCAACTTCGGTTATCGCTTCAATCCGAATCTGGAAACGCGTTTTTACCTGCGCTATCGCGAGACCGATAACGACCTGGCCGGGCGCGTGACCAAGCACTCCATCGAGCACGATCCCCGTGCGGCGAACCCGGCCTATGTGCTGCGCGATGACAGCCGCAAGCAGCCGGGCAGCACCTTTATCGGCAACAAGACGACCTTCTATCTGGATGACGATTCGAGCATTCAGACGGGGCTGGTGTATCACGACTATCCGATGGACTTGCGTGAAGGCCCGAACCGCTTGAAGGTGGCGTACACCGATGTCAGCGGCACCTTCGACTACAAGCGCCGCGACACGCTGTGGGGGATGGAGAGCAACAGCAACGTGGGTTTGCGGGTGACCAAGCATCTGCCGAACAACGGGGCCAGCGAGCTGGTGCGAATCCCCACCGGCAACACCGCCGGTTATGCGCCGGGCACGCACATGCGCAACTTCACCTATCAGGGTTCGGACACGGTGCTGCATGCCGGCAATGACCTGGAGATCGCCGAGGACCTGTGGCTGACAACGGGGCTGGCCGCCATCTATACCCGTCGCGAGAGCGCGGTGACTTACCCGGATGGCGGCGGCAAGACCAGCATGGGCGACTGGGATTACGCGCCGCGGGTGGGGCTGCGCTATCAGCTGACGCCGCAGGTGCAGGTGTTCGGTAATCTCAGCCGCTCGGTGGAAGCGCCGCATCCGTGGTCGCTGATCTACAGCGCCAACCAGCGCTTCCCGGTTGGCAGCGGCCCGGCGACGGGGACTCAGCGCGATCCGATCGAGTTGCAGAATCAGACCGCGACCACCCTGGAGCTGGGTGGTCGTGGCGATAGCGCGATCGGGCAATGGAGCCTGTCCTGGTATTACTCCCAGGTGCGCCATGAGTTGCTCTCGGTATTGCCGGACGCCAACGCGACCACGCCTTATGAGCTCAACGCCAGCCCGACGGTGCATCAGGGGGTTGAGGCCGGTTTGCAGAGCGACCTGTGGGCGGCGGATGGTGGGCGGTTGAGTTTGCGTCAGGCTTATACCTTCAGCGATTTCCACTATCGGGATGATGACCGATTCGGCGACAACCGCCTGCCGGGGTTGCCGATGCACTATTACCAGGGGGAATTGCGCTATGACTGGCCGCAGGGGTTCTTTGCGGCGGTGAATACGCAGTTGGTGTCGAAGGTGGCGGTGGATTATGCCAACAGCTATTACGCCGATCCTTATGCGCTGTTTGGCGCAACGCTGGGCTTCAATGCGCCGAAGGGGGATTGGCAGACCTGGCTGGATATTCGCAATCTGACGGACAAGCGTTACGCGGCGACGGTGACGCCGGGGTATGACGACAAGGGGGTGGATGTAGCGAGGTCTACGCCGGGTGAGGGGTTGGGGGCTTATGTTGGGGTTTCCTGGAGTTGGCTCTGATGTCCTGTGAGCATTCTGACTGGCCGCGTCATCGTTAAACTCCATCGCGGGCAAGCCCGCTCCCACAAGGTTTCGAGTCGCTCACGGATACTGCAATCAACTCAAAAAACTGTGGGAGCGGGCTTGCTCGCGATGGCGGTGGGTCAGTCAACCATGATCGGGCTGATCCACCGCCATCGCGAGCAGGCTCGCTCCCACAGGGAATTGATTCGTTCACAAAATCCGCACCCAACACCGTAAAAAATGTGGGAGCGAGCCTGCTCGCGATAAACGTCCGGGCACCGCGATCATTCAGGCTCCCACAATTCAGGCAGCGCCCGAAGTGTCATTTCGGCTACCCTCTCAAAGCGCCCTCGCAATCGAAAAGGAGAACTTCCATGCTCAAGCGTACCCTGGCACTGGCCGTCGGCCTGACTCTGTCTGTCTCTACCCTGCTCGCCCAGGCGGCGGAGACGTTGAAGGTCAGTGCGATTCCCGATGAGGCCCCCACTGAACTGCTGCGCAAATTCAAGCCGTTGGGCGCTTATCTGGAGCAGCAGTTGGGCATGAAGGTCGAGTTTGTGCCGGTGAGCGATTACCCGGCGGTGGTCGAGGCGTTGGCTACCGACCGCATCGACATGGCCTGGCTCGGTGGTTTCACCTTTGTCCAGGCACGCTTGAAGACCGGCAACGCGATCCCTCTGGTGCAGCGTGAACAGGACGCGAAGTTCACCAGCAAATTCATCACCGCCGACCCGAGCGTCAAATCCCTTGCGGACCTGAAGGGCAAGTCCTTCGCCTTCGGCTCGGTGTCCTCCACCTCCGGCAGCCTGATGCCGCGCTATTTCATGCTCAAGGACGGCATCAAGCCGGAAACCTACTTCAGCCGCGTCGGCTACAGCGGCGCCCACGATGCCACGGTCGCCTGGGTCCAGGCCGGCAAGGTCGACGCCGGGGTGCTGAACGCCAGCGTCTGGGAAAAACTGGTGGCGGCCGGCAAGGTCGACACCGACAAGGTCAAGGTATTCGCCACCACCCCGGCCTACTTCGATTACAACTGGACCGTGCGCGGCAACCTCGACCCGGCGCTGGCGAACAAGATCAAGGCGGCGTTCCTGGCCCTTGATCCGGCGAAACCGGCGGACAAGGAGATCCTCGATCTGCAAGCCGCCAGCCGCTTCATCGAAACCAGCCCCGACAACTACAAGGGCATCGAGGAAGCCGCCCGCGCTGCCGACCTGCTCAAATGACCTTGAAGTTGACCCATATCAGCCTGACCCACGGCAACGGGGTTCAGGCTTTGCGTGACATCAACCTGCAGATCGCGGCCGGCGAACAGGTCGCGATCATCGGCCCGTCCGGCGCGGGCAAATCGAGTTTGCTCAATCTTCTGGCCACCGCCCTGCGTCCCGGCAGCGGTGAAGTGCAGTTGCTGGGCGAGCACGCCTGGCAACTGTCGGCTCGCCAGCGTCAGCGCCTGCGTGCGCGGATCGGCCTGGTGCACCAGGCGCCGCCGTTGCCGCCGCGTCAGCGGGTAATCACCGCAGTGCTGGCGGGCAAGCTGGGGCAGTGGAGCCTGGGCAAGAGCCTGTTGAACCTGCTGCATCCGGTGGACATCCCGGGCGCTCGCGCTGCCCTGGCCCGGCTCGATTTGGGCGACAAGCTGTTCGCCCAATGCCAGCAATTGTCCGGTGGGCAGTTGCAGCGGGTCGGCGTGGCGCGGGTGCTGTATCAGGCGCCCGAAGTGCTACTGGCCGATGAGCCGGTGTCGGCGATGGACCCGGTGCTTGCCGGGCACACGCTGACGGTGCTGTGCCGCCATGCCAGGGAACACAAGGTCACCCTGGTCGCCAGCCTGCACGCGGTGGAACTGGCCTTGGGGCATTTTTCGCGAATCATCGGCCTGCGTGACGGGCAGATTCTTTTTGATCTGCCGCCCAACGAAGTCGACCGCGAACTGCTCGACCGGCTCTACGCCAACGAGCAACTGCAATCCCCTCCCGCACCCGTGGCGCCCTTGAGCCTGCAGATTCCGCGATGCTGACCCGCGATTCCCGAGACCCGGCCACCCTTCCCCGCTTGCTGCTCTGTCTGTTGGCGATTGCCTTGCTGTGGCCCGGTATTCGTTTCAGCGAACTGGATCTGAGCGTTCTGGTCGCCAGCGGCAGCCAGAGCGAAATGGGTCGCTTCGTGGCGACCTTCTGGCCGCCGGCCTATGGCGAAGAATTCCTTGAGCTGCTGTGGCAAGCCACCCTGCAAACCCTGGCCATCGCCACTGCCGGCATGACTTTGGCGTTGTTGCTGGCGGTGCCCGCGAGCCTGTTGGCCAGCCGAGCGCTGTCATTGTCGGCGGCTTCCCGCGCTGGCCGCCCCAGCTTCTTGGGCCGGTTGCTGCGTTGGCCGGTGCGCGGCTTGCTGATCTTTCTGCGCAGCGTGCCGGAGATCGTCTGGGCGCTGCTGTTCGTGCGAGCCGTGGGCCTGGGACCGACTGCCGGTGTGCTGGCCATCGCCATCACCTACAGCGGCATGCTCGGCAAGGTCTACGCGGAGATTTTCGAATCCGTGGACCAGCGTCCTGCCCACGCCCTGCTGCAAGCCGGCAGCGGTCGGTTGTCGGCGTTCTTTTATGGTGTGCTGCCCAATGTCGCGGCCGAGCTGCTGTCGTACACCGTCTATCGCTGGGAATGCGCGATCCGCGCTTCGGTGGTGATGGGCTTTGTCGGTGCCGGCGGCCTGGGCCAGCAGATGGACCTGTCGCTGCGCATGTTCGCCGGCGGTGAGGTGGCCAGCCTGTTGCTGACCTTCCTGGTGCTGGTGCTGCTGGCCGATCAACTCAGCCGCCTGTTGCGCTGGAGGCTGGGATGAATCGCCTGATCAACCTCGCCCTGTTGCTGGGCATCGGCGTCGCGGTGATCGCCTCGTTCGGCTATCTGGGCATCGACCTCGGGGCGCTGGGCGACAGCGGCAACCTCAAGCAGATGGGTGCTTATGCGCAGCGTTTTCTCAGCCCGGATTTGAGCGCCGGTCATCTGCAAGCCATTGCCCATGGCGCGGTGGAAACCATCGCCATGTCAGCCTTGGGCACTTTGCTCGCGGCGGTATTCGGTCTGGTTTTGGCGCTGCCAGCGGCCGGGCGTTTCGGCTGGCCGTTCAAGAGTGCTTCGCGTCTGTTGCTCAATGCATTGCGGGCGATTCCGGAGTTGGTGTGGGCCGCGCTGATGGTGCTGGCCGCCGGCCTCGGCCCGAACGCCGGCACTCTGGCGCTGGCGCTGCACACCACTGGCGTACTGGGACGGCTGTTCGCCGAAGCCCTGGAAAACACCCCGCCACAACCGGCCGAAGCCATTCGCCTGCAAGGCGGCAATGCGCTGTGGGCCTTCTGCTACGGCACCCTGCCTAACCTGTTGCCGCAGTTGCTGGCGTATGTGCTGTATCGCTGGGAGAACAACATTCGCATGGCCAGCGTGCTGGGGTTTGTGGGTGCCGGGGGTTTGGGGCAGATGCTGTATGTGAGCCTGAGCCTGTTTCAGGAAGCGCAGGCCAGTACGGTGATTCTGGCGATGTTGCTGTTGGTGCTGGGGGTGGATTCGTTGAGTGCGTGGAGTCGGCAGCGGTGGGTTAAAGCCTGAGGTCAGGCCTCGGTTATTTGGCTGACGCTGGTGATCTGCTTGTTCCAGACCATCTCGTAATGCGCCGTCTGAATGATCGACAGCACCGGCCTCGGCGTCATCAGTGCCCAGCAATGGCTGCCCTGCCGGCGCACGGAGTGATAACGCAGACCCGGACTTCCCGCCTGCTTGATACTACGGCCAAAACGATGTGAATCGGTGTAGTCGTCAGGCGCATAGATCGGGTCGGTCAGCGCAATGCCCGTCGCATCCTGCATCCCCTTGTCCACGAACGAACAAGACAGCCCGCGAAACACAAAGCGCTCGTAGTGCAAATCCCGCACCCCGGACCAATATAGCGCCTGATGATGCTGCACCTCGGCCAAGGCCGTCTCCATGGTGTCGGCCAGATACAGCACCCCGAAACTGCCATCGCTGAAGCGCGAGCCCGCCGGGTTGAAGTGGGTAAAGGGCGCCGTCGCGTAGGAACAGCCGGTGATCCCGAAGGGAATCTCGCTGCGGGGGATCAGCTCCAGTTGCCCCACTTCGTTCTTCAAACGTGGATTGGTCAGCGCCTGGATCTCGTAGAGGGTCTCGAACTCGTCGGCATCGGCCACGTCGTCGAACATCGCGATCGGCGGAAACTTCGAATTGACCAGTCGATAGGCCTGCTGGGTTACGCCGGCCGATACGGGCAAACCCGTCGGCTTCACCATTGCCCGCCTCGCAGTGCGTCGATCCGGCGAAAGGTTTCGTACAGCGAGATCATGTCGCCTTGGGCCATGATCTCCAGCGGGCTGCGACCGTTGAAGAATTCGTTGTCGTTGGCCATCGAGACGAAGCCGTAGACGTTTTGCGGGTTGTCGAAGATCAGCCGCAGGGTGGCGTGGATGTTCAGAACGAAGCTGATGCGCTGCATCTGGTCCGCATCCAGCGCCACGGCCCAGGCCGGGTCACGTTGACGGGCGCGGGTGTAGGTGCTGCGGGAAATGCGCAGCAGGCGGCAGACCTGATCGCTGCTGGCCTGCCATTTTTCCAGGATTCCGACGGCGGCGCGCAGGCCGGTTACGCATTGGTTTTTGCTGAAGCCCTGAGTTTGGAGGGCGAGTGACATGGTCGGAGCCTTAATCTGCATCTATAGATTCAAAAATATGCTTATTGAATCCATAGAGCAAATCATTTGGATCGGTGGCGTCTGGGCATTTTTATCGCGAGCGGGCTCGCTCCCACAGGGAGGCCCTTGGATGGCCGCAGATTTTGTGGCCACTGGAGATCAAAACTGTGGGAGCGAGCCTGCTCGCGATGGGTTTTCAGGCAACCTGTTTTGGTGGATGTACCGGCCTCTTCGCGGGCAAGCCTCGCTCCTACAGGGGGTTGCGGGGTTGCAGGTGCTTAGTCGGACACCACCACCTGATTGCGCCCCCTGGCCTTGGCCCGATACAGCGCCTTGTCGGCATTGCTCATCAAACTGTGCAGATCCTTGTCGCCTGCAACCATGCACGCAACGCCGACGCTGGCGGTGATGCAGTGCACCGGCCCGGTCATCAGCCCGGAAATGGAATGAACTAGCCCTTCGGCGATGTTCTGCGCATCTTCAAGCGATGTATCCGGCAGCAGCACCGCAAACTCCTCCCCGCCCAGCCGCCCATACACATCAGCCTCGCGAAACGACCGGCTGATCACCACGCCCATCTGCCGCAGCACCTGGTCGCCGACCTGATGGCCGTAGGTGTCGTTGATGTGCTTGAAGTGGTCCATGTCCAGCATCACCGCGCACAGCGGCAGGCGGTAGTGCTGGCAGTGGTTGTAGAGGCGCTGGGCCTGTTCGAAGAAGGCGCGGCGATTGCGCAGACCGGTCAGTTCGTCGGTCTGCGCGGCGCGGGTGGAGATGCTGTGGGCCAGTTCCATTTCGCGGGTCAGGCGGAAGGCGGTTTCCAGGGCAACGGAGAGTTTGCGGGTGGCGCTGCACACGAAGGAGGCGAAGACCAGCACCGCCACGCCCATGCCGAACTGCAGCGAAGTCGGCTGGATCATCAGCCAGAAGGTCGACGGCAGCAGCACCAGGGCGATGGACACCACCGTCATGTAGCGATAGGCCGAATAGCAGGATACCGCGCTCACCGACATGCCCACGGTGAACAGCATCACCAGCGCCTGGGCCAGCAGATCGTCGGCCGGCATGACCGCCAGCGCCCCACCGCCCCAGATCCCGGCGGACAGCGACAAGGTGGCCATGTAGATCAGTTCCCAGCGCTGCGGGGTGCGCGCCACTTCGGGGCTGCGGAAGTACACCACGAACATCGTGATGCGGATCAGGGTGGAGGCCGCCAGCAGACCGATCCACCAGTTCATGATGTGGTGGTCGAAGCGGTCCCAGCACAGCCAACACAACATGGCCAATGCCAGAAAGCTGCCAAAAACAGCAGTTACCGATTGCCGAAACAGCTGATGCAATCGATCGGTGCGCACCTGTTGGGCGATGAAGCGTTCCTGCTCGAGCCGAAATCCAAGGCCATCCATTGTGTTCGCCTGATAATGCTGCGGTGACCTGACTATTGTGGCACATCGCTAGGAGGCACCTGTAAAACTCTGTGTCCGCTGAGAGATTCCGCCTATCGGCTACCAATACTCGGGCTATTAGCTGACTTGACGATCGGGGTCTAGCCTTATTTAGCGCCGGCGCGGTCTGGCCGGCACAGACCTGATGTGAAGACAAGAATGAGTCAGATACTGGATGCCCCCACGGGCCGGGAAGCTGACTGATCTCGACCGAGGGAAGCTCACACATGGCAACCGAATCGAAATGCCCGTTCAATCACGCCGCCGGCGGTGGCACACGCAACCGCGACTGGTGGCCGAACCAACTGAACCTGAACATCCTGCATCAGCACTCGCCTCTCTCCACTCCAGCCGATGAGGGATTTGATTATGCCGAGGCGTACAAAAAACTCGACTTTGCCGCCGTCAAGCGCGACCTGACCGCGTTGATGACCGACTCGCAAGACTGGTGGCCTGCGGACTTCGGCCACTATGGCCCACTGTTCGTGCGCATGGCCTGGCACGCCGCCGGCACCTATCGCACCGCCGACGGCCGCGGTGGCGCCGGTTCCGGCCAGCAACGCTTCGCCCCGCTCAACAGCTGGCCGGATAACGTCAGCCTGGACAAGGCCCGCCGTCTGCTGTGGCCGATCAAACAGAAATATGGCCGTAACATTTCCTGGGCCGACCTGATCGTGCTCACCGGCAACGTCGCCCTGGAATCCATGGGCTTCAAGACCTTTGGCTTCTCCGGTGGCCGTCCGGACGTCTGGGAACCGGACGAGGACGTGTACTGGGGCTCGGAAACCAAGTGGCTGGGCGGCGATACCCGCTACGCCAGCGACCCGAGCGATGACAACAAGGCTGTGCAAAAACCCGGCGATGTGCCGCTGTCGGCCGAACCCGGACGCAACGAAGACAGCCGCACCGAACACGGCCGCAATCTGGAAAACCCCCTCGCAGCCGTACAAATGGGCCTGATCTACGTCAACCCTGAAGGCCCCGAAGGCGAGCCTGATCCGCTCAAGTCCGCGCTGGACATCCGCGAAACCTTCGCGCGCATGGCGATGAACGACGAAGAAACCGTCGCCCTGATCGCTGGCGGCCACGCTTTCGGCAAGACCCACGGTGCCGGTCCCGCCGACAACGTCGGTCCCGAACCAGAGGCCGCCGGCCTGGAACAGCAGGGACTGGGCTGGAAAAGCACCTTCGGTACCGGCAAGGGCCCGGACACCATCACCAGCGGCCTGGAAGTCACCTGGACCAATACCCCGACCAAATGGAGCAACAATTATTTCGAAAACCTCTTCGGCTTCGAGTGGGAGCTGACCAAGAGCCCGGCCGGGGCGAATCAGTGGAAACCCAAGGACGGCGCGGGGGCCGGGTTGATCCCGGATGCCTTCGATCCCAACAAGCGCCGTGAACCACGGATGCTGACCTCCGACCTAGCGCTGCGTATGGACCCGATCTACGAGCCGATTTCCCGGCGCTTCCTGCAGAACCCGGATCAACTGGCCGACGCCTTCGCCCGCGCCTGGTACAAACTGATCCACCGCGACATGGGCCCGCTGTCACGCTACCTCGGCCCGGAAATGCCCAATGAAGTGCTGTTGTGGCAAGACCCGATTCCCAAGGTCGATCATGCCCTGATCGGCGATGCCGACGTCGCCGCGCTCAAGGGCAAGATCCAGGCCAGCGGCCTGAGCGTTTCACAACTGGTCTCCACGGCCTGGGCGGCGGCTTCGACCTTCCGTGGCTCCGACAAGCGCGGTGGCGCCAACGGTGGACGGCTGCGTCTGGAACCGCAGAAATCCTGGAAGGCCAACCAGCCCGATCAACTGGGCAACGTGCTGGGCAAACTCGAAAGCATCCAGAAGGAGTTCAACAGCGGCGGCAAGAAAGTCTCCCTGGCGGATCTGATCGTGCTCGCTGGCAACGTAGGCGTCGAACAGGCAGCGAAAAACGCCGGGCATAACGTCACGGTGCCGTTTTCGCCGGGACGGATGGATGCGACTCAGGAGCAGACGGATGTCGAGTCGTTCGGCATGCTCGAGCCGATCGCCGATGGTTTCCGCAACTACCTCAAGTCCCGCTATCGCATTACCGCCGAGCATCTGCTGATCGACAAGGCGCAATTGCTGACCCTCACCGCACCACAAATGACCGCGCTGATCGGAGGCCTGCGCGTACTCGACACCAACGTCGGCCAAACCGCCCACGGCGTGTTCACCACGCGCAAAGGCACGCTGACCAACGACTTCTTCGTCAACCTGCTGGACATGGGCGTGGAGTGGAAACCCACCTCGGCCACCAACGAAGAATTTGAAGGCCGCGACTGCAAGACCGGCCAGGCGAAGTGGACTGCGACGCGGGTCGATCTGGTGTTCGGCGCCAACGCGCAACTGCGGGCACTGGCGGAGTTCTATGCCAGCGACGACAACAAGGAGAAATTCGTGAAGGACTTCGTGGCGGCCTGGGGCAAGGTGATGAACCTGGATCGGTTCGATCTCTGACCGACGACGCAATACCTGTGGGAGCGAGCCTGCTCGCGATGGTGGTCAACGATAACGCGGGCTGTCTGATTGCCCGCGTTGTCCTGGCGTTCATCGCGAGCAGGCTCGCTCCCACAGGGGTTATGTGTTGTGTCGAAATTTTGCATACACCCTCGCCACAAAGCCCCCCACAAATAGACGGCAGCGACTTACTTGAACAACCCTGCGTTAGCGGCCAGCACTTCATCCGCACACTGCGCATCCAGATTCCCGCCCGGCGCACCGGCCACGCCGATGGCGCCGATCACGGTCTCACCGGCCTTGATCGGAACACCGCCGCCCAGCAGCAGATAACCCGGAATATCGGTCAGGTTGGCCGCGCCAGGATTCTTCTGCGCGTTCTCCATGATGGTCAAGGTCGGGGTCTTGGCCGATGCCGAGGTGAAGGCCTTGGCACGACTGGCCTCGATGGTATGAGGGCCGGCGTTATCGGCGCGAGCCAGGGCTTTAAGCACGCCGGCCCGGTCCACCACCGCGGCGCTCACGTTGTAGCCCTTGGCCTGACAGGCAGCGAGCGTAGCAGTCACCAGTTTCTGCGCGTCGGCGGTCGAGATATTGCTTTCAGTCAACACCGCCGCATGAGCCGCGCCGGCAAGGGTCAGGCTGCCAAGCAGCGCTGCAAGAGATAAACGAGTCATATTGAACGTCCTTCTGTTGAATGAATGGTCAGGGCGTGTCGCAGGTCGTTTGTTAATCCTAGTCGGGATATCCGCAGGCGAGTCAGATGTCGGCCGAACCACCGCCTTCGCGAGCAAGCCCGCTCCCACCGGGGATCTCTGCTAGAGACCGAATTTGTGTTCACCACAGATCAAACTGTGGGAGCGGGCTTGCTCGCGAAGGCGATGCGTCAGTCATCAAAGATGCCGGATATGCCCACGAAAACGGTAGCCATGGTGAAAAGATGGACTTGAGCTAGCGTGAATGGACGGGGTCGCATGCCCCTGTCCTCAAGCCGCGCATCGGAGACGAGTGCACCATGGCATCAAAAAGGAAAACTTCCCGCGAGTCCGCGAGCAAGAACAAATCGAACCCGATCTTCCGTTCCCGCGAGGAACGCATGGCCGACGGCAAGCGATTGCGTGAGCAGTTCCCACGCGAGGAGCACGCAAAGTGGAAGTCGCCGGGGCGACAGCGGGATGTGATCGCGATTCTGGAAAAATCCAACCGCGACCGCCTTAAAGAGTTGGTGCCGATCCGCTACGGGCGCATGTTGCGAACGCCCTTCACCTTTTTGCGCGGATCCGCCGCCTTGATGGCCCACGACCTGGCAATGGGGGCGAACATCGGTGTGAACGTACAGGCCTGCGGTGACTGTCACCTGCTCAACTTCGGCCTGTTCGCCACCCCCGAACGCAACCTGGTGTTCGATCTCAACGACTTCGACGAAACCCTGCCGGCGCCCTGGGAATGGGACATCAAGCGACTGGTCGCGAGCTTTGCCGTGGCGGCGCGCGACGGCGGTGCGAATGACGCCCGGGCGCGCAAAATCGCGGTGGCCTGTGCCCGGTCCTACCGTGAGCATCTGCGGCGCTTTTCCAAGATGAAACCGCTGGAAGTCTGGTACTCGCGCCTGGACGCCGATGAACTGCTGGAACTGGCACCTGACGCCAAGGCCCTCAAGTTTCGCCAGCAACTGTTCGCCCGCGCCCGTGAGCGGGTGATGGAAAGCGTCTTTCCGAAGATTGCCGGACAGGTCGCGGGGCATCCACGCATCGTCGATCAGCCGCCGGTGATTCAGCATGTCGCGGATCCACAATTCATCGAGCGCGTTCACAGCGGTCTTGCGGCCTACCGCGAGAGCCTGTCCGACGAGCGCCGGGTGTTGCTCGACCGCTATCGCCTGGTGGACGCCGCGCTCAAGGTGGTCGGCATCGGCAGCGTCGGTACGCGCTGCTACATCGCCCTGCTGTTCTCGGAGGAAAACCATCCGCTGATCCTGCAGTTCAAGGAGTCGTGCCGCTCGGTGCTGGAGCCCTACGCGGGCAAGAGCCAGTACGACAATCAAGGTCAGCGGGTGGTGATCGGGCAACGGCTGATGCAGTCCTCCAGCGACATTTTCCTCGGCTGGGTACGTGGCCCCGAAGGTTATGACTTCTTCGTGCGCCAGCTGCGGGACATGAAGATGTCGGTGCCGCTGGAGAACATCAACGCGACCCAACTGGAGCGCTACGCGGAGTTCTGCAGCCTGACTCTGGCCCGCGCCCACGCCAAATCCGGCGACTCGGCGACCATCTCGGGGTATCTGGGGAAAAACGAAGTGTTCGATGAAGCGATGGGGGATTTTTCGCTGCTCTATGCCGACCAGACGGAGCGTGATCATGCAACGTTGCTGAAGGCGGCGCGTGCGGGAAAGGTGAATGTGATTTACGAAGAAGAATAAACACAGAAACTGTAGGAGCGAGCATGCTCGCGATGGAGGTCAACGATAACGCGGGCTGTCTGGAAGCCAGCGGTGTCTGAGCCACCATCGCGAGCATGCTCGCTCCTACAGTTGGAGGTTTTTCACATCAGGCTGCGAAGCCACCATCGATCAGCAGATCCGCACCGGTGACGAACGCCGCCTCAGGACTCGCCAGGTAAGACACCATCCCGGCGATTTCATCAGCCTTGCCGTGGCGACGGATCGCCATCAGGTCATGCATGCCGGCGCCGAATTCACTGTTTTCCGGGTTCATGTCGGTGTCGACCGGGCCGGGTGCCACGTTGTTGATCGTGATGCCCCGTGGTCCCAGGTCGCGGGCCAGGCCTTTGACCAGGCCGATCAGCGCCGATTTGCTCATTGCGTAGACCGCGCCGCCGGCGAACGGCATGCGTTGACCGTTGGTGCTGCCGATGTTGATGATCCGGCCGCCCTCTTTCATGTGTTTGGCCGCAGCCTTGGAGGCGACGAACACGGCGCGGACGTTCACGGCGATGGTGCGGTCGAAGTCTTCCAGGGAGAAGTCTTCCAGCAGGCCGGTCAGCAGCACGCCTGCGTTGTTGACCAGGATGTCCAGGCGGCCGAAACGTTCGGCGACGCTGTCGATGGCTTTGGTCAGGCCGACGGGGTCGGAGGCGTCGGCTTTGATGGCGAAGGCCTCGCCACCGCTGGCCTTGATTTCTTCGACCAGGGCTTCGGCGGCGATGGCCGAGGACAGGTAACCGATGGCGACGGTTGCGCCGTCACGAGCCAGGCGGCGTGCGGTGGCGGCGCCGATACCGCGGGAACCACCATTGATGAAAGCGACTTTACCGTTGAGTTGAGCAGTCATGATGTTGTCCTCTGGGTCTGTTTGGGTTGGGTTGTAGCGGGTTGGTGAACACATCATGGCCTTGGTGACTTGTTCTCGGTAGTCGTTAAAATGCACAATCAGTTTCAACCAACGGCATAAGACGCAACCATGACAACCGAACTGAGCAGCTATCTCGATGCCTTCATCTGCGCCGCCGATGAGGGTAGCTTCTCCGCGGCGGCCCGTCGCATGGGGCTCACGCCGGCAGCGGTCAGCAAGAGCGTGGGCCAGTTGGAAGCGCGGTTGGGGGTGCGGTTGTTTCAGCGCAGTACCCGCAGCCTGGCGCTGACGTCCGAAGGTGAGCGCTTGTATGGCCAGGTGCGCCTGCCCTGGACCGAGATCGGCGATGCCCTGACCGATCTGCGCCAAGGTGCGGGCAAGCCTGCGGGCACCCTGAAGGTCTCGATGGCCTACACCGTGGGCCGCGAATACTTCGTGCCGTTAATGGACGAGTTCGTGCGCCGCTATCCGGACGTGGTGCCGGACCTGCATTTCGATAACCGTCAGGTCGACCTGATCAACGATGGTTTCGACGTTGCCATCGGCGGCGGCCTGGAACTGACGGATGCACTGATAGCTCGCGAACTGGCGCACCTGAGAATCGTGCTGGTGGCCTCTGCTGCCTATCTGAAAGAGCATCCAGCGCCCACGCATCCATTGGATCTGACCCGACATCGCGGATTGCTGCGCCGAATGCTGAGCAACGGTCGGCTGGCGCCCTGGAAGTTGAAGAACGACGCCGGTGAAGAAGTGGTGGCCAGCGTGCGTCCGGTGATGGTCTTGAACGACCCGGAAGCCATAGCTCGCGCGGCGTCCACCGGCATGGGCATCGCCCTGCTGCCGATGCCCCACGCCTTGCCGTTCCTGGAACGCGGCGAACTGGTTCGCGTGCTGCCCCAGTGGTACGCCGAGGCCTCGCCACTGTCGATCTACTACACCAGCCGCAAACTGCTGCCGGCCAAGGTGCGGGTGTTCGTGGATTACATCGTCGAGGAATTCCGCGCCAGCGGCAGTGCGGCGCGGTTTGCGCAGAAGTAATACATGCCCCGGCTTGCTCGCGATGAACACCGGAACCACAGTTTTTCCTGGGGACGGCGCCTACACTTTCGCGCGTCGCGCAAAGCCGATCTTGATGGCCACCAACATCGGCGCGGCCACCGCGAACAACAGGGTCACGGCGAGGAAGGCGCTGTCAAAGGCGATCACCGTCGCCTGCCCAGACACCGCCCGCCCAAGCAGATTCGTTGCTGCCCGCCCTGCAGCCACCGCGTCCATCCCTTTGCTCATCAACATGCCCGCCGTGGAGGTCAACCGCTCGATCACCGCCGCAGCGCCGGGTGTAACACTGGCGCCGAGGACTGAAACACTGTCAGCCACCTTGTGCTCGATCAGCGTCTGCAAACCCGCCACCCCGAGCAATCCCCCCACCTGACGCCCGGTGCTGAACAGGCCGATCCCGCCCGCCAGCTCACGGATCCCGAGTCCGCCAAAGGCAATCAGGGTGATCGACAGAAACAGGAAACCCAGCCCCAGCCCACGCAGGAGCACCGCAGCCATCATGTCGTCCGCACCGCTTTCGCTGGTCGAGCCCGACAGCATCCACATCGCAACCATGATCATCAGGATGCCAAAGGGCACGGTGGCGAAAGGCGCAACACCGCGCCCCTGGAACAGAAACGCCGCGATCAGCAGCGCCACGACGAACAACCCGCCACTGGGCAGCAGCAACAAACCGGCTTCGGTGGGCGTGAACCCCAGCACCGACAGGGCGAATGCCGGAATCAGGAATGCACTGCCGAACAACGCGGCACCGGCGACAAAACTGACGATGAAAGCGAAGAAGAAATCGCTGGACTGGAACAGACCATAGTCGAGCCAGCCCCGGCCCCGTCTCTGTTGCACGAGGAAGACCAGCAGCGTGACGCCGCCGATCAGGCTCAACCAGACAATGCGCGGCTCCTCGAACCAGTCCCAGCGTTCGCCCTGGCTGAGCACGTAGGTGAAGCAGAACAGACTGGTCGACATCAACAACAAGCCGATCCCGTCGAACCGCCGCTGTCCGGTGCCGGCAGGCGCCGGGCTGTCCACCATCAGCAACAGCCCGCTCGCCGCCAGACTCAGCGGCACCACACTGAAGAAGATCCACGTCCAGTCCTGGCCGTCGATCAGCCAGCCTTGCAGCGCCGGGGCAAAGGTCGCGGGGGCGACCACCGCCCCCATGGCGAACAGCGCCTGGAGGATCGGCTGGCGGGCGCTGGAAAAGGCGAAAAAGACCAGTGTCTGCCCCGCCACCAGCACGGTGCCGCCGGCCAGGCCCTGGAGACTGCGAAGCAGAATCAACAGGTCCAACCGCGCGGTGACGGCGGCGATCCCGCAGGCCAGTCCCATCACCAGCACCGCGCCGATCACTACCCGACGTGGATCGAAACGCTGCAGCAGCCACGCGGCAGTCATGAAGCCGATCAACTTGCACGCGGTGTAGCCGACATCCAGCCAAGCGAACTCATCCGGTGTGGCGTAGGTATCGCCGAGGATGTCACTGCGGCCGATGGTCAGCACCGTGCTGGCGATGGCTTCCGTCAGCGCGGCCAGGATGATTCCGGTCATGAGCAACAAGCCCGTCGTACGACTTTGCAGACTGGCGGCTGCGGTGTTCATGACTCGTCCCCATGCGCCACATCGACCCGAGCCGACAGCCCCGGTACGATGCGCCCGGGCAGCGGGTTGTTGGCCAGGCGAATCTTCACCGGCACGCGCTGCACCACCCGCACGAAGTTGCCGGTGGCGTTATCGGCCGGCAACAGGCTGAAAGCAGAGCCGCTGCCCGGCGCGAAGCTGTCGACCACACCCTCAAGAGCCGTGTCGGGATAACCGTCGACCCTGACCTTCACTCGCTGGCCGGGGCGGATGCCTTCGAGCTGGGTTTCCTTGAAGTTGGCAACGATCCACACGTTGTCGACCGGCACGATATCAAGCAGGGAACCCCCGGGCGTCACGTACCGCCCAAGCCGGATCTGCCGGTTGCCGACCACGCCATCCACCGGCGCGCGCACCACGGTGTGATCAAGATCGATCCGGGCCAGATCACGGGCGGCTTCTGCCTGGGTCACCGCCGCCACTGCGGCCTCGCGCTCGGCCACCAGCACGCCGATCTGTTGTTGCTGCGCCTCGACCGTTGCCGAGGCCGCCGACACCGAGGCTTCGGCCCGCGAACGCGCGGTGCCGGTTTCATCCACCAGGGCTTGGCTGACCGCGTTGCTGACGATCAGCTTGCGGCTGCGCTCGTGGGTCTTGTTGGCCATGTTCATGTCGGCGTTGGCCGAGCGGCGCTGGGCTTCGGCCTGGCGGATCAGCGCACGCTGCAACTGGATCTGCGCATCGACGTGGGTCAGGCGCGCCTGGGCGGCACTGACATTGGCGGCAGCCTGGGCGAGCCGCGCGCGATAGTCGCGGTCGTCGATGCGAAACAAGACGTCGCCGGCGCGCACGGTCTGGTTGTCCTCGACCTCAAGCGCCGTGACATAACCTGCGACTTTGGCGGCCAGCGAGGTGACATCGCCCCGAACGTAGGCGTTGTCGGTGGATGTCACGCCGCTGTAGAACGCCATGCTGCCCCACGCCGCCGCGGCCACCACGGCACCGATGCACAGCAACACGCCGATTTTTTTGCTTTTGCCGGGCCGCGCGCTGACCGTGGCGGTCTCGCTGCCGGCACCGGGGGCCATGGCAGTCTTGTCCTGGAGGCTGTTCATGTTGGGTCACCCTCTCAATGCCCGGCCTGAGCCATCGACCGACCGAGCCAATCCTCGAAATGAATGGATCCCAAAAGCGGGTCCCGGCCCGGTGTCAGCGATTGATCGTCAAGCAACGCACCGAAGTAGCGTGCATGAACGTCCGGCACCACTTTGCGTTCGTCCCGGGTGATGCGCAGGAAGCGGCGGATCAGCTCATCGAGCGGCATCGCCTCGGGGCCGGCGATTTCCACAGTGCCGTTGACCGGCGGTTGCAAGGTGATGTCCGTCAGCGCCTGCGCCACATCGTCCGAGGCCATCGGCTGGATCAGTGCCGGCGACAGGAAGATCTGCTCGCCGACCGTGGACGACTGCGCGATGCCGCCGACAAATTCGAAGAACTGCGTGGCCCGAAGCACCGTGTAGGGCACGGCCGAGGCTTCGATCATCTGCTCCTGGGCGACCTTGGCCCGGAAGTAGCCGCTCTCGGGCAGGCGTTCGGTGCCGACCACCGACAGCGCGACGTGATGGCGAACGCCTGCGACCGCTTCGGCAGCCAGCAGGTTGCGTGTCGAGTCCTGGAAGAATTCGAGCACCGCCTGATCTTCCCAAACCGGCGCATTGGATACGTCGACCACGACCTCCGCGCCCACCAGTGCCTCGGCCAGACCTTCGCCGGTAACGCTGTTGACGCCGGTTCTGGGCGACGCGGCGAGCGCTTCGTGACCGCGCTCACGCAGGTTTTTCACGAGTTTGGATCCGATGAGGCCGGTGCCTCCGATGACGACGATCTTCATGGCTGCTCTCCAAGGGGTCGACGGTCATCATTTGCCGTCGGGACAGGTGCAGATTGCTCCAGCGCCTTGGGCAAGTCCTTGCGGGGGCCTTGAGTTTCCCTTTGAAGAGTCTTGGATTTTCGTCCAACGCCTGCCTGCCGTATGATCGACAGCATGCACTTACGCCAGCTCGGACACGGAGTCGAGGGCATCCGCACAGGGGATTCTGACTTTGCCATTCGTGTTTGAAGATTTCGTACTCGATCAGGAGCGCCGGGAGCTGACCCAGCGCGGCCAGGTCGTGACCGTCGGGCCCCAGGTCTTCGATCTGTTGTCGCTGCTGGTCAGCAACCACGAGCGTGTGGTCAGCAAGGACGACCTGCTCAAGGCGGTGTGGGCCGGGCGCATCGTTTCGGAATCGACCATCACCAGCCACATCAACGCGGTGCGCAAGGCCATCGGCGATACGGGTGAGGAACAGCGCCTGGTGCGCACGGTGGCGCGCAAGGGCTATCGCTTCGTTGGCCAGCTCAAGGCGGATGAATCGGAGCCCTTGAGCGAGGTGCCGGACGTTGAAGAGCCCGCGCCGTTCGACCCAGCGGCACCTGCGCTGGTCCTTCCAGACAAACCCTCAATCACCGTCCTGCCGTTCCACAATTTGAGTGGCGATCCGGAGCAGGAGTATTTCGCCGACGGCATGGTGGAAGACATCATCGCCGCCCTCTCGCGCATCCGCTGGCTGTTCGTCATCGCGCGCAATTCCAGCTTCACCTACAAGGATCGTTCGATCGATGTCAAAGGCGTTGGCCAGGAACTCGGCGTGCGCTATGTGCTGGAAGGCAGCGTGCGCAAAAGCGGGAACAAAGTGCGCATCACCGGGCAACTGATCGATGCCAGGAGCGGCACGCACATTTGGGCCGAACGCTTCGAGGGACTGCTCGATGACATTTTCGAGTTGCAGGACCAGATCGCCGAAAGCGTGGTCGGCGCCATCGCGCCCCAGCTCGAACGGGCGGAAATGGAGCGCGCCAAGCATAAGCCGACCGAGAGCCTGGACGCTTACGATTACTACCTGCGCGGTATGGCCAGATTGCATGTCGGCAGCCGGGAGGCGCTGGAGCAGGCGCTGCCGATGTTCTACAAGGCTATCGAACTGGATCCGGAGTTCGCCTCGGCTTACGGCATGGCCGCCTGGTGCCATTTCTGGCGCAAGTTGAATGGCTGGATGACCGACCGCGACCGCGAGGTCACCGAGGGCGTGCGACTGGCACGGCTGGCGGTGGAAATGGGTCGCGACGATCCGGTTGCGCTGACCCGTGCCGGGCATGCGCTGGCCCATCTGACCGGCGATCTGGATGGCGGCATCGCCCTGCTCGACCGCGCCCGGTTGCTCACGCCCAATCTGGCGTCGGCATGGTTTCTCGGCGGCATTCTGCGCACGCTGCGCGGCGACAGCGAATCGGCCATCAAGGACCTGACCCACGCCGCACGCCTGAGCCCCGTGGACCCGGAGATGTTCAGAATGCAGGTGGGCATGGCCCTCTCGCACTTCTTCGCCGGGCGTTATGAATGCGCCACGGAATGGGCGGAAAAAGCCCTGAGAAACCTCCCGACCCTGTTGCCCGCCGCAGCCCTGGTGACCGCCTGCCATGCCCTGAGCGGACACATGGACCAGGCGGCACAGGCAATGGAGCGCCTGCATGAACTGGATCCCGGATTGAGGCTCTCCAGGCTCAAGGATTGGCTGCCAATCAAGCGCCCGGAAGACCTCGAACGGTTCACCGAAGGCCTGCGCCTGGCGGGGCTGCCGGAGTGACCCCGATCCCTGTAGGAGCGAGGCTTGCCCGCGAAGAGGCCGGCACACCCAACATCAACGTCGGCCGACATAACGCCTTCGCGGGCAAGCCTTGCTCCTACGGTCGTCGGGATAACGTTGGCAGCCTGACACCCCGCAGCACCTGATCAACCATCCTTAAAGAGGAATACTCAGCTTGATCCAGTAGGCGTTTCCGTCTGGACGGTTGCGTACCTGGGTTTCGTTTTGCCATTTGGCTGTAAGGAACCAGCCCTGGTTGCTGGTGTATTTAATCGAAGGACCAATGGCAAGGCTGCGACTCTTGTTGTCCTCTATCCGCTCGCCGTCCTGGCGATCGTCGGTGGTTTGCCACAGGGTATAACCACCCACACCGAGCACCCAGCCGTTGCCCATCCCCCAACCCACGGAGTAATCCATGTGCAGGGCCTGGCCAGAGCGATAGTTCGTGGCGGGGTTTTCAAAGTTGAAGTCGTACATGGTCTTGACGTCGACGTTCAGGCCATCGGGGTCTATGTACGCCAGCGCCGCCACAGGTTGCAGCACCCAGTAGTTGCGACCGGTGTTGGCCAGATCATTGCGATCGTATCTGCCGGTGGGCGCGATGGTATCGACAGCAAAGATCGCGTGCATTTTCTCGCTGTAGTGGTAACCCAGTGCCGGCGCGAAAATCATGTCGCCCAATCCGCGTTTGCTTTGCGACTGATCATCGATGCTGACTTTGACATCCACCAGCGGCGCAATGACGTGAAAACCCAATTGGCCGCCGAGAATCTTCTGCTCGGACACCCAGATCAGACGACCGGCGATACAGTCTGCCCGCAGGTTGAAGTCCATCGGTAACGCTCGACCGTCGTTGCCGCGAAAGGTATCGGCCTCGTAATGGCTGAGAAATACCTGACCGTACAAACCCGGCGGTGGCATCGCACCCGCCATGTAGGTTTCTGCGCCCAGAGGGTATGAAGAACCGCCACCTTCGCTGGCATTCGCCAGAGCGCAACTCATGGCCACGCAGGTAAAACCGGTGAGTTTGAACAACGAGTTTCGATTCATGTTTAAGCCTTCTTATTATTTTTGTTCGGGCGCACGGCAAAGTACCGCGACAACATCAAGGCGATTTGGATAACGTTTACGAACAGAGACTTGCACAAAGCCCCAGGAAAACTTCCAGAGTTTTTATAAGACTGAACTACAAGAATGTCACTACCCAAAAAGATCTCTTCCAGCGAAGTGCAACACCGTGCAGATCGACATGAAAACGCTGAGAGAAAGACATGCCACGCCTGAAAACACTCAAATAAAACCAGAAAAATCAATAGCTTTTGAACCATGATAGCCATTCAAGCCTGACGCAAAACCTTGAACATCCGACACACAAAAAACCAGGCGTTCGTAATCCCTGAACTTTGCGTACAAGTAAAACCTTCACTAGCGAAATAACCGTGCATTCATTCACTTCCAAACAGGCATTTCTTTAAAACTTGCAAAACCCATAAGGCAGGCCGCCAGAATTAAACCAATCAAACACCTGATCGTCCAAAACTCTGAACGCTATGTTCCGTACCTCAATCTTGTGACCGATGACTCAACACGTCAGCCTCGATGCGTATTCAGCAACCACCAAGGTCAATAACAATGAATCAACTGACTTGCCTGCCTCAGGATGCGGTGCTTTGGGGCTCGAACATCCTGGCGGACGCCGTTTCCCGCTTTGGCGACTATGGCATCGAGCGTCCGATCACTTTCACCGTCGCGCCGCTCAATCATTTGAACGAGACCAGCCTGCAACCTCACATTCGCCAAGGTGTGGGCGTTTTCACCGAGTTGCCGGCGCATGTTCCGGATGTGGCGGTGCAACTGGGCCTTGAGGCGTGCCTGCGTCTGGGCGCCAAGTCGATCATTGCCTTGGGTGGCGGCTCGGTACTCGACGCAGCCAAGGCCGTGTCTTATCTGCACTTTCAGCAAACCGGCCGTTTTCTGCCAATTGCGGCATTACCGACCACCCTGTCCGGTTCGGAGTTTTCGCATTACTTCGGCATCACCGAAACCGGCGGCAAGGTGAAATTCAAACGCAGCTATGCCATTCGCGAAACAACGCCGAAAGTGGTAGTGATCGATCCGATCCTGTTGCTGGATACACCCCGTTCATTATTGCTTTCATCCGCGATCAAAGGCATGGACCACGCGGTGGAAGGCATGCGCAAGGTCCGCGTTGACCATCCACACGCGATCATGTCGGCCAGTGGCTTGCAGCGTTTCTTCACTGTTCTGGAGCGCTGGCCGCAAGCGCTCGAAACCCGCCGCGCCATCGACCATGGCCTGGTCACTTCCCACGACTTGCTGCAACTGCAACTGGCCGCGTGGCAGTGCTACTTCTCACCAGCGTCAGTGATTTACGGGCTCAGCCATCGAATCGGACATATTTTGGGCGGCACCTTTGGTCTGCCCCACAGCATGACTTCCTGCATCACCCTGGCGCCGGTCATTCGTGCGTGTGCCGAGTTCTACGGCAACAAGCTCGACATTCTTTCACCGGCAACCAACGGCTCAGCCGCCGAGCAACTGGCCGAGCGAATCGACAATCTGGTGGTCAGCCTTGGCCTGCCAAATCGCATCGGCAGTTTCGACATCGATAAATCACAACTGGGCAAGATCGCTCAGTTGCTCAAAGCCAATTATCCGAACGAAGTCGATGATCTGGGCGCGAATGCGTCGATGAAACTTGAACTGCTACTGGAGCGCCTGTGGTGAGTGCTCGTATTGTCGGGTTGCGCGAGGCCGCGGACGCACTGGAGGATCGGCACATTACGGCGAGCTCGTTGATCGAGCAGTCAATCGCCATCGCGCAGGCCACCCAGCCGACAGTGAATGCGTTCGCCAGCATCGCCCGAAACTCGGCGCTGGAAGCCGCGGCGCGAAGTGATCAGTGTTTTGCACTCGGCACCCAAAGGCCACTGGAAGGCCTGCCGATCGGGGTCAAGGACCTGATCGATACCCGGGACCTGGAAACCCGTTACGGGTCAGCCGCCTACCTCGGCCATGTGCCTTCAGAGAACGCTCAGATCGTGCAGAGACTTGTCGAGCAAGGCGCGATCATCATCGGCAAGACCACTACCCATGAATTCGCCTGGGGAGTCACAACCGCCAGTCGCGCGTTTGGCGACACGCTCAACCCTCTCGATCCACGCTGCATTCCCGGGGGTTCGAGCGGCGGTGCCGCTGCGGCGATTGCCTGCGGTGCCATCGCCGCGGGCCTTGGCACCGACACCGGTGGCTCCGTACGAATTCCCGCGGCGATGTGCGGTGTGACCGGCTTCAAACCGACCTGGGGCGCGTTCCCCACCCAGGGCATTTTTGCCCTGGCGCCGAGTCTGGATCATCCGGGTCTGCTCGGCGCCGGGGTGTCCGACGTCGTGTTGCTGGCGCAAGCGCTGGGCATCGCGTTGCCGGATGCCGGCGCAAGCGTGTCGCCGCGTTTCGGCCTGATTCGTCAGGTCGATCCGGTGCCCTTGAGCACGGCAGTGGCTCAGGCGTTCGAGCAGGCCGTGAGCCAAGTGAGCGAGGTCTACAGCTGCGACGACGTCGATAGCGCCGGGCTGTTCCAAGGCACGTTTCAGGCATTCGCCACGATCGTTCTGACCGAGGGTGGTGTGACGCACTTTTCACGCCATGACTGGGGCTTCATCAGCCAACACTATGGCGCAGAGACCGTGGAGCGGCTGGAACGGGCAAGGCATGTGGTATTGAGCGACTACCTGAACGCGCAGCAGGTGCGCCGACTGTTCACCGCAAAACTCGCCCATGCCATGGCCGATGTCGACTATCTGCTGCTGGCAACCTGTCCCTGTACTGCGCCATTGGTGGGACAGTCCACCCTGACCATCGGTCATTGGCAAGGGACCGTTCGTGAAGCGCTGATGACCTACACCGCGCCCTTCAACCTCGCCGGTTTCCCGGCGATCTCGATTCCGTTGCCCTTGCGTTCCGCGGACCAGCGCCTGCCTGCCGCATTACAGATCGTCGCGCGGCCCGGAAATGATGGTGGGCTGCTGCAGGTGGCGATGAAGTTGGAGCGTTTGCTGGCTGGCTTCGGCTGAAAATCCATGCGGGAGCGGACTTGCCCGGGAAGAGGCCGGCACATTCAATGCCCAAGTCGCCTGACTCTTCGCCATCGCAAACAAGCTCGCTCCCGCGGGGTGTGCATCGTCAGAAGACTTACTCGTCCTCGAATGTAGTGACTTTCGGGATCTCCACGGCGAGAAAATCGATCAGTGCCCGCACCGCCGGAAGCAGCCCGGTCCGATAGGGCATCAGCGCCGTCATGCGTGCGTCGGCGACCATCCATCCCGGTAGCACCCGACGCAGGGTACCGTTCTTCAGTTCTTCCTTGCAGATATAGCCCGGCAACGCCGCGATCCCCAGGTTCGCGCAGGCAGCTTCCTTGGTGGAAATCATGTCATTGCTCTGGAAGCGCGGTGCGATCGGCACGCTGGTGTCCTGACCCGAGGGCCCCCGCAACTGCCATTGCGACGGCCCTCCCCGCACGATCGAAATCGTCGCGTGCTGCGCCAGATCTTCCGGATCGGCCGGTACGCCCGCTTTCTCCAGGTACTCAGGCCCGGCAAACAGGAACCATGGCACGCTGGCAATTGCGCGTTGTACCAGGGAAGAATCCTGCAATGGCGAAATATGCCCGCGAATCGCCAGGTCAAACCCTTCGCCGACGATATCCACCAGGCGGTCGGTGGAAATTTCCACGATCTGCACTTTGGGGTAACGGGTAAGAAAGGTCGGCAGCAAGTCGCGCAGGGCGAACTGGGCGATTTCCACCGCAGTGGTGATACGCACTACTCCGCTGGGTTCGGCCAGCCGCTGGCGCACCGCCTCTTCGGCGACGTCCGCGCTGTTGAGCATGGCGATAGCGTACTGATAGAACTCGGAGCCGATATCGGTCATGCCGAACTGGCGCGAAGTGCGGTTGATCAGGCGCACGCCAAGGTACGCTTCCAGTTCGTGAACCCGATGGCTCAGCGTCGACTTGGGCAGTCGCAGGCTATTGCCGGCTGCGGTGAATCCACCGCGATCGACCACCTGAACGAAGTAAAAGACATCTTTCAAATCCAGCATCCGGACTTACCTGCACCGCATCAAGATGAAGAAAAACCGAGGACGGTCGCCTGAAGATTCGATCCCCGATATTTGCCGCTGTCTGTCGTAAAAATAGCGCCCCGGCAATCGTCACTGCCCGATCATAGGTTTGTGAGCACCTGACGACAATGACAGTTATTCTGGCAGTTTTTCAGGGGTACTTTTTGCCAGTATCGTTCGCCATTCCGGGACTTAACGTGCAGCCTGACCAACTTCTCAGCCCCTGTGCGCAACCCTAGAATTTTCCTGATCCTCGCCAGTTGACTGGCATTTGCGAACACGACCAGGAAAATAATAATGAACAAGATCCTCGATACCGCGAGCCTCGAATCCACCGTCACTCCCGCCGGCCAGACGCCCTACAGCGCCTGGATGCAGACCGATGTGCTGCATTCGTTGCAGACGCCGGTCAGCGAGCATCCGGGTGAACACGCCTGGATCGCCCACGTGCAAGTGTCCGAACTTTACTGGATGCTCATCGTCAAGGAGTTGCAGACGGCGCAACGCCAATTGCGCGCAAATGACCTGACGCTGACTTACCGCACGCTGTTGCGGGTGGTGGCCCACCAGGAGGTGCTCGATGCCAATTGGCGCTCGATCGACTGGATGACGCCGAACGACCTGATGGCGATTCTCTCGAAGGCCGCGGCGACCTATGGCCAGGACACTGCACTGCAAGGCTGGACCTATCGACACATGGTTTATCTGCTGGGGATCAAGCAGGCCGAACACCTTCAGCACTTCACCCCGCAACCGCAGCGCCTGGCACAACTCCAGCAGGCGCTGGCCGAGCCAAGCCTCTACGACGATCTGCTCGCCTATTTCAGCCGCATCGGCATGGAAGTGCCCAAGGCGACTCTCGAGCGCGATTTCACCGCGCTCTATGTGCCAAGCGAAGCGATCGAAAAAATCTGGCGGGACATTTATGCCGGCCCTGACATCAACATCCAGCTCCAGCAGATCGGCGAAACCCTTGCCGATATTGCCGAGGGGTTCAGTCAGTGGAAATACCGCCATTTGATGGCCACGCGCCGGACTTTCGGTGCCCGCCCCGCGTACTTCGGCACCGAGGGACTCGCCTGGCTGGCGCCGACCCTGGACGAAATTCCGTTCCCGGAACTCTGGTCGGCCAGGACTTTCATCGGCAACCCACCGACAGGGTGCCCACACATGGCCAGGCACAAGAACTGAGAGCGCGCTTCTACAGGGTGATCCGCGCACCACCCTGACGTAGGAGCGAGGCTTGCCCGCGAAGGGGGCGGCACATGCGGCCCCATACTGACACACCGCCTTCGCGGGCAAGCCTTGCTCCTACGGGACTAGTTCATTGAACAGTCCTTCAGACCGACGAAATAGTCGGACGGTGGCAGTGATTCGATAGACGCACCGATGGCTTCACGGCACAACGAAGGGCGCTCGGTCAGTGCCTCGAAATACCGCTCGACGTTCGGCAAGTCGTTCCAGAGTGAAGCCAGCCCCAGATAAGCCATTCGGATCAGATTGACGCCCCAGGCGACGTCAGCGAGCGAGAACTCATGACCATTCAGGTATGGGAACGATTGCCCACTCAGAGACCGATCCAGTTCCCTCAATAGATCGCTCGCCGTCTGCCGTGCAGCGCGTTGGAATTCGGCGTTATGGCATACCCTTTTGCCTCCATTTTCCTTGGCGATCTTCGCCTGATACGCGGCCACCAACTCGGCGTCCCCGGCATTGTTGGCAGCCAGTGCCTGCAGGGCCGTGACCTTGTAGTCGTACACCGTTTCCATCACCGACTTGAGACTTTCCGGCCGCCGATCGGCATCCGGATGAAAACCATAGAGCAATGCGGCGTTCGGCAATTGATCGACGATGCTGACCTGGCGCATCACCTCGGCGCGGGCTTGGGCAACCACCGGCAAGAGTTGCACCGGCTCGCGGGATATTTCATCGAGATAACAGCAGATGCGCTTGGAGTCCGCGATGACCCGTCCGGCCTCATAATCGATCAGCAGCGGCACTGCACAGGGATCGAAACCTTCGGTCTCCACGGAAGTGCGCCCGCTGTAGCCGCTGACCAGCGCCTGCCCCATTTCTCTGCCGGCGATCAGGCGCAAACGCACGTAGGCGGGATTGTAGTGCTCCGCCGCAATCACGCCGTCGGCCCCCATCGCACACAGGATGACCATGTCATTGGAACGCCAGGACAGACGCTTCTCGTGCAACACCGTACGAACCTTCTGCGAACACAATGAACTGGCGGCATGGAACAGTTCGAACCGCGGATTGCGCTCATCACCCACGAGGGTACTGCGACCGGGGTCGAGCATGCCCGCACGGACGCTGGCGGCCATGTGCCTGAGTTGGTCGATCGTTGTAGCCATATCTGCTTTTTCGAGATTCACAACAGTCACTCCTGCGCTTGAGGTTTTGGGTTCAGTAGAGGATCGAGTGAGTTGAAAGCGGGTGTCATTTGCCTCACCGGCAGCCGCCTTTACAGGCAGCTTCCAGCCACAGACAAATCCGGTACGATAGGAAATGTTTCAGCCTCTGGACCGCGGTTTGAGCAGGGTCACAGGGCGATCTTTTTTCTTGTTGGAGCGACCATCTTGCGACTCTATGACAGCCGAATGTCGGGCAACTCCTGGAAGGTACGCATTCTGCTCAATCAGCTGGGGCAACCGTACGATCGCATCACTCTGGATCTGGCCAAGGGAGAAACGCATACCCCCGAGTTCCAGCGACTCAACCGTTTTTCCAGAGTGCCGGTGCTGCAACTGGACGATGGCCGGACCATTGTCGAATCCGGCGCCATCCTTCTGTATCTTGCCCAGGGCAGCCGTTACCTCCCGGACGATCCCTGGTTGCGCGCGCAGGTAACCGGGTGGTTGTCGTTCGAACAGGGTGATCTGCAAAAGCCGTTGGCGCTGTGTCGCGTCTACCATTTGAAAGGTCTCGCAGAACAGATGGCCCCGCAGATCGAGCAAATGCACAACGAGGGCTATCCCGCGCTGGCGAAACTCGATCAATGGCTGAGCGGGCATGACTGGCTGGTTGGCGACGACTACACCGTGGCGGACCTCGGTGTATTCGCTTATGTCTCCCTGGCCACCGCAGGTGGTTTCGACATGCGCCCGTTCACGGCCATTGAACAATGGATCGCGCGGGTAAAAAACCAACCGGGATGGATCGACTTGCTGCCGGTGGAGTAAGCGGCAAGCCGTTTACTCCACCGCACCTTGCACCTCAGGCCAGGGCCGCCTCGGCAACCGGTGCCGCGCAACGCAGCGACCGGGCAACAGAGGCCACACGGCGCCCCTGATATCGGGCGACGGCCAGATGATCCTCATCCGGCGTCAGCGTATCAAGCACCGACACATGGGTTGCGCCATAGGGCGTACCAGCCTTGAACATCGACGGATCGGCATACCCCAACGGCACGATAATCAACCCCAGGTGAGCCATCGGCGCATAGATCGACAGCAGGGTCGACTCGTTGCCGCCGTGTTTGGAGGACGTAGACCCAAACACCGAGCCCGCCTTGCCGTTGAGCTTGCCGGCAAACCACAGGCCTCCAAGGCCATCGATGTAGGCCTTGAGTTCCGAAGAAATCGAACCGAACCGCGTCGGCGTGCCGAAGATGATTGCATCGGCCCATTCGGCGTCGGCTTCAGTCGGCTTCTCGTACTTGGCGTTCATCGCTTCGGCACTCTCGAACCAGCCTGGAACCTGCTGCATCACTTCAGACCCCACAACTTCGCGGGCCCGACGCAGGCGCACTTCGGCCCCCTCCGCGACGGCGCCCGAGGCAATGGCATCGGCAAGGATTTCAGTGGAACGGGTGCGCGAATAGAACACGATCAGCACTTTTGGTTTTGACATGATGGAACCTGTACGGGAGTGATATTGAACAGCGACGCCTCGACGGCGCCGCTGGATAAAAGGTGAATACCAACTGGTCAGACGGAGATCGGTTCCAGCCGGCTGAGCAGTTCGTCCTTGCGTTCGCTCAACCACGAAGGCGTCTGGAATTCAGCGCCCAATTCGTCCGCCGCCTCATCGATGGTGAAACCGATGTCGGTAGTCGCTGCTTCGAACATAACGCCGCCGGGCATCTTGAAATACATCGAGCGGAAGTAATTGCGATTGACCGATTCGGAGGTATCGATATGCCCCATGGACATCAACTTGTCCTTGAGCGCCATCTGCTGATCGACACTGTCCACCGCAAACGCAACGTGGTGGATCGTGCCTTCGCCGTAGATCGACGAGCCTTGCAGACGATCAGGCTCATGCTGGAATTCGACCACGGTGCCCGGCGCGCCGCTGGCGGTTTCAAAGCGGTGATACTGGCCATGCTCGCCGGCGTAGCGGAACTCCAAGGCGTCTTTCATGAAGATGATCGACTCGGCGACTTCGCGCAGTGACAGGGTGATGCTGTGCACGCCGCGGATGGCGAACGCTTCGGGAATATCGCTGGCAATGCAGGGTGGACGGCTGTCCTGGTCGGAGGCGACCAGATCGAATTCGATGCCGCACGGATGGTAAAAACGCTGGCGGATTTCGCCGAAGCGCGTGACCGTTTCCTGGTCATATGGCACGCCAAACTCGGCGAAACGCGCACGCCAGAAATCAAGGGAGTCTTTGGGAACCGAGTAGTTGATGACCCGGATCTGCCCCGATCCCGGGCGGGCTTTCACGCCGCGCTGACGGAACGGGAACGACGTCACCAACGTGCCGGCATCCCCTTGCGGGTTGCCGTAATACAGGTGGTATATGGGTTCGTCACCATCAAGCAGGACCGTCTTCTTGATCAGGCTCTGACCCAGCAGCTTCACGTAGAAATCAACGTCCTCTTGCGCACCGGCAACGCCGGCAGTCAGGTGGTGGAAGCCTTTGATCGCTGTCATGTGGTTCTCCAGTTTTCTTTTGGACAAGCAGGGGCCGCAACGCCATCGGGCGCCGTGTGCCGGTTAGCGGTTTTGTCGCCGACGTCAGTCGTCGATGAATGTCGTGAAATCGTCCACTTCAAGCTTGGCGATGGTCATTCGGTTTTCCGCCAGGCTGTTGTCGGCCCATCCAAGTGACATGCCGGCGACGACCATCTGGTCATCGGGGAGATTGAGTTCGGCGCGCAACAGCGGATGCTGCAGCGACCAGATTTGCTGCGGACAGGTATCCAGTCCGCGCCCCTTGGCGGCCAGCATCACGTTCTGCAGGAAGCAGCCGTAACAAAGAAAGCTGGCCCACTCCAGGCGGCGATCCATGGTGAAGATGATGCCCACCGGGGCATCGAAAAACCGGAACTGACGCTCGACGTCCCTGCGCCGTCCTTCCTTGTCGCTGCGACAGCATCCCTGGGCATCACCCAGTTGGCCGCGGAAGGTGTGAAAGCGGGTCTTGTAGGGGTCGTGCAGTTGCGTGGGGAAGAACGGATATTCCGGCGTCTGGCCTTCCGGTGAAGCGCGATAGGCCTCCACTGCAGCCTTGGTAATGCGTTCACGCGACTGCCCGGTGATGACGTAGCAACGCCACGGCTGGCTGTTGCTGGAGCTCGGCGCGTGTTTTGCCGCCGACAAAATGTCCCTCACCATCTCCATCGGTACTGATCGATCCAGAAAACCACGTTTCGCACTGCGTTCGCGAATCAGATCATCAATGAACAGGCCACTCGGCATTTTCTGTCTCCTTATTATTAGAATGGAGTCTCAGCGTTTCCCGTTTATGGCGTCTGAGTTTTGTTGCTCTTGCTGACTGCCTTGGGTGTGACCAGAGCATATGAGCCTTCCACCGGACGGAGAAGACGCTGCGTTTGTACGCATGGTTGCGGATTTGTGGACGATCGGATGAGCCCCTGAGATCCGTGACGCAGCGCCTGCGACGTCCTTGATCGTTTATCCTGTGCCGACTGTTTCCAGCTGGAGCAACCCGTGCCGCCCCTTACTGCCCGCGAGATTTATCAGCAATTGCGCGACGTCGCCCTGGAAGTCCGCTGTCTGAAAAGACTGGATGAGGGCTGCGGATCCGGCCCGGTACGGGTCGATATCGAAGGCTGGCAATTGACTCTGGATGTGGACGGCAGCCACCTTCGGCACTGCCTGCATTGCCAGAGTCCGCAGGGTCGGGTATTCGATGGCGGGCAACGTTTCGGCACCGATCCGGTAAGTCTGCTCAGCACCTGGGAGCTGGCGCAGATCGAGCGTCTGCTCGCCGCCGGCTGACCCGCCGGTTCATTTGTGTATCGACAACGACACTCTTGAACTATCGTTCATCTGGCTCGGCTGTGTTACATAACGGCCTGAGTGCTCACGTGTCCAAGAGGTTTGCTTATGTTTCACGCCCTACGTCTGCCGCAATTGCTGACCTGCGCCCTGACCTGCCTGCTCGCCGGTACCGTCCACGCCGCCGCGCCCTCTCCGGCACCTGAAACCTTGAAACCGTTGCTGGCCACGATCAATGAGCGCCTGAACATCGCCGATCAGGTGGCGCTGACCAAGTGGGACAGTGGCAAACCGATCCAGGACACCGCGCGCGAAGCGCTGGTGATTTCCAACGCCAGGCAGCAGGCCATCGAGCACAAGCTCAATCCGGATGAGGCCGCCGATCTGGTCGCCGCCCAGATCGAAGCGAACAAGCTGGTGCAATACGGCCTGATCGCGCAGTGGCAAGCTGCGCACCGGGCGCCCGATGCGCCACGCCCGGACCTCAACAAGCTGCGGCCGAAGCTGGACAAGCTGCAAGTGTTGATGTTGCGTCAATACGCCGCCTTCGTCCCCTACCGCGTCGACCCCGAATGCCCGGTCTGGCTGGCCGAACAACGCTCCGGCCTGATCAAGGACGCCCTGCATGGCCAGGCGCTGATCCGCGCTACCGGCGAGTTGTGCGTCACCGACCAATAAACACCTCGGTACCTGTGGGAGCGAGCCTGCTCGCGATGGTCGTCAATGATGAAGCTGGAGGCCTGATGCCCCGCGGTGTCCGGGCGTCCATCGCGAGCAAGCTCGCTCCTACAGTGGGGGGCGTGCATCGACCATTGACTGCGTCAATAGTCACCATTAACTCAATGAAGTTCTCTTAAAAACTGCGCGGCGTAACATCTGCTCCATACCAACCAAGAACACCCCCGGAGCACAAGATCATGAAACGCCAGACCCTTCTCAGCATCGCTTTCTCGGTTTTCGCAGTTAACGCTTTCGCCGCTACCTCCGTTCAATCTGTAGTCGCTGAAGGCGGCTCGGATCGTCTGATCGAAAGCCGTGTGGCTGAAGGTGGTTCTGACCGCCTGCAACAGAATCGTGTTGCCGAAGGTGGCGCTGATCGTCTGTTGGAAAAACGTAATGCAGTAGCTGCTGATGGCTCGGATCGTTTGAAAGGCAACGAAGTTGCCGCTGATGGCTCTGACCGTCTGCACGGCAACACCGTCGCTGCTGATGGCTCCGATCGTCTGAAAGGCAACACCGTCGCAGCAGATGGCTCCGACCGCCTGCACGGCAACACCGTCGCAGCCGATGGCTCTGATCGTCTGAAAGGCAACACCGTCGCCGCTGATGGCTCCGACCGCCTGCACGGCAACACCGTCGCAGCCGATGGCTCGGACCGCTTGCACGGCAACACCGTCGCAGCAGATGGCTCTGACCGCTTGCACGGCAACACCGTCGCAGCAGATGGCTCTGACCGTCTGCACGGCAACACCGTCGCCTAAAATCTTCGCGTCACCGCAACACCCAAAAAGCCCGGCCTGATCAGCCGGGCTTTTTGTTGTTTGTACGTTCTTGAAGTAAATCGACAACCCTGTGGGAGCGAGCCTGCTCGCGATGACGAGCCAGCATCCGACATCGATACCGACTGGCACACCGCATCGCGAGCAGGCTCGCTCCCACAATGGACTCACCGCCCGGTTTTGGGTGAATCTACGACACCCCTTTCAGGACCTCCACATGAGCAAAACCGAAACCCTGGCCAAAATCATGCTCGGCCCCGTGCTGTTGATGCAGGGGGCCTATACCCGTCGGGTCACTCCGAAATTGCCGGAGGCCGAGGGTGAGCGGGATGGGGTGGCGGGTGATGGTGAGGTTTTGCGGTTGTTGATTCTTGGCGACAGCGCTGCGGCGGGTGTCGGGGCGATGCATCAGGGAGAGGCGTTGTGCGGGCAGTTGGTCGGTCGGCTGGCCAGGTCTCAGCGTGTTTGTTGGTCGCTGTGGGCCCAGACGGGGCTGGATTCCCAGGCGTTGCTGGATCGGCTGGAGCAGCACGCGGCTCAGCCTTTCGACGTGGCGCTGCTGTCGATTGGCGTCAACGATGTCACCGGCATGCTCACGGTGGATCAGTGGATCGCCCGCCAACAACAACTGATCGAGGTGTTGACCGACAAATTCGCCGTCCAGTTGATCGTCTTCTCCCCTCTTCCGCCCATGCACCTGTTCCCGGCCTTGCCGCAGCCGCTGCGCTGGTATCTGGGCCATCGCGCCGCCCGGTTCAATGCGCGCCTGGCAGAACTGACCAGTCACATTCATCGCTGTAGGATGCTGAATACCCATCTGGCGCCCGTGGCGGGCTCGATGGCGTCGGACGGGTTTCATCCGGGCCCGGCGATCTACAGTGTCTGGGCCGAGGACGCCGCACAGGTGATCTCGCAGCACCTGGCCGAGACCGCATCAGGCAAGCTTTGAACAACAACAAAAAACAGGAGTTGACCATGTCTGAACTGCAACTGCATCCCAAGGCCGCCGAGACCTTGAGCCTCTGGCACGCGATGATCCGCAGCGGCGATCTCAAGGACCTGCCCGGTCTGCTGGATGAAAAAGCGGTGTTCCGCTCACCGATGGCACACACCCCCTATCCGGGCGCTCCGGTGGTTTCGATGATTCTCAACACTGTGTGCAAGGTGTTCGAAGACTTCACCTACCACAGAGAACTGGCGACCGCCGATGGCCTGAATGTGATCCTCGAATTCAGCGCCACAGTCAGCGGAAAGCAGCTCAAAGGCATCGACATGATCCGTTTCAATGAACAGGGCAAGATCGTCGATTTCGAAGTGATGGTCCGCCCCATGAGCGGTTTGCAGGCCCTCGGCGAGGAAATGGGCAAGCGCCTCGGTGCTTACCTGGCCGCCAGCAAGGCCTGATCGTTGTGCAGAACCGGTCGGGTTTTCGGCACCACCTGCAACTCGACCGGCTCACTGAGAAAGGCACTGCACCGTGACCGCAACCAGCGTTCGCCCGGATCGTTGTGCGCCGCCGCGCGCCAGACCATCGACAGCTCCTGCACCGGCAATGACAGCGGTGCCGCTTCAGCCCGCACGCCTCCCACCGCCGCCATCGCCTTGGCCACGTAATCCGGCACGATCACCAGCAGATCGCTTTGCGCCAGCAACATCGGCAAGGCGCTGAACTGCGGCACCGTCAACACCACCTTGCGCTGCCGGCCCAACAGGCTCAGGGCCTGATCGGTATCGTCGGTGGCGCTGCCCATGGACGACACCACCGCATGGGGGCGTCGGCAAAACTCCTCCAGCCCCAGTGTTCCTGGTCGACTGTCGGCCCGCAGCAGCATAGGCCTGATCGCCCGCAGGGTCTTGCGCCGTGCATTGGCCGGCAGGTCGAGGGTGTGGCTGATGCCCATGGAGATGTCGCCATTGACCAGCCTCTGGGTCATTTGCTGCTGGTCGACACGCCGCACGATCAGGCTGATGTTCGGCGCTTCGAGGCGCAATTGCCGCAACAGCCGCGGCAACAGCGCGTATTCGACATCATCGGAAAGCCCGACATGAAAGGTCGCCTCGCTGGTCAGCGGATCGAACGACTGGCAGCGGCTCAACGCGGCAGCGATGCCGTCCAGCGCCGGCGAAAGGTTGGCGAAGATTTCCTCGGCCCGAAGGGTCGGCTCCATGGCCCGCCCGCAACGGATGAACAACGGGTCATCGAACAGCACCCGCAGACGGCCCAGGGCACCACTGATTGTGGGTTGCCCGAGGAATAGTTTTTCGCCGACGCGGCTGACGTTTCGCTCATGCATCATCGTTTCGAAAACCACCAGCAGGTTGATGTCGGCACGACGCAGGTCATTTCTGTTCATGAGATTCGCTACCCGGCACGCGGCCATGGAGTTCGGGAAGGGTCCTGTACAGGTTATGGCCACGGGCACCAAACGTCTGTCGTACATGGGGACAACGGGATCATGCGATGGGTGTGCACGCTAATACCCGCGTATACATCAACCCTTGTAGCAGCTGCCGAGCCTGCGAGGCTGCGTCCGACTGCGCAGCAGTCGCAAAACCGGGCGCTGCTGTCATTTCAGGAAGACCGCGTGCGCAAGTAATGCGACGACTGCGTCCTCGGACGCAGCCTCGCGGGCTCGGCAGCTGCTAAAGGACCGTGTTGTGAAATCAAGGGGTTACGTACACCGGGTGGCAGGAATTTCGGGTTTTTTGTCCTAACCAAATGAGAACCGTTGCTCCTAGCATGGCGATGCGATTTCCGCCCAGCCCGAACAAAAGACGAGGCGCGCATGATCGATTCGAAAGCGAAAAAACCCGCGCGAGAGCGCCGCACGCCTTCCTCCTTGAAAGAGATCTTCAGCAAGATGCTGTCCAACCCAGGCCCAAGGACGACCCGCACCCAGATTGCGACAGGCCTCAAACCCGTCGAGAACCTACTGACCTGGCTGATGGGACTGATCGTGGTCTGCGCGATCTTCATCAATACCGAAACCCGCGCCGATTTCCCCACTGCAATCCTGTGCATCGCGGTGCTGTTGATGGCGATCAACCTGTTCTCCCTCGGCGTGGTGATCGTGGCCGCGTTGTTCGGCATGTCGATGCTGACGTCGCTGTTCATCTACCACGACGGTTTCCAAAGCTGGGATTCCACCGCGGACTTTTTCCGCGACCTGAGCCTGCTGGCGGTGGTCACCCTGCTGGCGCTGCGCTGCAAGAAAACCAGCGATGGCCTGCAGCATCGAGTGACCTACTATTCCGGTTCACAGCAACTGAGCCAGACCGGCTGCATGGGCTTTCGCAGCGGTCGCGAGCAGCTGTCCTGGTCGGATCAGTCGGCGCGGATCTATGAATACCCGGTGGGCGTCATGCCGACGCTGTCGATGATCCTGGCGCGAACCCATCCTGCGGATGTGGCGTTGGTGCAAATGGCGTTCGAGAAGGCCGCGCGCCGCGAGCCCCTGATCGAGGTCAAGCATCGTCTGTTGATGCCCGATGGCCGCATCAAGCATGTGCACATGACCGCCACCCCGCTCCATACCCACCTGGGCTACATCGACTACCTCGGCGCGCTGCGCGACGTCACCGCCAGCAAGCAGGCCGAAGAAGCGCTGTGCCGCGCCCAGACCCAACTGGCCCACGTGTCCCGCGTCACCTCCCTGGGAGAACTGGCGGCGTCCATCGCCCATGAAGTCAATCAGCCGCTGGCGGCCATCACCAGCAGTGGCGAAGCCTGCCGCAACTGGCTCAGCCGTGCGCAGCCGGATCTGGTGGAAGCTCGCCAGTCGCTGGAGCGGATCATCAGCAGCTCCAACCGCGCCAGCGAGATCACCCGGCGCGTCAGGGCGCTGTCGCGCAAATCCGACCCGCTGCGCCAGAACGAATCGCTCAACGAGATCGTCCACGAAACCGTCAGCCTGGTGCGCTACGAACTGGCCCACCACAAGATCAATCCGCTCATCGAGTTGAGCGCGTTCGGTAATCAGGTCAATGCCGATCGCGTGCAACTGCAGCAGGTGATCATCAACCTGATCATCAATGCCTGCCAGGCCATGGACGCGGTAGAGCCTGACGCGCGCGCCCTGAAAATCCGCAGTTGGGTCAAGGACAACGAGATCGTGCTGGAAGTCGCCGATCGCGGCCCGGGCATCCCCGCCGATGTTTTACCGCATCTGTTCATGCCGTTTTTCACCACCAAGGAAAACGGCCTGGGCATGGGATTGTCGATCTGTCGCTCGATCATCGACTTCCACGAAGGGCGGATCTGGGCCACCAGCGCCCCAGGTCAAGGCAGCGCATTTCTGTTCGCCCTGCCGATCCGCGTCGTCAACGATTCGGGCTTTGCCGCAGCCATCTAATACCTTGGTATGACGCAGCCATACCAACGCGTTGTACCGCCATCCGCAGGTATGAATGCCTCGAGCCCCCGCATGCACTTAATGTAGCGCCCTGCACAAGGACCACAGCGCAGGGCGGTTGCACGTCCAACCCCTTGGGAACCAGTAATGAACGAACAACACCCTTTCAACAAAATCACGCCGGGTGAATCCATGGTTTTCGTCGTGGATGACGATGCGCCCCTGCGTGAATCCCTCGGCAGTCTGTTGCGCTCCATCGGTTTGCGGGTGGAGTTGTTCGGCTCGGTCGCCGAGTTCATGAAGTACACACGCACCGACACGGTCAGTTGCCTGGTGCTGGACGTGAGACTGCAAGGCAGCAGCGGCCTGGACTTTCAGAACGAACTGGCCGCCGCCGGGATCAACGTGCCCATCGTGTTCATAACCGGCTATGGCGACATCGCCATGACCGTGCGGGCGATGAAAGCCGGGGCGGTGGATTTCCTCACCAAGCCCTTTCGCGAGCAGGACCTGATCGATGCCGTGTGCGCCGCGCATAATCGCGACAAGCAGCGCCGCGAATCCGAGCGCCATGCCGAAGACTTGCGTGGTCGCCACCAGACCCTCACCGCACGGGAACAGACCGTCATGGCCCTGGCGGCTTCGGGGCTGATGAACAAGCAGATCGCCGGCGAAATCGGCCTCAGCGAAATCACCGTGAAAATCCATCGCGGCCAGGCCATGCGCAAGATGGGCGCACGCTCGTTTGCCGACCTGGTGCGCATGGCCGAGGTGATCGGGGCCCCGCCAACTGTCCGGTGACTATACCCACGTATACTTTGCGCCTTTTCAGGACAGCGTATCTTGCAGCGATGGCGGACAGCCTTTAAGTGCTCTCCGCTACAAGGCAGGACACAACTATGCGCAATGAAGCGATCATTTCCGTCGTCGATAACGATGAATCCGTAAGAATGGCTCTGGACAGTCTTTTGCGCTCCAGCGGATATAAAGTGCGCACCTATTGCGGTGCTCACGAGTTCATCTTCTCCGACGGCCCGACCCATAGCGCCTGTTTGATCTCGGACATACAAATGCCGGACATGGACGGCATTCAGATGTACGAGGATCTGGCAGCCAAGGGCATTCATATTCCCGTCATTTTCATCACCGGGAACCCCGATGCACAGCGCGCGCCTGGCGCGAACGCCAGGGCGCCGCTGGCGTTTTTCCCCAAACCCTTTTCCACCGAAAAGTTGCTCGCGTGCATCGAGACTGCACTTGATTGAGGCAACTAACCCCAGCCACTGCCGGCAACTAACACCTTGGTATAACCCGCTAATACCTACTCATACCCCGGATGTCCCTACGTAGAAGTGTCATAGGCCAATCCGTGGAATAACATCTACTCCACATCGAAGCCCGACACTGTCTGTCTCGCATGTTTCAAGTACCACGCGACGACAAGCCAACCGTGTCGAGCTTTTATCGCAACACCCTTTTTCGCCCTCGATCGTTCTTCAGGAGCTAAAACAATGAAACAGCAGATTTTGATTATTGGTGCAGGTTTCGGTGGTGTCTGGAGCGCATTGAGCGCTGCCCGTCTGCTGGACCAGCACGATCGCAACGACGTCGAAATCACCGTTCTGGCTCCTCAGGCAGAATTGCGCATTCGTCCGCGCTTCTACGAGCCGAACGTGCACACCATGATGGCGCCGCTCAACGATCTGTTCGACGCCGTGGGCATCAAATTCGTCCAGGGCTCGGCCGAGCGGATCGACGAGAAAAACAAGCAGGTCGGCTATGTCAAAGCCTCCGGCGAGCAGGGTCAGCTGAGCTATGACCGCCTGGTCCTGGCCGCCGGTAGCCACCTGATGCGCCCTCCGGTCGAAGGCATGCTCGAGTACGCGTTCGACGTCGACACCATCGAATCGGCCGCCGAACTGGAAACCCACATCAACGCCCTGAAAGACCAGCCAGCCAGTGCCGCGCGCAACACCGTGGTAGTCGCCGGCGGCGGCTTCACCGGTATCGAAACCGCGACCGAAATGCCGGCGCGCCTGCGTGCCGTGCTGGGTGAGAACGCCGATGTGCGGGTAATCATCGTCGACCGTGGCACACAAATCGCCGGCTCCCTGGGCGATGGCATTCGTCCTTCCATCGTCGAAGCCTCGGAGCACCTGGGCATCGAATGGATCGTCGGCGCCACTGTCGCCTCGGTGGATGCCGGTGGCGTCACCCTCGCCGACGGCCAGCGCATCGAAGCCGCCACCGTGATCTGGACCGTGGGTTTCCGCGCCAGCCCGCTGACCGAGCAAGTGCAAGGCACCCGTGACCATCAGGGCCGCCTGCATGTCGATCCGAACCTGAAAGTACGCGGCCACGCCGATATCTACGCCACCGGTGACACCGCCTACGCCGCCACCGACGATCTGGGCAACTTCGCCGCCATGTCGTGCCAGCACGCCATCGCCCTGGGCCGCTATGCCGGCAACAACGTCGCCGCCGATCTCCTGGGCGTGGACCCGATGGCCTACAGCCAACCCAAGTACGTGACCTGCCTGGACCTCGGCGCCTGGGGCGCGGTGTTCACCGAAGGCTGGGATCGCCAGGTCAAGCTGGTCAAACAGGAAGCCAAGGAACTCAAGCAGCAGATCAACTCCGTGTGGATCTACCCGCCGGCAGCCGATCGCGCCGTTGCTTTGGCCGCGGCCGATCCGCTGATTCCGGTGGCCTGATGGGCCCGGGGTTGTCCGGATGATTTACGGGCAACCCCGTCCACCGCGATTCAACGCACGACGCTGGAAAGGAGATCGACATGTATGAATTTTTTGAACGTCCCTTTCGGGTCTTGAAGTTGTCCAACGTCCTGTTGATCGGCGGGCTGGTTGCGCTGATCGTCGGGGCCATCCTGGCGTACGGCCTGGACCGGTATCTGTCGTTGCCCGGCCTGATCGCCGCCCATGCCATGACGATCCTCGGTCCGACCGCCATCAAGATCGGCTATGTCATGCGTTTGCAGTCATTCAATCGTCTGCGAAGAGAGGCAGCCGCTCATCTGCACGGCTTCGCCCGATGATTGAAGCTTCACCCGATTGTTGTTTCACCCGATTGATGCATCGGGTTTGAACACCCAATCCCGCTCAGCCTACTCCTTGCTGGTCGGGACATTTCCCAAGCGCCCGCCACTCGTTTTTCTGGCGGGCGTTTTTTCTTTAGCGTCAACCAACCCCACCCCTGGAACCACTGAACACCAGCAGAAAAAACCTCATGAAGAGTTTGCCCGGCATCACGAGTGCCGCGCGAGTTGCCGTTAGATAGCAAAAACCCGGAAGAACAAATGTCTATCATCAAACGCTGCAAGCGACTTTTTTTATCGGATGCCATGGCCTGGTTAGCCGCCATCGCGGTCGGCAGCATGATCTTCATTATCAACACCACCCTGGACGCCGACGTCGTGCCGACGCTGCTCTACATCACCCTGGTGTTCATGTCGGCCAATATTTTTTCCATCCCCGTCTTCGTCACCGTCGCCATCACCTCCATCGCGTTCCTGACCTTCAGTTTTATCGCCGATGGCGGTTATCGCGACGAAAAGCAGATCTCCGCGTATGTGCGCTGTCTCGTCGCGCTGACCACCATCACCCTGCTGGCGCTGCGCAGCAAACGCTCCTCGGAAAACCTGCGGCGCAAGGAAGCGTTCTTCATGGGCGCCCAGAAACTCAGTCACACCGGCAGCATCGGTTTCATGATCGACAAGGATGAAACCATCTCCTGGTCAGCCGAGTCGGCGCGCATTTTCGAGTATCCACGAGAGGTCACGCCGACCGTTGCCCTGATCAAGGACCGCACCCACCCCGACGATCTGGCCGTGGTCGACGGCGTGTTGCAGCGCGCGGCGCGTCAGGAAAAACACCTGGAAGCGGAGCATCGCCTGCGGATGCCCGACGGGCGCATCAAGTACGTGCACATGATCGCCAATCCGCTGTTCAACCATGACGGGCGTGTCGAGTACGTCGGTGCCGTGAGGGACGTCACCGCGTCCCGCCAGGCCGAGGAAGCGCTGTTTCATTCCCAGGCGAAACTGGCCCACGTCACCCGCGTCACTTCCATGGGCGAACTGGCCGCCTCCATTGCCCACGAAATCAATCAGCCGCTGGCGGCGGTGATCACCAGCGGCGAGTCCTGTAAACGCTGGATCAACCGCCCCGAGCCGAACCTGGATGAAGCACGCCGCTCGCTGGACCGGATCATTCAGAATTCCTGCCGGGCTTCGGAAGTCATCGCCTGCATCCGCGCGCTCTCGAGACAGAGCGATGTGCAGCGCAACATTGAAGTGTTCGATGACATCGTCAGCGACTCGCTGAACCTGATGCAGCATGAGATTTCCAGCCATCAGGTGCGCCTGTCCGTAGAGGCCCGGGCGCAGAGCGCCTGTGTGAACGCCGACCGGGTTCAGTTGCAGCAGGTGATCATCAATCTGATCGTCAACGCCTGCCAGGCCATGGCCGAGATCCACGACCGACCGCGCTCCCTGCGCATCAGCACCTCGGTGCAGGACAACGAAGCGGTGCTGGAAGTCGCCGACTGCGGCACCGGCATCGCGCAGGACATCCTCGCCACCCTGTTCGATCCGTTCTTCACCACCAAACAGAACGGTCTGGGCATGGGATTGGCGATCTGCCGTTCGATCATCGAATTCCATGGCGGCCGAATCTGGGTCGCCAGCACCGTGGGCGTCGGTACGCAATTCATGTTTGCGATTCCGCTGACGGTCCCCGGCGATCACAAATGATCCTTCTCCAATGCTGTTTCGCTATGTGAAATCACACGAGGAAAGCAAAGAGTGTCTATCCATGAAAGGACCGAAAACCCTGCAAGCACCGGCAGCGATCCGCAGCTATCGCGCAGCGTCGTGTTTTTTGCCTACCCGAAAATGGGTCTGCTGGATCTGACCGGGGCGCAGACGGTGTTCTATGCGGCCAACCATATCCTGACCGAAAGCAGTTTGCCGGGTTATACCTTGCGCACCGCGAGCCTGGATGGCGGGCCGGTACAGACCGCCGAGGGTCTGGTGGTGGATACCGAACGCCTGGATCAGTTGGCCGGTGTTGCGATCGATACCCTGCTGGTGCCCGGCACGCCGACCATTCGCCAGACCCTGGGCAATCACAACGCGCTGGTGCAGGCATTGCGCTGCGCTTCTTCCAGATCCCGCCGCACGGTGTCGGTGTGCAGCGGCACCTTCCTGCTGGCGGCCGCCGGCCTGCTCGACGGCCTGCGCGTGGCGACCCACTGGCTGGTGGCGGATCTGTTCGAGCGGCAGTATCCCCAGGTGGAACTTGATCGCGAAGCCATCTTCATCCAACAGGGATCGATCTGGACTTCGGCCGGCGTGAGTGCCGGTATCGACCTGGCCTTGGCGCTGGTCGAGGCCGATGCGGGGCGAGATATATCGATGCAAGTGGCCCGGCGCATGGTGGTGTACTACCGGCGGCCGGATAACCAGGACAAGTGGGGGACGTTGCTGCAATCGCAGTACACCTGACCTGTAGGAGCCGAGCTTGCTCGCGATGGACGACCAGACACCACGGGAAAGCAGACAGCCCGCGTCATCGTTAACGACCATCGCGAGCGTGCTCGCTCCTACAAAACCTGTGTTTACCGGCGTTGCAGGAGCCACTGAAACAAGCTGCTGCGCTTGATCTCTGCCGGCTTTTGCATCACCAGGTTTTCGCGGATTTCCTGGCGTTGGTCCTGCAGGTGGCTCAGGGCGCTTTTCAGGTCGCCCAGGTGTTCGAGCTGGTTGCCGAACACGTGCTTCTCGATGCGGAACAAGCGGCCGCTGGTGATGCTGCGAAACTCGCCCCGCGACGGTTTGTCGGCAAGAATCCCCTCCTCGCCCAGCACCTCGCCCGGCCCCATGCGCCCGGCTTCCACCAGTTTTTCATCGTCGTGGATCGCCACCGACACCACCCCGGTACTGATGATCATCAGGCACTCGGCAACCTCGCCGAACGCCAGGATGACCTCGTCGGCCTGGTAGTCCACCGGCGTCATTTCCCTGGCCAGGTGATCGCGTTCGTCGTTGCTCAGCGAGCGGAAGATCCGCACGTCCTCCAGCAACCGGCGCTGACGGTTCCACAGCTGTTCCTCCTGGCCGAAACCCCAGCTGACACCGGCCGCTTCGAGGTGCCTGTGGGCGAGGTCGAACATCAGATTGCACACCTCATTCTTGTGCTTGGCCGAGGCGATAAACCCCTTGAGCTCGTATTCGGTGTACTCCAGATGCGAGCTTTTCACCGAGACCTTGGCCGAATGCGTTTGCAACAAGGCCCGGGTGCCGCGCAGGGTTTTCTCCAGGGCATCGATCGCCCGACGCGGGCGCACGCTGGCGGGTACGGCGATGATCACGCTGATGCCGTTGACATCCCCCGGCCGGCTGAAATTGATGATCCGCGCCTTCGCCGCCACCGAATTGGGTACCACCGCGATGCCGCCCATGTCCGTCATCAGGTGCGTGGTACGCCAGTCGATCTCCACCACCTTGCCCTGGGTGCCGTCGATGGAGATCCGGTCATTGAGCTGGTAGGGCTTGGTGGTGTTGAGCACGATCCCGGAGAACACATCGCTCAAAGTGCTTTGCAGCGCCAGACCGACAATGATCGCCATCGCCCCGGAGGTCGCCAGCAAGCCCTTGACCGGCAACTGCAGCACATACGCCGCGGCGGCCACGATGGCGATCAGGAAGATCACCGCGCCCATCAGGTCATGGAGCAAACGCGCGCTGTGCCCGGCGCGGGACATCAGTCCATAGCCGAGGATGATGGTCAGGGTCCGGGCGGCGAAGATCCACCAGCCGATCCCCAGCACGGTGCCCATCAGGTTGAGCACGGGGTCGTCAGGCCACAACGGCGGTTGCAGGGGACTGATGCCGGCGGCGCTCATGACCGCGCTGAAGGCCACGAAAACCACGATGCGCACGCACAGGCGCAGGTTGTGCCGCGAGGGGCCGACCATTTGCCAGAGTGCGAGATCGATCAGGATCAGGATGACCCCGCAGATCAACGGATGAGCCTGCAGGAAGGTGAACATGAGTGATTTCTCCGCAAGCGCCGATTGTTCCTGCACTGTATGACGCCATTTTGCGCGGGGCACTTCTACCTCAGTGCTAGCCACTCATACCGCGGTATGAGGAGCCTTAACCCATGTACTAGCCTGCCGTCCCGAAGTAGGAGTGTTCTCGCGCGCGTACAGACTTACGCTGGAGGCCTGGAATGAATCAACTCATCGCGCCGCGGCGCCGGTCTGGGGACGGTTTTCATGAACGCATTGAAAGGGCTGTACATCGTCAGTCATCCGTTACGCATCAGCCGTTATGGTGCGCACACCTCCTTGTCGACCGCCGAGCGCGTGGAAATCATCGAGGCGCTGACCGACACCCTGGGCACCGCACTGACGCTGCTGGCGCAACTCAAACGCAGCCAGCAGAAGCTGAAAAACCTGAGCTTCCTGCCGGTGCAGCAATTGTTCAATCGCCTGGTGCGCGCCAATACCCTTTACGTCGACTTTCTCGCCTCGGCAATCGGCGACCTTGGCGGTCACGCCGAGACCGAGGCGCTCTACCAGATCAATGACATTCTTGAGCCGGCGTGTTTTGCCGACTGCCTGACAGGCATCGCCCGCAGTGCCCGGCGGCTGCGGGCGGTCGACGCCCTGCTGCGTGATTACTGCGAATGCGCCATCGATCGCAAGGACCCGGCCAGTCGGCGCCTGTTCGAAGACTGCATCCGGCACAACGGCCACTTTCTCACCCTGATCGAAGACCACCTGACCCACGAGCACTCCTGAAGCATTTCATTTCGTTTTTTGATATCGATATCCCATCGCAGCGCCCGCTAAAAAAACAACCAAACATACGCACGTATACTTTTCCGCTTTTTTTGAGCGCGTATCTTGCAAGTATGGCGGGCGCCACTTAGTGCCACACGCAATGACGCAAGGTCTTTACATGTTCAACCCACCTGTTATTTCTGTTGTTGATGATGACGAACTAATTCTTGTCTCACTGGACAGTTTATTGCGCTCTTACGGTTACACAGTAAATACCTACAACAGTGCCTATGCCTTCCTTCAATCCAGTGATCCTGCGCAGACCGACTGTCTGATTTCGGATATCCAGATGCCCGGAATGGGCGGTGTGGAGATGTACGAGGCGCTGGCCGCGAGGAACACCCATATTCCAACACTGTTCATAACCGGAAAGTCAGGCTTGCCGCCGAAGTTCAGCGCCAGTGTACGAACACCCGAAGGCTACTTCGCCAAACCCTTCGATGCACGGGCACTGCTGGACTGCATCGAAACGATTCTCGAACGCAGGACTTGATCGCTGTTTAACAAACAAATCACGCTTTGTTAGTTGCATCGACTCCCTCTTTTAATACAACTAAAACCTCAACCTGGAACAACCGTGCCATGGCAAAAGACAAACTGACTTCAATCAACGGCGCACCGGTCGCCGATAACTTCAATATCCAGACCGCCGGCCCTCGCGGCCCTGCCCTGCTGCAAGATGTCTGGCTGCTGGAAAAACTTGCGCACTTCGATCGCGAAGTGATTCCAGAGCGCCGCATGCACGCCAAGGGATCCGGAGCCTATGGCACCTTCACCGTGACCCATGACGTGACGCGCTACACCAAGGCCCGCCTGTTCTCGGAAGTGGGCAAGCAGACGCCGATCTTCACCCGTTTCTCTACCGTGGCCGGCGAGCGCGGTGCCGCAGATGCCGAGCGCGATATCCGTGGTTTTGCCCTGAAGTTCTATACCGAGCAAGGCAACTGGGACCTGGTGGGCAACAACACCCCGGTATTCTTCTTCCGCGATCCGCTGCGTTTCCCGGACCTCAACCATGCGGTCAAGCGCGACCCGCGCACCGGCATGCGCAGCGCGCAGAGCAACTGGGATTTCTGGACCTCGCTGCCCGAAGCCCTGCACCAGGTGACCATCGTCATGAGCGAACGCGGCATTCCGCGCACCTATCGGCACATGCACGGTTTCGGCAGCCACACCTTCAGCCTGATCAACGCCAACAACGAGCGGCACTGGGTCAAGTTCACTTTCAAGTCGCAACAGGGCATCGAGAACCTGAGCGACGCGCAGTCGGCGCAGCTGATCGGCCAGGACCGGGAAAGTCATCAGCGGGATCTGTTCGACAGCATCGAAAACGGCAACTTCCCGCGTTGGACCTTCTTCATTCAAGTCATGACCGAAGAGCAGGCCCACGAGCACGAGGTCAATCCGTTCGACCTGACCAAGGTCTGGTCGCACCACGATTACCCGTTGATCGAAGTGGGTTACTTCGAACTCAACCGCAATCCGCAGAACGTGTTCGCCGAAGTCGAGCAGGCGGCATTTTCGCCGTCCCACGTGGTGCCCGGCATCGGTTTCTCGCCGGACCGGATGCTGCAGGCGCGGCTGTTTTCCTACGGTGACGCGGCGCGTTATCGCCTGGGGGTCAACCATCACCAGATCCCGGTCAACGCCCCGCGTTGCCCGGTGCACAGCTTCCACCGCGACGGCGCCATGCGCGTAGACGGCAACCACGGCGGTCAACTGGCCTACGTGCCCAACAGCCAGGGCGACTGGGCCGACCAACCGGACTTCCGAGAGCCGCCACTGAAGATCTCCGGCGCCGCCGGCCATTGGGACCATCGTGTGGACGAAGATCACTTCGAACAACCGGGTAACCTGTTCCGCCTGATGACGGACGCGGAGAAACAGGCCCTGTTCGATAACACTGCGCGCTCGTTGAGTGGGGTGTCTCAGGAAGTGCAGCAGCGGCACATCAACCATTGCACCCTGGCCGATCCGTTCTACGGCGCGGGCGTTTCCCGGGCGTTGGCGCTGATCGGCCAATAAACACAAATCCCTGAGCAAACACAGATCCAATGTGGGAGCGGGCTTGCTCGCGAAGGCAGTGTGTCAGTCACTATGTATGTGTCTGATCCACCGCTTTCGCGAGCAAGCCCGCTCCCACAGTTGCTTTGCGGTGTTCGCTGATTTTGTATAGGGCGCAAGTCCTTGTGGGAGCGGGCTTGCCCGCGATGGCGGCCTTGCAGACGCGAACATCTCTCAACAAGACTCGCCCCCACCGTGGCCAGGTGGCATTATCTGCGGCTGTGACGGTTTGGTAGCCGTCTGACCGACCACGGAAAATCCCCTGATGCGAATGAACTCTCTGCCGGCCCTCGCCGGTTCGGCGCTTGTCTCATGACGGCCATCGTCCGGCCGCGGCCGATGCTGATTACTCTCGGGCTGTTACTGCTGCTGGTGTTCTGGCTGTCCCTGGCTCTGGGCCCTGTCAGTCTGCCACTGAGTGACACCTTGCTCGCCGGCCTGCGTCTGCTCGGATTGCCGGTCAACGGCGGCGACACGCAACAGGCGGAACTGATCCTTGGTCAGATCCGCCTGCCGCGTAGCCTGCTCGGCATCGCGGTCGGTTCGGTGCTGGCGTTGTCCGGCGTGGCCATGCAGGGGTTGTTTCGCAATCCGTTGGCGGATCCCGGGCTGGTCGGGGTTGCCGGTGGCGCGGCGCTGGGGGCGGCCATCGCCATTGTCGGCGGCAGTCTGCTCGGCGGCTTGTCACCGGTCATCGAACCTTATCTATTGTCTTTGTGCGCCTTCGCCGGCGGCCTGATCGTCACCGCGGTGGTGTATCGCTTCGGCCGCAGCAACGGGCAGACCAACGTCGCCACCATGTTGCTGGCGGGTGTGGCGATGACCGCCATGGCCGGTGCCGGAGTCGGTCTGTTCACTTACCTGGCGGACGACGCCACCCTGCGTACCCTGACCTTCTGGAACCTGGGCAGCCTCAACGGTGCCAGCTATCCGCGGTTGTGGCCGTTGCTTATCGTGGCGATCGGCGTGGCGTTGTGGTTGCCGCGTCGCGCGGCGGCGCTCAATGCAATGCTGCTGGGTGAATCCGAAGCCCGTCACCTGGGCTTCAACGTCGAGCGGATCAAGTTGGAGTTGGTGCTGTGCACGGCGCTTGGCGTCGGTGCGGCGGTGGCCGCGGCGGGGCTGATCGGTTTCATCGGTCTGATCGTGCCGCATCTGATGCGACTGCTGGTGGGGCCTGATCACCGAGTGTTGCTGCCGGCGTCCCTGCTTGCCGGTGCCAGTCTGTTGCTGCTGGCCGACCTGATCGCCCGCCTGCTGCTGGCGCCCGCCGAATTGCCGATCGGCATCGTCACCGCGCTGATTGGCGCACCCTTCTTCCTCTATTTGCTGGTACGGGGGCGCACCTGATGCTGCAAGCCAACAACTTGCTGGTTCGGCGCGGTAATCGCACGGTACTGGCGGACATCGATATCCAGTTGCATGCGGGGCAAGTGCTCGGGGTCCTGGGTCCCAACGGCGCCGGGAAAAGTACCCTGCTCGCCGCCTTGAGCGACGAGTTGCCCGCCAGCGCCGGCAGCGTCAGCCTCGACCAGCGCAACCTCGCCGACTGGCCCGGTCAGGAGCGAGCCAAACGTCTGGCGGTGCTGCCCCAGAGTTCGAGTCTGAACTTCGCGTTCTCGGTCAATGAAGTGGTCGGCATGGGACGCTTGCCCCATGCCAGCGGTCGTGTGCGCGATGCCGAAATCGTCGCCGAGGCGCTGCGTGCCGCCGATGCCCTGCACCTGGCCGGGCGCAGTTATCTGGCGCTGTCCGGAGGCGAACGTCAGCGCGTACACCTGGCGCGGGTACTGGCGCAGCTGTGGCCGGGCGCCGAGGGGCAGACCCTGCTGCTCGATGAGCCGACCTCGATGCTCGACCCGTTGCATCAGCACACCATTTTGCAAGCGGTGCGCGATTTCGCCGGACGTGGCGCGGCGGTCCTGGTGATCCTGCACGATCTCAATCTGGCCGCGCGCTACTGCGATCAGTTGCTACTGTTGCAGGACGGTCGCCCCCACGCTTACGGCCCGCCGGACGAGGTACTGACCGCCCAGGCGCTGGAAGCGGTGTACGGACTGCAAGTGCTGATCCATCGCCATCCGGAACGCGGCCACCCGCTGATTATCGCGCGCTGAAACTCGCCCTCTCCCGCCGTGACGCGGCAGGGGGCCACCCTCTGACAAGGAAAACCGATGCGCATTCTGCTGTTATGTCTGTTGAGCCTTTTGGCTGCCTGCCAATCCCATTTCGTCGCGCCGCCACCTGTGGCCATCGCACCGGAGGGCCGCGCCCACAGTGATCTTGGCGTGATCCGCGAACTCGCCACCGGGCGTACCCTGACGCCACAGGAACTGGTGGAACGCCTGGCCGCTGCACCACGGGTGCTGGTGGGCGAGCAACACGACAATCCTGATCACCATGCCCTGCAACTGTGGCTGCTGCGCGAGCTGGCGAACCAGCGCCCGCAAGGCAGCCTGCTGATGGAAATGCTCAACCCCGATCAACAGGCCAAAGTGGATGCGGTGCAGACGGCGACCCGCGCCGGTGATCCGCCGGCCGACCCGTATCAGGCGCTGGCCTGGCAAGCCAATTGGGACTGGGGCGTCTATGGCGCGTTGGTCACCTATGCCCTGCGTCAGCCTTACCCGCTGCTGTCGGCCAACCTGGATCGGGCGCAGATCATGCAGATCTACAAGCAGCGTCCTGCGCTGACGGGCAAGGCATCCACCACCGAGCAGGTTCAGGCGACCCTGCTCGATGACATTCGCGAGTCTCATTGCGGCTTGCTTCCGGAGAAGCAGATGCCGGCGATGCTTGCCGTGCAACAGCAGCGCGACCGACGCATGGCCGAACGCCTGCTGGCGGCGCCGACGCCGGCGGTGTTGCTGGCCGGGGCGTTCCATGTGCGCAAGGATCTGGGGGTGCCGCTGCACCTTGAGGATCTTGGGGCTGGTCAGGGGAATGCGGTGCTGATCCTGGCCGAGGTGGGCAGGACGGTGACGGCGCAAAGTGCGGATTATGTGTGGTTTACGGCGGCGCAGCCGGAGAAGGATCATTGTGCGGGGTTGCGGCGCTAAGGTCGCAAAGGTGGTGAGGCTGCTATCGCCATCGCGGGCAAGCCCGCTCCCACATTGGGTCCCAGGTGTACTCAAATGATGCGCCCGACACCGATCAACTGTGGGAGCGGGCTTGCTCGCGAAGACGGCCTCACCGACACCCAAAATCATCTGCCGAACTGTAGGAGCGAGGCTTGCCCGCGAAGGCGTCAGGCCCGCCAACATCTTCTTGTCTGACCCACCGCTTTCGCGGGCAAGCCTCGCTCCCACAGGTTTACGGCGCCGGGAAGGTCTGCAAATACGCCAGCAGATCCTCGATCTTTTCCGGATCGCTCATCCCCCAGAAAATCATCCGCGTCCCCGGCACCAGCGTCTTCGGCGCTTCGATGTACGCCGCCAATTTCTCCCGGGTCCAGACGATGCCCGATGACTTCATCGCATCGGAATACTGATAGTCCGTGGTGTTCGCCGCAGGACGCCCGACGATGCCGTTGAGCTGCGGACCGAAAAAGGCCCGCGCCGAATCGCCGATCTGATGGCAGCCGCTGCAGAACCGCTTGAACAGTTTCCCGCCCGCCTCGACATCGCCCTCGGCATTCGCGTTCGCCGCGAACAGGCCCGCGCCCAAACACAGGACGAAGGTCATCATGGCCGCTTTGTTCATCGACTACTCCAGATCAGGCAGGGCCTGCGGCAAAAAAATGGCCGCCATTTGATCATGACCTGACCGCCCTGCCGAAGCTTTTCCGACGCGTCATGCAATATCCGACCGTCCATCCCGCCAGCGCACGCCCAACCGGCACCGGCCTAGACTGGCCTATCAGAGCGCCGTTTGCGCAAGGCGCGCCGACTCATCCAGTGCGTGGCAAAAGCCAGCCACCGCACACCTGCGTAAAGAGGGACACTCATGAAAATTGTCGTCATCGGCGGCACAGGCCTGATCGGCACCCAGTTGTGCAAGGTGTTGCGTGAAGGCGGTCACGACGTCATGTCGGCCTCGCCCAGATCCGGGGTCAACGCCGTCACCGGCGAAGGTTTGCAGGCCGCCTTGCAAGGAGCCGAGGTGGTGGTGGACGTCGCCAACTCCCCTTCCTTCGAAGACGCCGCAGTGCTTGAGTTTTTCCAGAAATCGGGACGCAATCTCGCCGCCGCCGAGAAGGCTGCCGGGGTCAGCCATCACGTCGCGCTGTCGGTGGTGGGCACCGACCGCATGCTGGAAAGCGGGTATTTCCGCGCGAAGATGATTCAGGAAGAGTTGATCGAAAGCTCCACGGTGCCCTTCACCATTGTGCGCGCCACGCAGTTTTTCGAATTCATCGGCGCGATCGTCCAATACAGCATGCAAGGCGACACCGCGCGCCTGACCTCGGCAGCGCTGCAACCGATTGCCTCGGCGGATGTTGCCGCGGCGCTGGCGAAAATTGCCGTGTCCCCGCCCACGGACAACATCGTCGAACTGGCCGGCCCCGACAAAAAGCCACTGGTGGCATTTGCCCGGACGTATCTGCAACACACCGGGGATCAACGCCAGGTGGTCACCGACGACAGCGCCGGTTATTACGGCGCGATCATCAACGACCAGTCGCTGACGCCGGGCGATGACCCGATCCTCGGCAAGACTCATTTCGAACAATGGCTCAAGAGTACCGGCGCCTAGAGCCTTGCCCTTCACGGTCCATTCCTCTCTGATCAGGAGCGTCCCATGAAATCCCGCGTTTTTCTCGCCCTGTTTGCGCTGTCATTCACCACCACGCCGGCCCTGGCTGCCGAAGCGCCGCACCCGGATGTCAAGGAGGTGTCGGTCACGGCGCTGCCCGATTATCCCGGCAAGGAAGTGATGATCCTCACCGTCGAGTACCCACCGGGCGGCGCCGATCCGGTTCACCGTCACGATGCCCACGGCTTCGTGTATGTGCTGGAAGGGACCATCGTCATGGGGGTCAAGGGCGGCAAGGAATACACCCTGACGCCGGGACAAAGCTTCCACGAAGGTCCCGAGGACATCCACACCGTCGGCCGCAATGCCAGCAAGGACAAGCCGGCCAAGTTCGTGGTCTTTCTGCTCAAGGATCAGAACAAACCACCCGTGCTGCCGGCCAACTGACCGGCGCCATACCTTTGTATGGACGGTTAATACCTGGGTGCTGCGCGGGACAACCTATGCATGAGTGACGGGTTTTGTGCAGGCAATCAAGATGCAGGCTTCGAATGTCAGGGCGGCGACAGCCGGCATTCACGCCTGCCCGACTGTTGCTTGAACACTCCCGTGACTCACTAGGTGAACATGATGAACACCCCACGTCTTGCATTAGGAATCGCCCTCGTTTCAACCCTTGGATTTTTTGTAGCCAATGCTCACGCCGCTGAAGCGGGCGCCGGAACCGCCGGTGCCGATACGGCGGTGCACAACGCGGCTGAAAGTGGTGCGGATACCACTGTAGGCAGGCAGTTGGCTGAGGGTGGGGCTGATCGTCTGAAAGAACGTCAGCTGGCTGAAGGCGGTGCTGATCGTCTGCGTGAACGTCAATTGGCTGAAGGTGGAGCTGATCGCCTGAAAGAACGTCAACTGGCCGAAGGCGGTGCTGATCGTCTGCGCGAACGTCAATTGGCTGAAGGCGGTGCGGATCGTCTGCGCGAACGTCAACTGGCTGAAGGCGGTGCTGATCGTCTGCGCGAACGTCAATTGGCTGAAGGTGGAGCTGATCGCCTGAAAGAACGTCAACTGGCCGAAGGCGGTGCGGATCGTCTGCGCGAACGTCAACTGGCATCGGACGGTTCCGACCGTCTCAAGCAAAACAACGTCGCCGCCGGCTATAACTCCATGCGCGGAACCCGCGTGGCGGAAGGCGGTTCCGACCGTCTGCAGCAATATCATTATGCCGACGGTAGCAACGGCTACGACGCCAGCTCCGAAGTCATGCCCTACTTCTGCCTGGAATGCCGCTGATACCAACCCGTTGCCATGAACACTAAAGCTGTGTACGACGCTGAACCTGTGGGAGCGGGCTTGCCCGCGAAGGCGTCAGAGCAATCAGCATCGATGTTGGATGTGCCGGCCTCTTCGCGGGCAAGCCCGCTCCCACATTGGAGGGTGGTGTTCGCGGATTGCCCGCGAATGGTGGCCAACGATGACGCTGGGTACCTGACACCCCGCGGCGGTCTTGCGGCCATCGCGAGCAAGCTCGCTCCTACAGTGGATCGGGCGCAGTAAACGAAAAAAATCCGGAGCCCTTTGCGGGGCTCCGGATTTTTTGTGGGGTCGATGATCAGCCTTTGAAATCAGTCGACAGCGCCAGCTCATTCCACTCTGCCAACTCCTGGGCGACGAAGCGGTTTTTCGCTTCGATACGCGCGATGGTGTCGCTGCCCAGTGCCAGACGCTGCGGCGGTTTCGGGGCATTGACCAGCGCCAGCATGGCTTCGGCGAACTTCACCGGGTCACCCGGCTGGGCGTGGTTGGCGGCTTCGGCATGCTTGCGCATCGCGCCCACCGTCTCGTCATAGTCCGCCAGTTCCAGCGCGGTCTTCACCAGCGATTGCTCGTCGAGGAAGTCGGTGCGGAAGAAGCCCGGTTCCACCACCGTGGCGTGGATGCCCAGCGGCGCCAGTTCCTGATGCAGCGCCTCGGTGATGCCTTCCACCGCAAACTTGGTCGACCCATATACGCCCCACCCCATGTAGGCCTGGTAGCCGCCGATGGACGAGATGTTGATCACATGCCCGGACCGCTGGCGACGCATGTGCGGCAGCACCGCGCGGGTCACGTTGAGCACGCCGAAGACGTTGGTGGCGAACAGTCGCTCGGTCTCGCTGGCGCTGGTCTCTTCCACCGCTCCCAGCACGCCGAAGCCGGCATTGTTGATCAGCACATCGATGCGACCGAAACGCTTGATGCCTTCCGCCACCGCCTTATGGGCTTCCTCCTCGCGGGTCACGTCCAGACGCACCGCCAGCAGGTTTGGATGATCGCCGAGTTTGGCGATGACCTCTTCAGGTTTGCGAGCCGTTGCAATCACCGCGTCGCCGGCACGCAGAGCGTGTTCTGCGATCAGAGTGCCAAAACCACGGGAAGCGCCAGTAATGAGCCAAGTACGCATATCAACTCCTCCTGTCAGCGACCCGAGCGTTATTGCCGGGCCTTCTTGATGAGTTGATGCAACTTTAAAACTTCACTACTGATGTGATAATCCCAACAATTTTGCATGGCTTTGTGAGAAGAATTCACCAATGAGAAACTGCTTCAGCGGCTGATCTCTCGACCTTCCTCAGTGTGGCCGCTCACCTGAAGCCGCGCGGCAGGGCGCTGCAGGGTTCGAGACAGGGTGTAGGAGCGAGCTTGCTCGCGATGGTCGTCAACGATGACGCTGGAAACCTGATGCCCCGCGGTGTCCGGGCCTCCATCGCGAGCGTGCTCGCTCCTACAGTTGATCGGCTGTGAACACAAAAACCTGTGGGAGCTAGGCTTGCCCGCGAATGGTCGCCAACGATGACGCTGGACACCTGATACCCCGCGGTGCCTGGGCTTGCATCGCGAGCAAGCTCGGCTCCTACAGTGTGGGGGTGCATCAGCCTTTGAGGTAAGTGACTGTCTGCTCCGTGGTCCACAACGCATTGGCGATGTAGCGGTAGTTGATCAGCGCCGCCAGGTAGCCGTCGCCTTCCGGAGTCGAAGGACCTGCGGTGGCGTCGCGGACCACGGCCACTTCGAAGCCTTGCTCCAGCAGTTCGCGCAGGTGCGATTCAACGCAAAGGTTCGCCGCCATGCCCGCCAGAATGATCTGCGACACGCCGTGTTTGCGCAGTTGCAGCGCCAGGTCGTTGGTTTCCGGGCCGTAGACCTTGTGCGGCGACGCGATGATGGTTTTGCCGTCGAGGATGTAGGGTTTGAACTCGGGCATGAAATCCGCACCGGAATTCTCGAAGCCCTCAAGGCTCAACGGCCCCTTGCGGTCGAACATGCAGATGCTGTGCATGGCTTTCTCCAGCGGCCCGCCGAAATGCCACTCGTGATCGCACGGATAGTAATAATGCGGCGACACGGCAACGGTGATGCCCGCCCCTTTGGCCGCTGCAAACAACTGGCCCAGGTGATTGACCACGTCGTGCTCGACGACGCTCTTGCCGAAGATGCCCCAGCTCACACCCTCAGGGCTGAGAAAGTCGATCTGTGGGTCGATGACCACCAGCGCGGCGCGGGACAGGTCGAGTTTCATGCCCGGGTCCGGCAACGCGGGCTCGGTCGGGTCGGCGTACTGGGTGGCGGTGCGGATCGAATCGTTGCTCATTGCAGTGGGCTCCGGTGATGGACACAAAAATCGCTCTGGGCCGTGGCACCCGCAAGGGGCGTTGATTACCATCGGCGAGAACTGCATCCTACGGCCCTGCCCTGCTGCCCTTTTGCCAGGACGTACAGAGTCTTTACCCGGGCGTCTCCAACATGGACATTCTTTCCGAATTCTTCGAACGTACGCACCTGCAAGGTCGGCTGTTTTTCGCCGGGCCCATGGACGGCACGCTGGTGCTCGACAAACCGCCGGGCATGGCTTTCATCCATGTCGTCAGCCGCGGCGATATCGACATGGTGCAGCCGGGCCTGCCGAAGATTTCGATCAACGAGCCCAGCGTGCTGTTCTGTCCCAGCAGCTGCCGCTACCAGTTGCGCTCCAGCTCCGCCGAGGGCGCGGAACTGATCTGCGCATCGTTCCGGTTCGGGCGCAACTCGCTGCAACCCTTCCCGCTGGGGCTCAAGGAAACCCTGGTGTTTCCGATCCGCACACTGGAAAACCTCGCGCCCTTGATCGCCAGCCTGATCGGTGAATTCCAGGACCAGGCCCCGGGCCGGACCAAGGCGCTGAACCTGTTGCTCGAATACATCTTTGTGATGCTGGTGCGCCGCTCGGTTACCGACGGCAGGATCGACAGCGGCCTGCTCTACGCCCTTCAGGACGGACGCCTGGCCACGATGTTCAACCGGATTCACCAGGAGCCCGAAGCCCTCTGGACCGTGGAGAAACTGGCGAGCCTGGCGAACATGTCCCGCTCGAAATTCTCGGCGTGCTTCACCCGGATCATGGAGATCTCGCCGATGGGCTACGTCACCGCCTGGCGCATGAAACTGGCCCAGGACCTGTTGCGCGACGGCGTGCAAATCAAAGTGATCGCCACGACCGTCGGCTACAGCTCGCAAGCCTCGTTTTCCCGAACCTTTTTAAATGTGGTGGGCCTGCCCCCGGCCGAATGGCTCAAGCGTGACACCAGCGGTGCAGAGGCGCCGCCGGTGACCGCCCGGGTGATGCGCAACCTGCCAGACGAATCAACCTAGCCTTGACCTGACGGAGAGAAAAGATGATCACCTGCTACCTCAAATACGTGCTCGACCCCTATCAGCTCGATGCCTTCGAGCACTACGGCAAGCTGTGGATTCCACTGGTGGAGAAATTCGGTGGCCAGCATCACGGCTACTTCCTGCCGTCCGAAGGCGCCAACAACATCGCCATGGCGATGTTCACCTTCCCGAGCCTGGCCGCCTACGAAACCTACCGCCAACAGTCGATGAAAGACCCCGAGTGCATCGCCGCGTTCAAGTATGCCGAGGACAAGAAATTCATCCTCAGCTACGAGCGCAGCTTCCTGCGCCCGGTATTCGGCGACAAGTGAGACACACTGTAGGAGCGAGCATGCTCGCGATGGAGGTACAAACACCGCGGGGCATCAGGTTTCCAGCGTCATCGTTGACGACCATCGCGAGCGTGCTCGCTCCTACAGGAATGGGGTTTGGCGCAAATCCAGGCAATAGGTGTAGTAGCCGGTATCGCGCACATACCCCAGCGATTCGTATAACCGCTGTGCGCTGTGGTTGTCGGTCGCGGTTTCCAGGGTCATGCCTTTGGCCCCCATCAGCCGCGCAAAGTCGCGGGCGGTGTTCATCAGCAGCGTGCCCACTCCTTTGCCGCGTGCGGCAGGCGTGGTGAAGAGATCGCCCAGCAGCCAGGTGCGATGGGCGTCGATGGAGGAAAAAGTCGGGAACATCTGCACGAAACCCAGCGCCTCGCCGCCCTCGTCCACCGCATGGAAAATCACCGACTCGTCGCGGGCGATGCGTTCGGCGATGAAGGCGCGTGATTGCGCCAGGTTCGACGGCTGGCCGTAGAAGCCGCGATAGGCGTCGAACAAGGGGGCGATGATGTCGATATGCGAGGCGTCGGCGCGCAGGGCCAGGATAGCCATGAGGGTGCTCCATTGCGGTCTCAGGGATCCTGGAGCGTAGCAAAAAACGACGGCCTTGATCGTTCCCACGCGGTGCGTGGGAACGATCGACAACGGACGATCTTTTGCTTTGATCAAACCCGCACATTACGCCCTGGCAACGCCGAGCGCTGGCTGTTCTCCCAATTCTCCACCAACCCCACCGGCACCTCCGCCGCCGGCAGCATTGGCTTGCCGCGTACCAGGTCCGAGGCCCGCTCGGCAAGCATGATGGTCGGCGCGTTGAGGTTGCCATTCGGTTCGGTCGGGAATACCGAGGAATCGATCACTCGCAGCCCGGCGATGCCTCGCACACGTAGCTCCGAATCCACCACCGCCATGTCATCCTCACCCATCCGGCACGAGCCGCAAGGGTGGTAGGTGCTCTCGAGATTGGCCCGGACGAAAGCGTCGATTTCCTCATCGGTGGTCACCTGCGGACCGGGGGCGATTTCGCCGTCGCGGAAACGGTCCATCGCTTTCTGGCCGATGATCTCGCGGGTCAAGCGAATGCAGCGGCGAAAGCCCTCGCGGTCCTCCTCCCGCTCCAGGTAGTTGAAGCGGATTTCCGGGTGCTCGTACGGATCGGCCGAACGCACCCGCACATAACCACGGCTCTTCGGTTTATTGGGACCAGTGAGCACCATGAACCCGTGGCCCTTGATCGGCTTGTTGCCGTCATAGCGCATGGCGGCGGGCAGGAAGTGAAACTGAATGTCCGGCCAGCGCAGGCCCTTTTCGGAACGAATGAAACCGCCAGCCTCGAAGTGGTTGGTCGCGCCTAGGCCGTCCTTGAACAGCAGCCAGCGCAAACCGATCATCAGCTTGCTCAGCGGATCCATCTTGCTGTTGAGCGTCACCGGTTCCTTGCAGCCGAACTGGATGTACACCTCGGCGTGATCCTGCAGATTCTCCCCGACGCCCGGCAGGTCGTGACGCACCTCGACCCCGGCTTTGCGCAGGACCTCGGCCGGGCCGATGCCGGAACGCTGCAGCAGGTGCGGCGAGCCGATCGGGCCGGAGGAAATCAGCACTTCGCGGTTGCAGTACACCTGATGCGTCTGACCCTCATGGTCATACATGACCCCGACCGCACGCTTGCCGTCGAGGATGATTTGGCGGGTCATCGCATGAGTAATCACCGTCAGATTCGGACGGTCCATCACCGGGCGTAGATAGGCGTTGGCAGTCGAGCAGCGCACCCCGTTTTTAACCGTCATGTGCATCGCGCCAAAGCCTTCCTGCATGAAGCCGTTGCAGTCATCGGTCTTGATGTAACCCGCTTCCGCGCCGGCTTCGACCCAGGCCCCGTACAACGGGTTTTTCATGTGGTTGCCACTGGTGGTGCTCAACGGTCCGGTCTGGCCGCGATAACTGTCGCCACCGGACTCGAAACTCTCGGCGCGCTTGAAGTACGGCAGGCAGTTCTTGTAGCCCCAGCCCTCTGCACCGAGGGATTCCCACTCGTCGAAGTCACAGGCGTGGCCACGGATGTAGACCAGGCCGTTGATCGACGACGAACCACCCAGCACTTTGCCCCTGGGGCAGTGAATGCGCCGGCCATCGAGGTAGGTTTCCGGCTCGGTTTCGTAGCGCCAGTTGTACTTCTTGGTGTTCATCGGGATCGAGAACGCGCTGGGCATCTGGATCACCACGCTGCGGTCGCTGCCGCCGAACTCCAGCACCAAAACCTTGGTGGCCGGGTCTTCGCTCAGGCGGTTGGCCAACACACAACCTGCCGAACCTGCGCCGATGATGATGTAGTCGTATTTTTGCGTAGCCATGATTATCTCCGGACCGCCGATTCGTTGAAGACGGGCATCTTTGCTTTGCCCAGCGAGTCGCCGGTTGTGTATTGCGGACAGGTTTTTTCGATCTGCTGAATGACGGTTTCTTCACGTTTGAGGTCGATCGAGCGGCTCAGCCAGTAGTACGCCAGGCCCGAGACGATCAGCCCCACCAACCAGGCGATGTCGATGCTGCCCAGGGCCTTGGCCAGTGGGCCGACGTACACCTCGCGCTGCTCGACGCCGTCGAAGATGTAGAAGAACGGGATCATCGAGATGAAGCCGATGGCGTACGCGAGGATGCCGCGCAGGCCCCAGTTGCCGTAGATGTTGCCGTGGGGCATGAAGAAGTGCGGGATGGCGTAGCGGCCCTTGCGCACGAAGAAGTAGTCGGTGAGGTTGACCGAGGTCCAGGGCACCAGGAAGTACAGCATCACCACCAGGTAGATCCCCAGCACCGACAGGCCTTTGCCGGAACTCTGGATGCTCATGGCCACGCCCAGTTGCAGCAGGATCACGAACAGGATCGCGAGGATCCGCGCCTTGCGGGTCGGTTCGATGTGTTTGATCGAGTCGACACAGGTCAGGGTGGTCAGCTTGGCGCTGTAGATGTTCATCGCGATCACCGGCAGGAACGCCAGGATGGTGACCACCACCACCGCCGTGCCCATCAGCGGCGACACGGTATTGCCGACTTGCCCAAGCGCCACCAGCACATCGGTGGAGTGCAGGTGATCGGCCAGCCAGCCACCCACGGAAATCATCCACGCACCGGACAGCGACGCACCGAGGAACACCACGGCAATCAGCTTGCCGCTGGAGATGTTCTTCGGCAGGTAGCGCGAATAGTCGGACACGTACGGGGCGTAGGCGATGTTGTAGCTGGCGGCGGCCGCGAACTGGGCGATGAAACCGGTCCAGTTGAAGCCCAGCGGCGCCGGGGCCACTTCGCCTTCGGCCAGCGGCGGCAGCACCGCATCCGGCACCCAGCCTATCAGCACCGCCAGGGTCACCAGGCCGTACAGTGGTAGCGACAGGTACAGCGCCCATTTGAAGGCGCGGTGCATCCAGTCGTGACCGAGGACCGCCAGCACCGCCGCCGGAATAGTCACCGCCACCGCGATCACCAAGGGGTTGAAGCCGAACAGCGTGTGCAGCCCCTGCATCATCAGCACCAGGTTGACGATGTTGAAGCCGGCGAACACGAACAGCGTCGCCAGCAGCACCAGGATCACCCCGCGGTAACCGAACTGCGCGCGGGACTGGATCATCTGCGGCAGGCCCAGGTGCGGGCCTTGCGAACCGTGAAAGGCCATGAACAGCGTGCCGAACATGATGCCCAGCGTGCCGGCCAGGGTGGTCCAGAGCGCGGTCAGGCCGACGCTCGGGCCGACGAAGCCGATGGTCATGGTGAAGAAGGTGAAGTTGCCAAGAAACCAGAACGGGCCCTGGCTCGACAGTTTGTCGGTGCGCTCGCTCTCGGGGATGAAGTCGATGGAATGACTCTCGACCACGGACTTGTCGTCGAGCAGGGATACGTTCGTAACAGGCTTGGCGTCTATGTTCATGATGGACTCTTGTTCTTGGAAGATCATGACGAGATAACCGCATTCTTTTGGATCAGTACCGCCCCCCCTGTGGGAGCGGGCTTGCTCGCGAATGCGTTGTGTCAGGCGCCATCCATGCCAACTGACCCGCCGCCTTCGCGAGCAAGCCCGCTCCCACAGGGGGAACTTGTGTCAGCCAGGCAAAGTGATCCACACCGCCTTGGTTTCGAGCAGGTAATCGAGCTGCTCCGCGCCCAGGTCCTTGCCGAACCCGGACTGTTTGTAGCCACCGAACGGCATCGACGGGTCGAGGGTGCCGTGGGCGTTGACGTAGACCGAGCCTGCTTTCAACCGTGGGATCAGGCTGTGCACCTTGCCCAGGTCGTTGGAGTACAGGGCCGCCGCCAGGCCGTAGACCGAGTCGTTGGCCAGGGCCAGCGCCTCTTCCTCATCGTCGAACGGTGCGGTCACCAGTACCGGGCCGAAGATTTCTTCCTGGACGATGCGCATGTCGTTGCGGCAATGAGCAAAGATCGTCGGCTCGACAAAGAACCCAGGCCCTGCGACAGGCTGACCGCCGTAGACCAGTTCCGCGCCTTCGGCCTTGCCGGTTTCGATGTACTCGCTCACCCGCTGCTTCTGCAAAGCCGAAACCAGCGGCCCGATGAAGCAGTCCGGATCGAGCCCCGGCGCCATCTTCAGGGTCCGGGTGTAGGCGACCAGTTCACGCAGGAATTGGTCGTAGACACTGCGATGAACATAGGCTCGCGTACCGGCGTCGCACACTTGTCCTGAGTTGAAGAACACGCCATTGGCGACCGCTTGCGCAGCCGCCGGGATGTCCGCGTCGGCCAGGACGATTACCGGTGATTTTCCTCCCAGTTCCAGGGTTAGTCGCTTCATTTCGTCCAGCGAGGCCTGGCCCACGGTGCGGCCGACCGGAGTCGAACCGGTGAAGGTCAGCTTGTCGATGCCCGGGTGGGTGGCCATGGCCGCACCGACCACGCTGCCACGCCCGGTGACGATGTTGATCACCCCGTCCGGAATCCCCGCCTGCTGCACCAGTTCAGCGAAACGCAGGGCCGACAGCGAGGTCAGTTCGGCGGGTTTGACCACCACGGTGCAACCGGTGGCCAGCGCCGCGCCGAGCTTCCAGGCCATGGTTTGCAGGGGGAAGTTCCACGGCACGATCGCGCCAACCACGCCCACCGCTTCCTTGCGGGTATAGGCCAGGTAGTTGCCCGGCAGCGACGGCTCGACGGTGCGCCCGTGGAGCTTGGTCGCCCAGCCGGCGAAATAACGCAGGGTGTCGATGGTGCCCTGGATGTCGACGCCCTGGGCGAAGGTCACCGACTTGCCCATGTCGATGGATTCGATCTGCGCCAGTTCCTCGGCGTTCTCTTCGATCAGGTCGGCCAGGCGCTGGATCAGCCGTTCACGCTCCGCCGGCTTGGCCTGGCTCCAGGCGCCGCCGTCGAACTGCGCACGGGCGGCCTGCACGGCGCGGTCCAAATCCTCGGTGGTGCCCATGGGAATGCGGGTGATCAGGCCTTCGGTCGAGGGCTCTATGACGTCGGAGGTCTGGCCGTCGCTGGCCTCGACCCAGGCGCCGCCGATGAACATTTTCTGCACCTTGCTGAGGAAGGTCTGGGTGGCTTCGCTGACGCCGAATTTCTGCAGGTAGCTTTTGACGATCGTGTCCATTTTCTTCTCTCTGCCCGGCAGGCGTTGCTGCCGGGTCACTGTGGTTTCGATGATCGGACCGGGCATCAGGCCGGCGTGGCTTCGCCCAGGGTCTGCCGCGCCTGGGCGCGCTCGTGGAAGATGAAACCGATGCTGTTGAGCAGCAGCTGCGCGGCAAGAATCGAGGTCATGCCGGTCGGGTCGTACACCGGTGCGACCTCCACCAGATCCATGCCGACGATGTTGCCTTTGCTGCGCCTGGCCAGTGCCTGGATGATTTCCAGCACTTCGTAGTAGAGGAAGCCGCCATGGCTCGGGGTGCCTGTACCGGGGGCGATGGAGGGGTCGAAACCGTCGATGTCGATGGTGATGTAGTAGTTGATGTTCTGCGGGATCAGCGCCAGCACTCCGTCGACACCGAGGCGCCGCACATCGCGCACCGAGAGGATCCTGGAGCCTGCGGCATGGGCGGCTTCGTAATCGTCGCGGTTGGACGACGACACGTTGCGGATGCCCATCTGTGTCATGCCGACGATGTGGTTCATTTCCGAGGCGCGGCGCAGCGGGTTGCCGTGGCCGTAGCGCACGCCGTGGCGTTCATCGACGAAATCCAGGTGAGCATCGAAGTGGATGATGTGGATCGGACCGCGACCTTCGAAAGCCTTGATCACCGGGGCGTGCACCGAGTGATCGCCGCCCAGCACCACCGGCATCACACCGGCGTCGAGGATCTTGCGCACGGCGTATTCGGTGTTCTGGTTACTGGTGGCCATATCGGTGTGGACGATATCGGCATCACCGACGTCGACCATCCGTACGTCGGCAGCGGTCAGGTACATGACGTCGTCTTCGTGGTCGTAGGCGCCGGCATGGCCGAAGGAAAACAGCGTCGATGCCTCGCGGATGCCCCGTGGCCCGAAGCGTGCGCCGGAGCGCCACTGGGTGCCCATGTCGTTAGGTACACCAAGCACCGCGACGTCTGCGTCCAGCGCATCCCAGTCGGTGCACACCGGGGATTTGCCAAAGGTGCAATGACCTACGAATGGCAGGTTCAGGCGACCGGATTCATAACCGTTGTTCGACATTTGGGCCTCTCCACTTCTTGTTATCGGCTTGGCGGACTGCAAGGCGACCGCCGTTGGAGAGACTATGGGCGCAGCTTTTCGTGGAAAAAATGCTAAACATCAGATACTCATATCGGCATTCCCGATGCATCCACCGGCGGAGGTTCAAGGTGATTCAACTGCACGATGTCGACCTGAAGTTGCTTCGGGTGTTTGCCACGATTGTCCGCTGCGGCGGCTTTTCCGCGGCCCAGGCGGCGCTGAACGCCGGGCAGTCGACCATCAGCGAGCAGATGACTCACCTGGAGACGCGGCTGGGGGTCAAGCTGTGCCAGCGCGGACGCAGCGGCTTTCGCCTGACCGAACAAGGGGTGGCGATTCATGAGGCCACCCAGCGCCTGCTCTCGGCGGTGGAAAATTTCTGCATGGACGCCGATGTGCTCAAGCAGCACATCAGCGGCAAGCTGAACCTGGGGATCATCGACAGCACCATCACCGATCCCGGCTCGCCCATTCCCCGCACCACCCAGCGCTTCGTTTCCCGCGGACACGATGTGCACCTGAACGTCTACGTCGGCACCCCGGCGGAACTTGAAGAACGGGTACTCGACGGTCGCCTGCACCTGGCCATCGGGCACTTCCCGATCCATGTGCCGGGCCTTCTGCATACGCCGCTGTATCAGGAGGCCATGGGGCTTTACTGCGGGCGCCGCCATCCATTGTTCGGCAGCCAGGCCGAGGGCGACGAACTGCGTGAAGAGATCGGCGCCAGTCGCATTGTCGTGCGCGGCTACATGCAGCAGTACGACCTCGAACACATGGGCATCAGCAAGGCGGCAGCGACCGTGGACAACATCGAGGCGATGGCGATCCTGATCATCTCCGGCGCTTATCTGGGCTTTCTGCCGGCGCACTTCGCTGCGCAGTGGATCAAGACCGGCGAGATGCACCAGCTGGCCTCGAACAGCCTGCAGCTGATGTCGCCGTTCGATGTGATCACCCGTCGCGGCACCGCGCCGCCGCCGATTGTCCAGGCGTTTCTCGAGGACCTGGCAGCCTGTTCGGCAAAACCCTCTGCCACGGAAAACCCCTGACGACGAGCTTCGGCGAAATCGACATACTCATCCCGTCATCACGCTTGCAGGTTCCCCATGCGTATCCACGTCACCTTCATCGACCGCGTCGGCATCACCCAGGAAGTCCTGGCCCTGCTCGGGCGGCGCAGCTTGAACCTGGACGCCGTCGAGATGGTCCCGCCCAACGTCTACATCGACGCGCCGACCCTCGGCGCCGAGGTGCTGGAGGAATTGCGCGAGGCGTTTCTCGGGGTCGAGGGCGTGCAGGCGGTGACCATGGTCGACATCCTTCCGGGGCAACGCCGACGCCTGCAACTGGAAGCCCTGCTCGCCGCCAGTTCCGATCCGGTGCTGGCGGTGGATGATCGCGGTCATGTGCTGCTGGCCAACCCGGCGCTGATCGCCCTGTGCGGCCGCGAACCGGCGGGCGAGTCGCTGGGCGCGCTGTTCGACGATCCCGACTTGCTGCCGGCGCTGATCGAGCACGGCTTTCGCCTGCCGATGCGCGAAGTCAGCCTTGCGGGCCATACCCTGCTGCTTGATGCCATGCCTGTCACCGATGCCGGCGCGCTGCTCACCCTGTATCAACCGAGCCGCATCGGCGAGCGTCTGTCGGCGCTGCACCATGACCATGCCGAGGGCTTCGACGCGCTGCTGGGTGAGTCGCCGCCGATCCGTGCGCTCAAGGCCCGGGCGCAACGGGTGGCGGCGCTCGATGCGCCGCTGCTGATCCAAGGCGAAACCGGCACCGGCAAGGAGCTGGTGGCCCGCGCCTGCCATGCCATCAGCGGCCGGCGAGACGCGCCGTTCCTGGCGCTCAACTGCGCGGCGCTGCCGGAGAGCCTGGCCGAGAGTGAGCTGTTTGGTTATGCCCCCGGCGCCTTCACCGGTGCGCAGCGTGGCGGCAAGCTGGGGCTGCTGGAACTGGCGGATCAGGGCACGGTGTTTCTTGATGAAGTGGGCGAGATGTCGCCATACCTGCAGGCCAAGTTGCTGCGGTTCTTGAGCGATGGTTGCTTTCGGCGGGTCGGTGGCGATCGGGAGGTGAAGGTCAATGTACGCATCCTCAGCGCCACCCACCGCGACCTGGAAAAGATGGTCAGCGAGGGGCATTTTCGCGAGGACCTGTTTTACCGTCTCAACGTGCTCAACCTGCAGGTGCCGCCGCTGCGCGAACGCGGCCACGACATTCTGCTGATGGCCCAGCACTTCATGGAACACGCCTGCGCGCAGATCCAGCGCCCGGTGTGTCGTCTGGCGCCGAGCACCTTCGCCGCCCTGCTCGGCAACCGCTGGCCGGGCAACGTGCGACAACTGCAAAACGTGATCTTCCGCGCCGCCGCCATCTGTGAAAACCCGCTGGTGGACATCGACGACCTGGACATCGCCCGCACGGCGGTGGAGCGGCAGAACGATGGTGAAGTGGGGAGTCTGGAAGAGGCTGTGGAAGGTTTTGAGAGGAAGCTGTTGGAGCAGCTTTATCGCAGTTATCCGTCGAGTCGTTTGCTGGCGGCGCGGTTGCAGACGTCGCACAGTGCGATTGCGATTCGGTTGCGCAAGTATGGAATCCCCAACAAATCCTGATCCTGATTCTATTTTCGGCTCACTGCAAAAACCTGTGGGAGCGGGCTTGCCCGCGATGGCGTTGTACCAGTCACCCTATCCGTACCTGACACACCGCAATCGCGGGCAAGCCCGCTCCCACAAGGTATGTGTACAAATCGATACAGCGTATCGAATTCAAGACATCCTATCCCTAACCCTCGCTGGTTCAGGCTTCGCCCCCTCTTCCCTGTCCGTCTGTATTGATTTCAATACGGCCCTGACTCTCCCGACAAACCAAAAAAACCTATCCAATTGATTTAAAACAAATAAACCAATCTGGCACCACCTTTGCTATCTCTCCCGCAACCCACCCGCTGCCCCCGTGCTGCGGAAAAAACCAGAACAATGAGGAGTGGATATGAGCGAATTACGCTTCACCAGCGATCACGAATGGCTGCGACTTGAAAGCGACGGGCTGGTCACCGTCGGCATCACCGCCTTCGCCCAACAGGCGTTGGGGGATGTGGTGTTCGTGCAACTGGCCGAACTGGGCGCTTTCAGTGCCGGGGTCGAGGTGTCGGTGGTGGAGTCGGTCAAAGCGGCCAGCAGTATCTGCATGCCGGTGGACGGCGAGGTGGTGGAAGTGAATGAACAGCTCGATGGCGATCCGGAGCTGGTGAACAACGACCCAATGAACGAAGGCTGGTTTTTCCGCATGCGCCCCGACGATGCCGCCGCCCTCGACAGCCTCCTCGACCAGGCCGCCTACGACCGCCTGATTCAGGACCAGACCGACGCATGACCGCTTCGCCCCACCCCCTGTAGGAGCGAGCATGCTCGCGATGGTCGTCAACGATAACGCTGGAAACCTGACACCCCGCGTTTTCTCAGGTCCATCGCGAGCAAGCTCGCTCCTACAGGGAACAGAAGAACAAATTCGAGAGCAACCAAAGGACCGCACCATGTTCAGCAAACACGACCAGATCCAGGGCTATGACGACGAACTGCTGGCGGCGATGAACGCCGAGGACGCGCGGCAGGAGCATCACATCGAGTTGATCGCTTCGGAAAACTACACCAGCCGACGGGTGATGCAGGCCCAGGGCAGCGGCCTGACCAACAAGTACGCCGAGGGTTATCCGGGCAAGCGCTACTACGGCGGTTGCGAGCACGTCGATGTGGTCGAGCAACTGGCGATCGATCGCGCCAGACAGCTGTTTGGCGCCGACTACGCCAACGTCCAGCCGCACTCCGGCAGCCAGGCCAACGCCGCGGTGTATCTGGCCCTGCTGCAGGCCGGCGACACCGTGCTGGGCATGAGCCTGGCCCACGGCGGCCACCTGACCCACGGCGCCAAAGTCAGTTTCTCCGGCAAGCTGTATAACGCTGTGCAGTACGGCCTCGACACCGCCACCGGGCTGATCGACTACGACGAGGTGGAGCGCCTCGCGCTTGAGCACCAGCCGAAGATGATCATCGCCGGCTTCTCCGCCTACTCCAAGACCCTGGATTTCCCGCGCTTTCGTGAGATCGCCGACAAGGTCGGCGCCTATCTGTTCGTCGACATGGCCCACGTCGCCGGGCTGGTGGCGACCGGTCTGTATCCGAACCCGATTCCGTTCGCCGACGTGGTGACGACCACCACCCACAAGACCCTGCGCGGTCCCCGTGGCGGCCTGATCCTGGCCAGAGCTAATGCAGAGCTGGAGAAGAAGCTCAACGCCGCCGTGTTTCCCGGCGGCCAGGGTGGTCCGTTGATGCATGTGATCGCGGCCAAGGCGGTGTGTTTCAAGGAAGCGCTGGAGCCGGCATTCAAGGCCTATCAGACCCAGGTGATCCGCAACGCCCAGGCCATGGCCGAGGTCTTCATCAAGCGCGGCTACGATGTAGTGTCCGGCGGCACCGACAACCATCTGTTCCTGGTCAGCCTGATCCGCCAGGGCCTGACCGGCAAAGACGCCGACGCCGCCCTCGGCCGCGCCGGCATCACCGTGAACAAGAACGCCGTGCCCAACGACCCGCAATCGCCCTTCGTGACCTCCGGCCTGCGCATCGGCACCCCGGCCATCACCAGCCGTGGTTTCAAGGAAGCCCAGAGCATCGAGTTGGCCGGCTGGATCTGCGACATCCTCGACCACCTGGGCGATGCCGACGTCGAAGCACAAGTCGCGCGGCAGGCGGCGGCGATGTGCAGCGATTTCCCCGTGTACCGCGACTGATTGGCTGCCACAACCAAACCGAAACACAATCCCTGTAGGAGCGAAGCTTGCCCGCGAAGAGGCCGGCACATCCAGTATTGTTGGAGACTGGCACACCGCTTTCGCGAGCAAGCTTCGCTCCTACAGGTCCTGTGGCGGTTTGAAAGATCGGCATCAGCCACAGGTTTTATGCGTTGGAGCGGATTTCGGTCCATGATGTGCGCACTCGCGTTCATGCATGGAGACCCGGCCCGATGTCATTTGCAGTCCGATCCTGCAGCCTGTCGCTGCTGCTCACCCTCGCCGGATTTGCCGGGGCCGAAGACAGGCCCGAGCACATGGTGTACCTGCGCACCATCGACCCCACCATCGAACAGGACATCCGCTACGCCACCCCACACAACTTCACCGGCCACCCACTCGACGGTTATGAAGCCCCGGAATGCCTGTTGTCGGTGGAAGCAGCCAAGGCCCTTTCCCGCGTACAAACAGCATTGAAAACCAAAGGCTACGGCCTGAAAGTCTTCGACTGCTATCGCCCGGCCCGGGCGGTGGCGGACATGGGCCGATTCGCCACAGAACCCGGCGACCCGCGCAAACCTGAGTTCTACCCGCAAGTCGCCAAGCAGGACTTCTGGCGCCTGGGCTACGTGGCGCGGGTCTCCAATCATTCCAAAGGCAGCACCGTCGACCTGACCCTGACCGGCCCCGGCGCCCTGCCCGCCGACACCTGGTCGCCCGCCGCCAAGCCCGTCGACTGCACCGCACCCTACGCCGAACGCTGGCACGACGGCGCCGTCGACATGGGCACCGGCTTCGATTGCTTCGACGAACGCGCGCACACCGACACCACCCTGATCAACGCAAGCGCCCTGGAAAATCGCCAGCGCCTGACCAAGGCCATGGAAAAGGAAGGCTTCACCGGCTACTCCGCCGAGTGGTGGCATTTCACCTATACGCGGGACGCTTCGTTGAAGACCGTGATGGACTTCCCCATCACGCCGATTGAAGCCAAACCATGAAGCGCCTGATCAAGACCTGTGCCCTGCTGCTGTTGCCCGGTCTTGCGATGGCTCGGGGGCTCGACGACAGTCAGCAACTGATCGTGGTCATCAGCAAGGACTGGGACGCCATCCAGGCCACTGCCCAGCGCTATGAGCGCCACGGTGCCAGGTTCGAAAAGTTCGAAGATCCGTTCCCGGTGGTACTCGGCAAAAGCGGCATGGGCTGGGGCAAGGGAATCGAGCCCATCGACACCGCCCAAGGCCCAAAAAAGCAGGAAGGCGACGGCAAGGCCCCGGCCGGCATGTTCAAACTGGCAACGGCATTTGGCTACGCGCCTTCCGCTGAAACCCGCCTGCCCTACCTGGAACTGACGACAAACATCGAATGCGTGGATGACAGCCAGTCCGGTCGCTACAACCAACTGGTCGACGGCACGACAGTAAGCAAAGACTGGAACAGCTCCGAACGCATGCGCCGCAACGATGACTTGTACCGCCAGGGCATTTTCATCGAGCACAACACCCCGGCCGGACCGAACGCAGGTTCCTGCATTTTCTTCCACATCTGGCGCAGCCCATCGACACCGACTCGTGGCTGCACCGCCATGGCCCCGGCGGATATCCAACGTTTGTTCATCTGGCTCGATCCGCACCGTTCTCCTTTGCTGGTGCAACTGCCGGAATCGGAATACGAACGGCTGCGCGAGCGCTGGAAACTTCCCGAGCGTTGATCAGCCTTCGGACTGCCGAGCGGCCTGGTATTCGCCATTTGCTCTGACGCAACCTGTGCCAGGTATCGATGAAGGGCGTCACGATCAGGCCCCAGATCGTCAGGTAACGCTGATCCCCCGCCTCTCCGGTGCCGAAACGAATCGCCTCGGGCTTCGAATGGGTGACGTAGAGGGTGCCGAACATCCAGTCCCAGAGTGACAGGTTGACCGCGAAATTCTTGTTGTGATGCTTGCGTGCGTCGCTGTGATGAATCTGATGCTGCGCCGGGCTGTTGATCACGTGTTCGACCGCCGGCCCGAAGGACAGCCAGACATGACTGTGTCGCAGGTTGGCCGCCAGGGCATTGAAGATGAACACGATGTAGGTCACCCCGAACAACGTGTAGCGGCTGATCTCGCCGCCACAGGCGTACCAGAAGATGCCGGCGAAGGCGCCGATGAAAACGATGTCCATCAGCCGCTCGATGATTTTCTCCACGAAATGCACTCGGCTGGCCGTGACTGGAACCATTACCGGCGCCGAATGGTGAACCTTGTGGAATGCCCACAGGTAGCGCGAATGGTAGGCGCGATGGGCCCAGTACTGCGCGAAGTCCTGCACCACAAAAACCCCCAGGCCATAGAGCAGCGTTAATGCCAAATGCTCTTCGACCTGCACCCGCGCGCCCCAGAGCTGGGTGAAGAAATGCACGTAATCCAGGGAGCGCAGCACATAGGGATCCACCAGCCCCACGATCGGCACCACCAGCACGACCTTGAGAATCGCGCGCACGAAGTAATAGCGGCAGTCGAGCAGTGCAGAGGGATGAAAATGCACCCGGTTGCCGCCCAGGAACGCCCAGAACGTCGGCGCATCGCTCAGGCCGCGGGCCTTTCGATAGCGATACAGGCCGTAGGCAACGGTGTAGGAGGTAAACAGAAAGGCCACGCACAGACGGCCATTGAGGTCGAACAGGCCGAGGAACTGCTCGCTGACTGGCGCGATGATCCACCTGAACAGGTGCTGGTAAAACAGTGCAAACACATCCATGAAAGGCAGCCCTCGGAAGTTCTGCATCCCTGGCGGTAGATGACGGAATAACCGTAGGAGCGAGCTTGCTCGCGAAAAACGCAAAGACGCCGCAGGGAATCTGGCTTCCCGCGTCATCGTTAACGTCCATCGCGAGCGTGCTCGCTCCTACAGGGGTATCACCGAGTGTAGCTGTTGTTGCGGATGTTTCTTGTTCACCCGTCGTGGGAGCAGGTGTTCATGAGGTTGTACAACTGCGGCCGGCGGTCGCGGTGCAGGTCATTGCGCTGGCTGATGCGCTTGTTGCGCGCCTCGGCGAGGTTCAGGCTGGCCAGCAGCATCTGTTCGCCGCCCTGCTCCGCCGGTCCGGCCACTGGATAGCCGTCGGCGTCGACGATCACCGAACCTTGCACCCAACTCACGCCACGCTCGTGACCGTGGCGGTCGCAGGCGGCAATGAACATGCGGTTCACCGAGGCGTTGGCCTGAACCCGCAGGACTTCCGCCGGGCGCTCGGTCAGTGGTCGTGGACCGTCAGGCCAGTTGACCGGCGCGCAAAGCAGGTTCGCACCGGCCAGCGCCGGCAAGCGCACCCACTCCGGGAACTCCAGGTCGTAGCAGATCAGCACGCCGATGCGCCCGTGGACGGTGTCGATAACCGGCGGTGCGGCATCACCGGCTGTGAAGATGTCCTTCGCGGCATCCCACAGATGCGCCTTGCGGTACACCGCGCGCAGGCCCTGGGCATCGATCAGCGCAGCGCTGTTGGCCAGTTCGTCGCCGGGCAGGCGCTCACAGAAACCGCCCACCACTACAAGGTTCAGCTCCCGCGCCAACGCCTGCCACAGTTGCAGGGTCGGCCCGTCGCGGGTTTCCGCCAGGGCCAGGGCTTCGACGCGGCCTTCGAATACATAACCGCTCTGCACCAGCTCCGGCAGCACCACCACCTGGGCGCCTTGCAGAGCTGCCGAGCGGATGGCCCGCTCGGTCAGGCTGCGGTTGTGTGCGAGGTCGCCGACTTTCGGTGCCAGTTGGCAGCAGGCGACCACCGTGTTTTTTACAGCGTTCAACGCAGCGCCTCCGCAGATGAATGGGTCATGGCGACAATGTCCTTTTCGCTGATCGTCTCGATGACCCGGCGCTCGGCGTCCAGGTCCAGCGAGCGGCTGAGGATGTAATAGGTCAGGCCCGATACCACTAGCCCCACCAGCCAGGCGATGTCGACGCCTTCTAGCACCCGCGCCAGCGGCCCGACGAACACTTCTTTGCCGGCGGCGGCATCGAAGATGTAGAAGAACGGCACCATCGCGGCAAAGCCGATCAGGTACGAGACGATGCCGCGAAATTGCCAGGCGCCGTAGATGCCCTTCGGCGTGAAGAAATGCGGGATCGCGTAGCGGCCTTTGCGCACGAAGAAGTAGTCCACCAGATTGACTGCGGTCCACGGCACGAGGAAGTACAGCAGCAAGACAAGAAAGGTGTTCAACAGCGCAATCCCGTCACCCTTGATCGACAGCACGCAGGTCAACAGGATGAGGCTGATGGCGCTGATCGACAGCACCCGGGCGCGGGGTGTCGGGTTGATCTTCTTGATCGAGTCGACACCGGTCAGCAGCGTCAGCATGGCGCTGTAGGTGTTCAGCGCGATGATCGGCAGGAAGCCCGCCACCGACACGATGACCAACACGCTGCCCAGCCCCGGCATCATCGAGGAGCCGACCTGGTTCAGCGCCACCAGCGCATCCGCCGCTTTCAGTTCCTGGGCCAGCCAGGCACCCAGACCAATCATCCAGCTGCCGGACAACGAAGCGCCGATGAACACCGCCGCGATCAGTTTCGGCCGGCTGGTGTTTTTCGGCAGGTAGCGCGAGTAATCGGACACGTACGGTGCATAGGAAATGTTGTAGCTGGCGCCGATGGCGAACAGCGTCGCGAAGGCAATCCAGTTGAAGCCCAGCTCGGTCGTCGGGGCGACGCCTTCGGTGCCCGCGCCGAACATCAGGGCGATGGTCACCAGCGCATACAACGGCAGGGTCGCCAGCAAGGCCCATTTGAAGGCCTTGTGCATCAGGTCGTGACCGTAGATCGACAACAGCGAGCCGACGGCCACCACAGCCACGGCGACGATCACCGGATTGAAGCCGAACACGTGTTCCAGCCCGTTCATGATCAGCGAGATGTTGACCACGTTGAAGCCGACGAACACGAACATGGTCGCCATCAATGCCAGGATCACCCCGCGATAACCGAACTGGGCACGGGACTGGATCATCTGCGGCAGGCCCATCTCCGGCCCTTGGGAACCATGGAACGCCATGAAAATAGTGCCGAACATGATGCCCAAGGCGCCGGCCAGCATGGTCCACAGCGCCGACAGGCCGAGGCTCGGGCCGACGAAACCGATGGAGATGGTGAAGAAGTGGAAATTGCCGAGGAACCAGAACGGCCCTTGGCTTGAGAGTTTGGCGTGGCGTTCGTTTTCCGGAATGTAGTCGATCGAGTGACCTTCGATGGCCAATCCGCTGCCGACCTCGGTGGCCTGTGCAGAAAGTGGGGACCCTGACATACGATGGTTCCTATGCAGTTGATGTTGTTTTTGTTGTGGGTGCAGCGGCCGTTTCGACATCCAGATCAGGTGAAACTCCAGAAAAAGCTGACGATGACCCTGGTTTCCCTGCAATGTATGGCGTCGGTCAGGGCAATAAAATATCGCAGGCACACTGTTTACATAGATCCGCATCTGTGTAATCGCACATCGGGAGCCCCCATGCTGGGAACTGTAACGGAGCTGGATCTGCGCTTGATCCGGGTGTTTCTCACCGTCGTCGAGGCCGGCGGGATTTCGGCGGCGCAGACCGCGCTCAACACCACGCAACCGACCATCAGCGCGCAACTGGCGACGCTGGAGGCACGGGTGGGTTTTCGCCTGTGCGAACGGGGTCGCGGCGGGTTTTCGGTGACGCCCAAGGGCGGGCAGTTCGTCGAGGCGGCGCGGCGTTTGCTGGCCGCCGCCGAGGGCTTTCGCGTTGAGGTGCAGCACATCAACCGCAAGGTTTCGGGCAATCTCAACATCGGCCTGCTCGGGCAGATCGACCCGGTGGCGAACAAGAAAATCGGCCAGGCGATCGCCCGCCTCCGGGCCCGGCACGAGGGGCTGTATTTTCATTTCACCGAGCTGTCATCGTCCTTGCTGGAAGAGAAGATCATCAACAGCCATATCGACCTGGCCATCGGTTACTTCTGGCATCGGTTGCCGAATATCGACTACTTCCCGCTGTTCCAGGAAACCCAGATCGCCTACTGCGCGCCGTCGCATCCGCTGTTCGGGCAGGTGGGTGAATTGACTCGGGAGGATGTGAGTCATTACGACTGGGTCTGGCCCAGCCATCCGCTGCCGGAAATGCCGGCGCCCACTTCACTTGAGCGTTTGAGCGTGCTGACCGACAGCATGGATGGGGCGGCGTTGCTGATTCTGTCCGGCCAGCATCTGGGGTTTCTGCCGCAGCACTATGCGGCGCGGCATGAGCAGTTGGGGCAGTTGCATCCGCTCAATCCACAGTTGTTGCGCTATGAGGTGGGGTTTCATGCGGCGGTGCGGCACTCGGCGCGGCAGCGGGATTTGGTGAGTGCGTTTCTCAATGAACTGATCGAGATATTCAATTCGAACCCGTCCCTGTAGGAGCGAGCATGCTCGCGATGGTCGTTAACGATAACGCGGGGAACCTGATACCCCGCGGTGCCCTTCAGTCCATCGCGAGCATGCTCGCTCCTACAGGGGCGGTGGTGGTGTTAGAAGCGGATTTCGGCGGTGGAAACAACATCAACCCGCGCCACCGAGCTGCTCAGGTCCGCCCAGTCGCGGTTGTGTTCGGCAATGATGTCTTCGGCCTTCACATTGCCGTTGTCCACGGTGGAATGCGCATCGCCCGCCAGCACCACGTCGTAACCCAATTGATGAGCCTGGCGCAGGGTGGCGTTCACGCAGTAATCGGTCTGCAGGCCGCAGATGATCAGGCGTTCGAAATCCTCCACCGGCAAAAGCTGCTGCAGGTTGGTCTGGTAGAACGAATCGCCGGTGGTCTTGAACACGCGATGATCCTTGGGCGAGGTTTGCAGCCCTTCGGCCAGTTGCCAGCTCGGGGCGCCGTGTTTGAACAGCTCGCCCTCTTCCTCGTGCTGGATCAGCACCACCGGGATCCCGGCGCTGCGTGCCCTGGCGCTCAGGCCGTTGATGGTGTCGATGATCCGTTTGATCTCATGACACTCGTACTCGCCCGAGCACAAAGCCTGTTGAACATCGATGATCAGCAATGCGGTGGTCATGGTCCTTCCTTGAGAAGTGAGTGAATCAGGGGACGAACATAGGCCCGTCCCCTGTTAAACACAACACTCAGTAGCCCAGCGACAACCCGGTGTTACGCCGTGGATCGTTGGCGCCGTAATAGCGGTTCTTGCCGACGGGTTTACCGTCCAGCGAAGGCGCCCCGACGATGATCGCCGCCAGATGGTTGGCATCCTGGGGACCGGCGAACTTGTGGCCCCAGCTTTCGAGGATCTTCACCGTGTCCGGGCTGGTGGTGAAGGCCTCGAGGTTGGTTTCCTCCGGCAGCCATTGCTGGTGGAAACGCGGTGCATCGACCGCTTCCTGGATGTTCATGCCGTAATCGATCACGTTGAGCATGGTCAGCAGGGTCGCGGTGATGATGCGACTGCCGCCGGGGGTGCCGACGACCATCACCACTTTGCCGTCCTTGGTCACGATGGTCGGGCTCATGGACGACAGCGGCGCCTTGCCGGGCGCGATCGCGTTGGCTTCGCCCTGCACCAGGCCGTACATGTTCGGCACGCCGACTTTGGAGGTGAAGTCGTCCATTTCGTCGTTGAGGATGACCCCGGTCTTGCTGGCCATGACCCCGGCACCGAACCAGTCGTTGAGGGTGTAGGTCACCGACACCGCGTTGCCCCACTTGTCGACGATGGAGTAATGGGTGGTGTTGCTGCCTTCATGGGGCGCCACGCCGGGCTTGAGCTCCTTGGAGTTGGCGGCCTTCTGCGGGTTGATCGCTTCACGCAGCTTGGTCGCGTAGTTTTTGTCGAGCAGGTGGGCAATCGGGTTTTTCACGAAATCCGGGTCGCCCAGGTAGCTGTTGCGGTCGACATAGGCGTGACGCATCGCTTCGATCTGGTAGTGCATGCCCTGGGCCGAGTGATAGCCCAGATCCTTCATCGGATAGCCTTCGAGGATGTTCATGATCTGGCAGATCACCACGCCACCGGAGCTGGGCGGCGGTGCCGAGACCACGTGATAGCCGCGGTAGTCGCACTCGATGGGCGCCAGTTCCCGGGTCTTGTATTTGTCCAGGTCAGCCTGGGTGATGATGCCCTTGTTGGCCTGGCTGGAGGTGACGATGGCGTCGGCCACCCAACCTTTGTAGAAGCCGTCGGCGCCCTTGTCGGAAATGGTCCGCAGGGTTTTCGCCAGATCTTTCTGCACGAGTTTCTGCCCGACCTGCATCGGCTCGCCGTTGCTCAGGAAGATAGAGCCGGAGTCTTTCATGTCCTTCTTGAACACGTCGGTGGCGTACTCCAGCAGATCGACGTCGCCCTGCTCCAGCACGAAGCCGTCTTCGGCGAGTTTGATCGCCGGCGCAATCACGTCCTTGCGCGGTTTGGTGCCGTATTTGCTCAGGGCCAGTTCCATGCCGGACACGGTGCCCGGCACGCCGACGGCCAGGTGGCCACGGGTGCTCAGGTCCGGAACGACGTTGCCGTCCTTGTCCAGGTACATGTTGGCGGTGGCGGCCAGCGGGGCTTTTTCCCGGAAGTCGAGGAAGGTCTTGCGCCCGTCCGCCAGTTGAATGGTCATGAAACCGCCGCCCCCCAGGTTACCCGCCGCCGGGTACACCACGGCCAGCGCATAGCCCACCGCGACCGCGGCATCGACGGCGTTGCCGCCGCTCTTGAGCACATCCACGCCGACGTGGCTGGCCAGATGCTGGGCAGTGACCACCATGCCGTTTTCGGCGGCAACCGGAGCGACGGAGGCGGCATGGGCCGTCAGGCAGCTGAGCGCCAACGAGGTCGCAATCAGCGTTTTGGCAAAAGGTTCGTACTTCATGAGTCGGTCTCTTGTTGTTTTAGGGCCCTGCGTTTGAGGGAAGCTTCAAGCAGTACGAAGTATGGTCAAGATTGCGTATTGCGCCTCCCGGACGACGCAGTATCCTTAACGCCTGTTCAACAATCCGGCGCGGCACTTGGCATGACTTACACCTACACCACCCTGGCCTCCCCGGTCGGCGAGTTGAAGCTGGTGGCGAACGGTTCGCGACTGGCGGCCATCCTCTGGGAAAACGACAAACCCGGCCGGGTGCGCCTCGGCCCGATGAGCGAAGCGCCGGACAATCCGATCCTGATCCGCACAGCCGAGCAACTGCGCGAATATTTCGCCGGGACGCGCAATCGATTCGAGCTGGAGCTGGATTTCGCCGGGACGGACTTCCAGAAAAAGGTCTGGGCGGCGCTGCTGACCATTCCCTTCGGCGAGACCCGCAGCTACAGCCAGATCGCCGAACAGATCGGCAATCCGAGCGCGGTGCGGGCGGTGGGAGCGGCGAATGGCCGGAACCCGATTTCGATCATTGCGCCCTGTCATCGGGTGATCGGCGCGTCGGGGAAACTCACGGGGTTTGCCGGCGGGCTTGAGGCGAAGGAGATGTTGCTGACGCTGGAAGGATGCGAGCTTAAGGAATCCAGCAGGATGGACGATCTGTTCCCGGCCTGACCCGGTCCATGTAGCAGTTGGTACATTGTGGCGAGGGGGCTTGTCGAAACGTCGCACCGCCCCGTTGGACTGCGCAGCAGGCCCATCTTTTGGGGACCGCTTCGCGCTCCAACGGGGGCAAGCCCCCTCGCCACAAATGCTACAGGTTCTCATGTAAGTTGAGCTTTGAATTCCTTCAGGTACTGAGTCGCCAGCGTCTCTTTCTGTTTATCGTCAAGCAGCTTGCCCGCCATCTGGAAGAACCTCTGCTCTTCTTCCTTGAGGTGATGGTGCACTTTATCCGACAGCTTCTTCGCGGTCGCCAGCCAGGCCGGGCTGGACATTTCGGTCTCGTCCAGTTCCTCCATCATTTCATCCATTTCATGATGCTCGGCAATCGCGTGGCGACTGAGGTCGACGCCGTTGTCGAACTCCATCAGCGGAATATAGAAATGCCGCTCTTCAGCGGTTTCATGGGCCTGCAATTCTGATTTGAGCTGCTTGTAGGCCTCGACCCGCTCCGGGGTGTCGCCGCTGGTCTGGATCAATGCCTTGGCATAGGAACGCTGGCGCTCATGGCTCTCGCGCAGGGCTTCGAAAATGTTCACGGAGGGTCCTCATCGGTCGCACTCTGGAATGGCGCGTCTGAATAAATGACATCTGCGCATTGGCGACGGTTCCTCGCTTTTTTGCTGATGGAAGATTGGCGGCGACCACGATAGGCTGCGGATTCACAGCCATACGGATATAGCCATGACATTGCGGATCGAGTTCACCCCCACTCCCACCGAAGAGGAACGCCAGGCGATCCTGAAGCCGCTGCGCGCCTATAACGCATCGAAGGCGGACGGCGCGATTCCCGAGCACGTTGCCCTGCTGGTGCGCGACGAGAACGACCAGATCCTCGGCGGGCTCTATGCGCGGTTGTTTTATCAGTGGTTGTTCATTGACCTGCTGTCGGTGCCGGAGCAGGCCCGGGGACAGGGCATGGGCACGCGGTTGATGCAGATGGCCGAGGACCTGGCGCGGGAGAGAAAGTGCGTTGGACTGTGGCTCGACACCTTTGAATTCCAGGCGCCGGAGTTCTACCGCAAATGCGGTTACAGCGAGATCGGCCACATCGCCGACTACCCGCCGGGTCACAGGCATTTCTTCTTCCAGAAACGCCTGAATTACTGATTACACACATCCCCTGTAGGAGCGAGCATGCTCGCGATGGACGCAAGAACACCGCGGGGCATCAGGCAGCCAACGTTATCGTTAACGACCATCGCGAGCAAGCTCGCTCCTACAGTTGAATGCGTGCGCCAGTCACAAGCAGGTAGCAACTGCTGCCAACCGGCGCTTGGCAACGAAATCATCCTGCTGCGCGTAGTAGCTCAATACCGTACCCGAAGCATCGGTCGTCACGTCCACAAAGGACTCCGCCGAGCGCGTATACACCGTCGTGCCACCGTTCTCCCGTGGCTCCAGATAGCCGCTGGCATCCACGCCGAACACCGTTTCGTCCTGCCAGGAAAACTGCACGCACTGGGCCACGACTTTTTCCGGTTTGTCCGAGTTGAGGGTCTTGTACGGGGGTTTGCCGCGGGCGTCGCTCATTACCGAGCCTGCACAACCGGCCAGCATTGTCGCGGCCAGCGCCACCATCAGAATTCGCATTGCGTTCGCTCGTCAGAAAAAAGCGGACTGTATCACTGTGGCGGCCGGTGTCGTTCTGCTTTACTGCATACATCTACCGAAGGAGCGACCATGGCAGTACCCGAAGAACATCATGAACAGGCACTGAAACGCTTTCTCGATGAGCGCCCCGAATTGCGTGAGGAGCTCGACCACCTGAACCCCCTGCTCGCCCAGGCCAAGGGTGAGACGCTTGAGCAGTTTCGTGACGAGCGCCTGCATGAAGCGTTCGAGGCCGAAGCCGAGCGTCTTGGTCTGTTTGCCTGGGAACTGACCTTGCAACTGACCGCCGCGACACCCGAAGAGTACGAAACCCAGCGCCGGGAAGTGCACCGGGAAGTGGCGGAGATGGCGCGGATGGATTGGCTGGAGTATTGCGACCTGTATGGGATCAAACCCTGACCAGGTTGCTGATTTTGCATCGTTCGGGCGGGCCTCTTCGCGGGCAAGCTCGCTCCCACAGGTTTCGTGTCAAAGCCGCAACTGTCGGCATCTCATCAATCCTTGTGGGAGCGGGCTTGCCCGCGATGGAGCCAGTACAGCCAACATCGATTTAGCCGCCCCGCCGATAAAGCTTTATCATGGCCGCAGTTTCACTGATCGAGTCCGTCATGAAGTTCGCCATTTCCGTGTTTTCCGCCGCCCACGCGCCCTCCTCGCGCCGCGCCTTGCAGTTCGCCCAGGCGGCGCTCGCCGGCGGGCATGAGATTGTCCGGCTGTTTTTCTACCAGGAAGGCGTCTACAACGCGTCCAGCAGCGTGGTCACGCCCCAGGACGAGCTGGACTTGCCCAAGCAATGGCGCGCTTTCGTCAGCGATCATCAACTCGACGGCGTGGTCTGCATCGCCGCCGCCCTGCGCCGTGGCGTGCTGAACGAGGAAGAAGCCCGGCGCTATCAGCGTGAAGCGGTGGCCGTCGACAAGCCATGGGAGCTCTCCGGCCTCGGCCAGTTGCATGACGCGGTGCAGGATGCCGACCGCCTGATCTGTTTTGGAGGCGCGTGAAAATGGTCAAATCCCTGTTGATCATCAGCCGCCAGGCGCCATGGTCCGGCACCGCTGCCCGGGAAGCGCTGGACATCGTGCTGGCCGGAGGCGCCTTCGATCTGCCGATCGGCCTGCTGTTCCTCGATGACGGCGTGTTCCAGCTCGCCCCTCGCCAGAACGCCAAGGCTCTGCAACAGAAAGACCTGAGCGCCAATCTGCAGGCCTTGCCGATGTTCGGTGTCGAAGAACTCTTTGCCTGCGCCGACAGCGTTGCGCAACGCGGCCTGCACCCGAGCGCGCTGTCGCTGGAAGAGGCCCGGGTATTGGCCGCCGCGGACATCACCGCCCTCATTGACCGTTACGACCAGGTGATCACCCTCTGATGTCGACCTTGCATGTGTTGTCTCATTCCCCTTTCGGCGACGATCGCCTGGGCAGTTGCCTGCGCCTGATCGGCGCCGCCGACGCCCTGCTGCTGTCCGGCGACTCGGCCTACGCTCTGCAGCCCGGCACTGAGCCATTCAAGGCCCTCGAAGCTCGCGGCCTGAAACTCTACATCCTCGCCGAAGATGCCGAAGCCCGCGCCATCGCGGTGCCGGACTGGGCCGAAGCGATCGATTACCCGGCCTTCGTCGAGCTGTCGATCCACCACGACAAGGTCAACAGCTGGCTATGAAGGTATTGACCGTCGGCGCCCGCGCCATCGAGTTGGACAAGGACGGCTTCCTGGTCGAATTGAGCGATTGGTCGGCTGAAGTCGCCAGCGCCCTGGCGGCCGCCGAAGACATCCAGCTCACCCCGGCCCACTGGGAAGTGCTCGAACTGCTGCGCAGTTTCTACGCCGAATTCCAGCTGTCGCCCGCCACTCGCCCGCTGATCAAATACACCGCCTTGAAGCTCGGCCCAGACAAGGGCAACAGCCTGCACCTGAACCAACTGTTCAAAGGCACCCCCGCCAAACTCGCCGCGAAACTGGCGGGACTGCCCAAACCGACGAATTGCCTATGACCGACTATCCAGCGCTGACCCTCGAAACGCCCGCCGAACACCCCTTCGCCCAGTTCGTGCGGATCCTCGGCAAAGGCAAGCGCGGCGCCCGCGACCTGACCCGTGAAGAAGCCCGCGCCGCCATGGGCATGGTCCTCGACGAGCAAGTCGAGGCCACCCAATTGGGCGCGTTCCTGATGCTGTTGCGCCACAAGGAAGAAAGCGCCGAGGAAATGGCCGGCTTCACCGAGGCCCTGCGTGAGCGCTTGCAGGCGCCGGCTCTGAAAGTCGATCTGGACTGGCCGACCTATGCCGGCAAGAAGCGTCATTTGCCGTGGTACCTGCTGGCGGCCAAGTGCCTGGCGCAGAACGGCGTGCGGATTTTCATGCACGGGGGCGGCGCGCATACGGCGGGTCGGCTGTACAGCGAGCAATTGCTGGAAACGCTGCAGATTCCGCTTTGCCGCAACTGGCAGCAAGTGGGTTCGGCTCTGGACAACGGTGGCCTGGCCTTCATGCCGCTGGTGGACTGGGCGCCGCAGCTGCAGCGCATGATCGACCTGCGTAATACCCTGGGCCTGCGCTCGCCGATCCACTCCCTGGCGCGGATTCTAAATCCGTTGGGCGCCCGCTGCGGCCTGCAAAGCATTTTCCATCCCGGCTATCAGGCGGTGCACCGCGAAGCCAGCGGCCTGCTCGGCGACACGGCGATCGTGATCAAGGGCGATGGCGGCGAGATCGAGATCAACCCCGATGCCGCCAGCCATCTGTACGGCACCGCGAACGGCGAAAGCTGGGATGAGGAATGGCCACAGCTGTCGAGCCAGCGCCACGTCAAACCCGCCAGCCTGGACCCCGAGCATCTAAAAGCCGTCTGGCGCGGCGATGTGGTCGACAGCTACCCGCAAATGGCGCTGATCTCCACCATGGCCCTGGCCCTGCGCGGTCTGGGTCAGCCCCGCGAACAAGCCTTCGAAACCGCCCAACGCTATTGGGATGCGCGGAACAAATCGATTTAACCGATAGTTACTCTTCGATCTTTGCGCTTTTTTATCGAACCTATTTCACTAGACTCTTCTCCAACGCTTATTGGTTGAGGAGTCTTGAACATGGGTTTGCTAGTCGAAGGTCAATGGCAGGACAAGTGGTACGAAAGCAGCAAGGACGGCGCGTTCCAGCGTGAACAGGCGCAGCGCCGCAACTGGGTGACCGCTGACGGCCAGCCAGGCCCGAGCGGTGTCGGAGGCTTTGCCGCCGAAGCCGGGCGCTACCACCTCTATGTTTCCCTGGCCTGTCCGTGGGCCCATCGCACGCTGATCCTGCGCAAGCTCAAGGGCCTGGAAAGCCTGATCGATGTGTCGGTGGTCAGTTGGTTGATGCTGGAAAACGGCTGGACCTTCGACAAGTCCCTGGGCTCCACCGGCGACAAGCTCGACAACTTCGAATTCATGCATCAGCGCTACACCGCCGACACTGCCGATTACACCGGTCGCGTGACCGTGCCGGTACTTTGGGACAAGCAGCAGAAGCGCATCGTCAGCAATGAATCGGCGGAAATCATCCGCATGTTCAACAGCGCCTTCGATGACCTGACCGGCAACGACCTGGACTTCTACCCGCAACCGCTGCGCGCCGAGATCGACACGCTGAACGAGCGCATTTATCCCGCAGTGAACAACGGCGTGTACCGCGCCGGATTCGCCACGTCACAGCAGGCTTATGAAGAAGCCTTCGATGAAGTGTTTGCCGAGCTGGTTCATCTGGAAACGCTGCTAGGTGCCAATCGTTATCTGGCGGGCGAGTACCTGACCGAAGCGGACATCCGTTTATTCACGACGATGATTCGCTTTGACGCGGTGTACCACGGGCACTTCAAGTGCAATCTGCGGCGCATCGCCGATTATCCGAACCTGTCGAACTGGCTGCGGGAGATGTATCAGTGGCCGGGGATCGCCGAGACGGTGGACTTCACCCACATCAAGAACCACTACTACGGCAGTCACAAGACCATCAACCCGACGGGTGTGGTGCCGAAAGGGCCGGAGCAGGATTTCACCGTGGCCCATGATCGGGCGCGGTTGAGTGGGAAAGGGGTTTGGCGTGAGGCTTGAGATTTTTTGCAGGCTTTAAGGGCCCCATCGCGGGCAAG
>NZ_JAIQWX010000039.1 GCF_020164475.1 Pseudomonas sp. REP124 | reverse complement strand
AAGCGATCTGTAGGAGCGAGGCTTGCCCGCGAAGCTTCTCGTCTTTATCGAAGAGTCAGGGCAGGACAGTCCACAACGCAAACCCCGCATACCAGAGCACCGCAGCCCTCAGCAGCAACTCCCAAATCCGGTCTAGGTTGTTGATGCCTTCAGGCCCCGCCACCGGCGCCGGAATTTCGGCGGCCACAAGACCTGCCTTTTCGATCAATTGCGCGGCGCTGATGTTCCAGTTCAGCAGCTCGTGCAACATCATCCGGCTGACCGCGACGAAGTTGCCGACCAGAGCAAAACTGGCCGCCAGCAGGCGCACCGGAATCCAGTCGAAAGCGTGGCGCAACTGCCCGGCACGCTCGACCAGCGCCGGGTTCTGCGCGTTTTCCTCAGCCAGTGCCAGCAGGCGGTAGCTCAGCGCGGCAACCGGCCCCAGCAGGAAATACCAGAAAATCACGGCGAAGAAACTCTGGTAGGCCTCCCACAGAAGATGGCCTTCGACCCGCTCCAGCAATTGCTCACCACTGTCGGCACAGATATCCAGGTCACGCTTGGCGACGTGGGCTGCGGCTTGCAGATCCTCCCGACGCCAGGCATCGCGAAAAGGACCCAGGCCGCCCAGCAGATCGCCCCGGCCCAGGCTGTAAATCACCACCAGCAGGTGCACCGGCAACGCAAACAGGCCGTAAGCCACCGGGTCCAGCACCCACAACAGCAACGCCAGCAGCGCGACCGGCAGCAGCACCAGCACGATCAGCACCAGCCAGGGATTTTTCGCCATGCGCGGACTCGATTCGAGTTTGTGCAACTCGCGAATCCATCCGCCGTCTCGCTGAACCTGATGGCGCAGGGCCGAGAATTTCTCGATCCATACCGCCAGCAGCAACACCAGAAAACTCATTGTTGATCCTCTTTTTGCGCAGCGTCCCGGGCCAGGGCTCCACGGTAGCGCGTCCAGTCAAACGCCGGGCCCGGATCGGTCTTGCGCCCGGGGGCGATGTCGCTGTGGCCGCAGATGCGCTGCGCAGTGATGGCCGTAAAAGCGCTTTGCAGTTGCCGGGTCAGGTTGATCAACGCGTCGTATTGCGCATCGGTGAACGGCAGATCATCCGTCCCCTCGAGCTCGATGCCCACGGAAAAATCGTTACAGGTTTCCCGCCCTTCGAAACTCGACACCCCGGCGTGCCAGGCACGCTCCAGACAAGAGACAAACTGGGTGACGGCACCGTCACGCTCGATCAGAAAATGCGCAGACACGCGCAGGTCGGCAATCCCTTCAAAGTAAGGGTGCTCCGTGACATCCAGGCGATTCTGGAAAAATTCCTGCACCTTGCCGGTGGCGAATTGCGCAGGCGGCAGGCTGATGTTGTGGATCACCAGGAGGGAAATTTCGCCCGTGGGGCGCGCATTGAAGTTGGGCGAGGGGCACAAACGCACGTCCTGACACCAACCGCTCGCGGGGTCCAACTGCATACCGATTCCTTCAACGACGACTGTGTTGGTGCCCAGTATGCCGCGATAGACCCTCGGGACGCGATCACTTGGCGTGATTGAGATCCCGCAAGACTCTGCACTGGCTTCAAGGATGGCACCCGATCGCCGCCGGGAATCGACAAAATGCAGGGATTTGCGCACCGCGACCCCATCGCACGCCTTGGGTTGCCCGGCGCCCTGCCCCTATAATCGGGCCACTTTGTTTGTGGAGCTCGTTATGCCGAATCTACGTCTCGCCGATTTGACCGCCGAAATCGAAGCCAACGTGCGCCGTGCGTTGCTCGAAGACGTCGGCAGCGGCGACATCACCGCGCAACTGATCCCGGCCGAACGCCTGGCCAAAGCCACCATCATCACCCGCGATGCCGCCGTCATCTGCGGTACCGCCTGGGTAGACAACGTGTTTCGCCACCTGGACCCGCGGGTTGCGGTGCACTGGCAGGTCGCCGATGGCGATCGGGTCAAGCCCAACCAGGCGCTGTTCCATCTCGAAGGCCCTGCCCGCTCGCTGCTGACCGGTGAACGCAGCGCGCTGAACTTCCTGCAACTGCTGTCTGGCGTCGCCACCCGCGCACAGTATCTGGCGGATTTCGTCGCCCGGACCCAGGTCAAGCTGCTGGACACCCGCAAGACTCTGCCGGGTCTGCGTCTGGCGCAGAAGTACGCAGTGACCTGCGGCGGTTGCTACAACCACCGCATCGGTCTGTATGACGCTTTCCTGATCAAGGAAAACCATATCGCCGCCTGCGGAGGCATCCCGCAAGCCATCGCCGCCGCACACAAAATTGCACCGGGTAAGCCGGTGGAGATCGAGGTAGAAAGCCTGGATGAGTTGAAAGAGGCCCTGGCGGCTGGCGCCGACATCATCATGCTCGACGAACTGAGCCTGGACGACATGCGCGAAGCCGTGCGCCTGAACGGCGGCAAGGCGAAGCTGGAGGCCAGCGGCGGGATCAACGAAAGTACGTTGCTGCCGATCGCCGAGACCGGCGTGGATTACATCTCGATTGGTGCGATGACCAAGGATGTGAAGGCGGTCGACTTGTCGATGCGACTCAGTCTCTGAAAAGCAGTTCCGAGCGACAAGCTGCAAGCTTCAAGCGAATCCGCTTTGGCTTGCAGCTTGCGGCTTGAAGCTGTTTTCAAACGATCAGACCGTTCATCTCGCAGTACTCTTCCCACTCCACACCCAACACCTCGGCCGCCTCTTGATGCAGCTTCAGGCGCTCGGCCTCGAACTCTTCGGGTGTAGTGGTGTACTTGAGCGTCAACTCCCAGGCCTGCAGGCCCTGGGCCTCCGCTTCGTCCTCGAACGCCCACTGGATCTGGTCCTTCTGATCATCCGGACTCAAGTCCTTGATCTCGTCCAGCAGCTCGGGCGTGTCCTGCGCATACTTTTTCAGCGCTTCTTCGTGTCTGGCTTCCTGACTCAACTCTTTTACGGTCATGGTTTTCTCGCTGATCGGGGGAATGGAAGATGGATGTGGATCATCAAGGATCTCTCTGACGCAAAAAACCGTGTATCGCGCGGTTTATCTGGCCTTCAGGACCATTCGGGGATCATCTGAAAACTGCTGGGTAATACTCAGGCAGGCTCCGAATATAGGATGTTTGTCGGACGAATTACACGACTCTTTACATCTGCCCCACAAAAAAGCACGCAACGCGCTTGTGCAACGGGAACATAAATCAAAAGCCCAAGTCATAGCGATGTGCCATACCGGCATGCCATTTGGAACGCCACCGATGCGTAGCGCCTCGAAGCTTTCGTTTGTTTTGTCCGCCACCGCAATGACTACTCTGCTGGGAGCCTTGGCCCTGCCAGCAACAGCGCTTGCCAGTATTGAACTGAGCAGCAGCTACTCGACCTCCTACGGCAAGGTGGCCGCCGTTCAAAATGAGAACGGCACGAACGTGCTGGTCAAAACCGATGTCGACGTCAGTGAACTGAACAAGATGCGGGACACCCTCAAGGATCAGGCGAGTCAGATCGAGGAACTCAAGCGCAGCAGCGGCTCGAGCAGCAGTTCCAGCAGCAAGGAAATCGACGAGCTCAAGCGCACCGTCAAGGAACAGGATCGCGAGCTGGATAACCTGCGTAAGCAGATGGAGGAGCTCAAGCGCAATAGCGGTTCAAGTTCGAGTTCCAGCAACAACGAGATTTCGAACCTGAAGCGAGAAGTCAGTGACCAGGACCGCACTATCGATCAGCTCAAGCGAACCGTCGAAGACCTGGCCAGAAAGGTGAAGTAGGAAAGGATGGTGCCCGAGACAGGAATCGAACCTGCGACCTTCGCGTTACGAGTGCGCTGCTCTACCGGCTGAGCTACACGGGCAGTGCGCTAAACCTAGCATCGCCAAGCCATACCGGCAACTTCGGCCAATGTCTCTGTTTCATCCGGGCAAAAAAAGACCCCGCCGTTTTCACGGCGGGGTCTTTTTTACAAAGTCAGCTGTGCAGGCGAATTAAACGCCCGAAGCCTTGGCTGCAGCCACGTCCTTGATGGACAGCTTGATACGGCCGCGGTTGTCCACGTCCAGTACCAGCACTTCCACTTCCTGACCTTCTTTCAGGATGTCGGTCACTTTCTCGACGCGAGCATCGCTCAGCATGGAGATGTGAACCAGACCGTCCTTGCCAGGCAGGATGTTGACGAATGCGCCGAAGTCGACGATGCGCTCAACCTTACCAACGTAGATCTTGCCGATCTCGGCTTCAGCGGTGATACCCAGAACGCGCTGACGTGCAGCTTCAGCAGCTTCCTTGGTTTCGCCGAAGATCTTGATCGAACCGTCGTCTTCGATGTCGATCGAAGCCTTGGTTTCTTCACAGATCGCACGGATGGTCGCGCCGCCTTTACCGATGACATCACGGATTTTGTCGGTGTCGATTTTCATCGCGATCATGGTCGGAGCGTTTGCCGACAGTTCGGTACGCGACTGGCCAATGACCTGGTTCATCTGGCCGAGGATGTTCAGGCGCGCTTCCAGGGCTTGGCCCAGAGCGATTTCCATGATCTCTTCGGTGATGCCCTTGATCTTGATGTCCATCTGCAGCGCGGTCACGCCTTTGGCGGTACCGGCTACCTTGAAGTCCATGTCGCCCAGGTGGTCTTCGTCGCCCAGGATGTCGGTCAGAACAGCGAACTTCTCGCCTTCTTTAACCAGACCCATCGCGATACCGGCAACCGGTGCCTTCATCGGCACACCAGCGTCCATCAGCGCCAGGGAGGCGCCGCAGACCGAAGCCATGGAGCTGGAACCGTTGGACTCGGTGATTTCCGATACAACACGGATGGTGTATGGGAACACGTCAGCGGCAGGCAGCATGGCCTGAACCGAACGACGAGCCAGACGGCCGTGACCGATTTCGCGACGACCAGCGCCACCCATGCGACCACACTCGCCCACCGAGAACGGAGGGAAGTTGTAGTGCAGCATGAACGGGTCTTTTTTCTCGCCTTCCAGGGTGTCCAGCAGCTGCGCGTCACGGGCGGTGCCCAGAGTTGCAACGACCAGCGCCTGGGTTTCACCACGGGTGAACAGCGCCGAACCGTGAGTCTTCGGCAGAACGCCGACTTCGATGTTCAGCGGACGTACGGTGCGGGTGTCGCGACCGTCGATACGTGGCTTGCCGTTAACGATGTTTTCACGAACGGTGCGGTATTCGATTTCACCGAAAGCGGCTTTGACTTCGGCGGAAGTCGGCTGGCCTTCTTCACCGGACAGCTTGGCAACCACTTGATCCTTCAGCTCACCCAGGCGAGCGTAACGGTCGGCCTTGATGGTGATGGTGTAAGCCTGGGAGATCGCCTCGCCGAACTCGGAGCGGATAGCGCCCAGCAGTTCGGTGGCTTCAGCTTGTGGAGCCCAGGTCCAGGTAGGCTTGGCAGCTTCGGCAGCCAGCTCTTTGACAGCCTTGATGACCGACTGGAATTCGTCGTGGGCGAACAGTACAGCGCCCAGCATCTGGTCTTCGGTCAGCTCTTTGGCTTCCGATTCAACCATCAGTACGGCTTCTTCGGTACCGGCTACGACCATGTCCAGGCTCGAAGCTGCCAGTTGCTCGTAAGTCGGGTTCAGCAGGTAGCCGGTGCTTTCATGGAAAGCAACGCGGGCAGCGCCGATCGGGCCGTCGAAAGGAATGCCGGAGATGGCCAGGGCAGCCGAGGTACCGATCATCGCAGCGATGTCCGGATCGGTCTTCTTGCTGGTGGAAACGACGGTGCAGACAACCTGCACTTCGTTCATGAAGCCTTCAGGGAACAGTGGACGGATCGGACGGTCGATCAGTCGGGAAGTCAGGGTTTCTTTCTCGGAAGGACGGCCTTCACGCTTGAAGAAACCGCCAGGGATCTTACCGGCAGCGTAAGTCTTTTCCTGGTAGTGAACAGACAGAGGGAAGAAGCCCTTGCCTGGATCGGCTTGTTTTGCACCGACAACGGTCACCAATACGCTGACGTCGTCGTCAACGGTGACCAATACTGCGCCGGAGGCCTGACGGGCGATACGGCCAGTCTCGAGGGTAACGGTCGACTGACCGAACTGGAATTTCTTGATTACCGGGTTCACGGTGTCCTACCTTCTTTTGTGGCTCTTGGGGAAACTGGTTTCTTGCGAAATTCTTGGGCAACGTCGGGAATCGGCCCGAGCGGGTTGTCCTGGTCTTGCCTGTGTGGAGCTGGGTAAAGCAGGTATCCAGATAAAACTTGAGGCTGGGAGCCTGCCATGCGCCGGCGGAAACCCGCTGATGCACGACAGACAACCAACCTCTAGCGCAATCGCTTATTAGCGACGCAGACCCAGGCGACCGATCAGAGCGCTGTAACGGCTCACGTCTTTGCCTTTCAGGTAGTCCAGCAGCTTACGACGCTGGTTAACCATGCGGATCAGACCACGACGGGAGTGGTGATCTTTACCGTTGGCCTTGAAGTGACCTTGCAGTTTGTTGATGTTGGCGGTCAGCAGTGCAACTTGCACTTCTGGCGAACCAGTATCACCAACAGCTTGCTGGTAGTCGGTAACGATTTGAGCTTTTTCTTCAACGCTGAGAGCCATGAGGCAATCCTTTTATCAGGAAACTGTTTCAGGGAAACAATTTCAACAGGCCAGGGACAAATCCCTGTATCTAAAAATGAGTAGTGACCGTGCCTGCTGACAGCCACACTCGTCCGGTCATTCTGACCGAATCAGTCGACGTGGCGCGATGCGCCCGTCTTCGCTCACTTCACCGATCCCGATGAAGCGACCATTGTGATCCTGTACCCGTACCATGCCGAACTTCGGTGCATCGGGGGCACGTACCGGCTGGCCGTTGAGCCAGTAGAACGCGCTCGCTTCCGAGAACTGCAACAGCGGCCAATCCAGCAAGCCGCTGTCCGATGGCATCAGGAAGCGATCGACCGCTTCGTTGCCGCCTTCGGCATGTACCGCTTCCAGCTCTTCCAGGGTGACGGTTTGCGCCAGGGTGAAAGGCCCGGCCTGGGTCCGTCGCAGTTCTGCAACGTAAGCACCACAACCGAGTTGCTCACCGATATCCTCAACCAGGGTGCGGATATAGGTGCCTTTGGTGCAATCCACCGCAAGTCGCGCAGTATCACCTTCGAAGGCCAGTAATTCCAAGCGCGTAATAGTAACAGAACGCGGTTCACGCTCCACTACTTCGCCAGCACGAGCCAACTTGTACAGCGGCTGCCCGTCACGCTTGAGGGCCGAGTACATCGGCGGTATCTGTTTGATTTCCCCTCGGAAATTGGGCAGAACCGCTTCCATCTCGGTGCGACCAACGGTCACCGGACGTTCCAGCAAAATTTCACCCTCAGCATCCGCCGTGGTGGTGGTCTTGCCCAGTTGCGCCAGGGTTTCGTAACCCTTGTCGGAATCGAGCAGGTATTGCGAGAACTTGGTGGCCTCGCCGAAGCACAGCGGCAGCACGCCGGTGGCCAGTGGGTCGAGGCTACCGGTGTGTCCGGCCTTCTCGGCGTTCAGCAACCAGCGGACCTTCTGCAGCGCGGAGTTGGAGGTGAACCCCAACGGCTTGTCGAGCAGGATGATACCGCTGACGTTACGACGGATACGTTTGACCTGAGCCACCGGTTACTCCTTGGTGCCTTCGGCGTCTGCCGCAACCGTGTGCTGGCTGTCTTCAGCCACTGCGCGTTCGATCAAAGCCGACAGATGCGCACCGCGCACCACGCTTTCATCGTAGTGGAAGTGCAACTGTGGAACGCTGCGCAGCTTCATCTCGCGAGCCAGCTGCATACGCAGGAAGCCGGCGGCGGAGTTCAGCACCTTGATGCTTTGTGCGATTTCTTCGTGGCCGTCCTGGCCCATCACGGTGATGAAAATCTTGGCGTGACCCACGTCACGGCTGACTTCCACAGCGGTAATGGTGACCAGGCCGACACGCGGATCTTTGACTTCACGACGGATCAGTTGTGCCAGCTCGCGCTGCATTTGATCGCCGATCCGTTGGGTACGGCTGTATTCTTTTGCCATGTCTTGTTACCTGTTACTGCCCCATGGTGAAACCCATGAGGTCTGAAAGCGGCAAACGCCCGGCCTGACGAAAGCCAGACCGGGCGTTGCGTTTAGAGTCCTGACACCATGCCGCGCATCTGCATGCGGCGGCTTGGCGAGGCCCTTGAAGTGCGCGAGTTAGAGGCTGCGAGCAACCTGAACCTTCTCGAAGACTTCGATCTTGTCACCGACCTTGACGTCGTTGTAGCTCTTGACGCCGATACCGCATTCCATGCCGGAACGCACTTCGGAAGCGTCATCCTTGAAGCGGCGCAGGGATTCCAGCTCGCCTTCGAAGATAACGATGTCTTCACGCAGTACACGGATTGGACGGTTACGGTGAACGACACCTTCGATAACCATGCAACCGGCGATCGCGCCAAACTTCGGCGAACGGAACACGTCACGCACTTCGGCGACACCCAGGATGTTCTCGCGAACATCGCTGCCGAGCATACCGGTCAGGGCTTTCTTGACGTCTTCGATGATGTCGTAGATCACGTTGTAGTAACGCATATCCAGACCTTCCTGCTCGACGATCTTGCGAGCGCCGGCATCGGCACGCACGTTGAAGCCGAACAGTACAGCGTTGGAGGCCAGTGCCAGGTTGGCGTCGGACTCGGTGATACCACCGACACCGCCACCGACTACGCGCACTTGCACTTCATCGTTGCCCAGGCCATTCAGAGCGCCCTGCAGAGCTTCCAACGAACCACGGACGTCGGATTTGAGGACGATGTTGAGCGTCTTCTTCTCTTCCTGACCCATGTTTTCGAAGATGTTTTCCAGCTTGCCTGCGTGAGCACGAGCCAGTTTGACTTCACGGAACTTGCCTTGACGGAACAGAGCCACTTCACGGGCTTTCTTCTCGTCGGCAACCACGCTCATCTCGTCACCAGCGTCCGGAGTACCGTCCAGGCCGAGGATCTCGACAGGGATGGCTGGACCGGCTTCCTTGATTGGCTTGCCGTTCTCGTCGAGCATGGCGCGAACGCGACCGTAGTTCGAACCGACCAGGACCATGTCGCCTTGACGCAGGGTACCGTCCTGAACCAGAACGGTCGCCACCGGGCCACGGCCCTTGTCCAGGCGGGACTCAACCACGACACCACGACCAGGAGCCGATGGAGTAGCGGTCAGTTCCAGAACTTCGGCCTGCAGCAGAACGGCTTCGAGCAGTTCGTCGACACCGGTACCCATCTTCGCGGAAACCGGTACGAATGGCGTATCACCACCCCACTCTTCCGAAGTCACGCCGTGTACCGACAGTTCGCTACGGATGCGATCGAGATCGGCGCCCGGCTTGTCGATCTTGTTCACTGCCACGACCAGCGGAACACCGGCAGCCTGGGCGTGTTGAACGGCTTCAACAGTCTGTGGCATCACGCCGTCGTCCGCTGCGACCACCAGGATCACGATGTCGGTCGCCTTGGCACCACGGGCACGCATCGCGGTAAACGCAGCGTGACCAGGAGTATCGAGGAACGTCACCATGCCACGGTCGGTTTCAACGTGGTATGCGCCGATGTGCTGGGTAATACCACCGGCTTCGCCAGCAGCTACCTTGGCACGACGGATGTAGTCGAGCAGGGAAGTCTTACCGTGGTCAACGTGGCCCATTACGGTCACGACTGGTGCACGGGAAACTGCCTCGCCTTCAAACTTCAGGGACTCGGCCAGGGAATCTTCCAGAGCGGTGTCGCTGACCAGGGTCACTTTGTGGCCCAGTTCCTCGGCAACCAACTGGGCAGTTTCCTGATCCAGTACCTGGTTGATGGTCGCTGGAGTGCCCAGTTTGAACATGAACTTGATGATTTCAGCAGCCTTGACCGACATCTGCTGGGCCAGATCGCCCACAGTGATGGTCTCGCCGATCTTCACTTCGCGCACGACAGGACCGGTCGGGTTCTGGAAACCGTGGGCGTTGCGCTTCTTCAGCTTGGCCTTGCCGCGACCACCGCGACGGAAGCCATCGCTTTCTTCATCGGTAGTACGTGGAGCAGCGCGTGGAGCCGGGGCCTTTTCTTTGACCGTAGCGCGATGCGGAGCGTTTTTACGCTCGCCATCGCCACCACCACCGCGACGATTGTTGTCGTCAGCACGTGGTTTGTCCGGGCGACGCTGTTCGTCGCGTTTACGAGCATCTGCAGCAGGAGCCGGAGCGGCCGCCACGACCGGAGCGCTTTCACGCACAGGCTCGACAACCGGAGCAGGTGCTGCAACAGGCTCGACCGCAGCAACAGGCGCGGCAGCAGGAGCAGGCTGGCGGCGCGCTTCTTCTTCGGCGCGGCGCTTGGCTTCTTCTTCAGCCTTCTGACGGGCAGCATTTTCTACTGCGCGACGTTCATCCATCTCACGCTTGCGCTCGGCTTCGATTTCTTCCGGGCTGCGCTGTACGAAGACTTTCTTCTTGCGTACTTCAACGCTGATGCTTTTGCTGCCAGCAACACGCAGGGTACTGGTGGTTTTACGCTGCAGCGTAATCTTGCGTGGTTCTTCCACTTTCGCCTTGTGGCTGCTTTTCAAGTGAGTCAGCAGGGATTGCTTCTCACTGTCAGTCACATTTTCTTCGGCGGCGGTGTGCGGCAGACCTGCCTCACGCATCTGCTGCAACAGGCGCTCTACCGGTGTTTTGACCTCATCGGCCAGTTGTTTCACCGTGACTTGCGTCATGCACTTCTCTCCTCAGGCCGCGCCTATTACTCGAACCAATGGGCTCGGGCGGCCATGATCAACTTGCCGGCACGATCTTCGTCGATGCCGTCGATGTCGAGCAGGTCGTCAATAGACTGCTCGGCCAGGTCTTCGCGGGTAACTACGCCGCGCACCGCCAGTTCCATCGCCAAATCCTTGTCCATACCCTCAAGCGAGAGCAGGTCTTCGGCCGGATGGGCGTCTGCCAGCTTTTCCTCGGTAGCGATGGCTTTGGTCAACAAACGATCCTTGGCACGAGCGCGAAGCTCGTTGACGATCTCTTCGTCAAAGCCGTCGATGTTGAGCATTTCTTCCAACGGTACGTAGGCAATCTCTTCCAGGCTGGTGAAGCCTTCATCTACCAGCACCTGTGCCAGCTCTTCGTCGACTTCCAGCTCGTCGATGAAGTTGCGCAGGATGTCGCCGGTTTCTGCTTGCTGCTTGGCCTGGATGTCCGATTCGGTCATCACGTTCAGGGTCCAGCCAGTCAACTGGCTGGCCAGACGCACGTTCTGACCACCGCGACCGATGGCCTGAGCCAGATTGTCTGCGCCAACGGCGATGTCCATGGCGTGGGCATCTTCGTCAACGATAATGGCCGCAACTTCAGCCGGGGACATGGCATTGATGACGAACTGAGCCGGGTTGTCGTCCCACAGAACGATGTCAACACGCTCGCCACCCAACTCGCCCGACACTGCCTGCACGCGCGAGCCGCGCATACCGATACAAGCGCCCTGCGGGTCGATGCGTTTGTCCTTGGAGCGGACGGCGATCTTGGCACGGGATCCCGGATCACGGGATGCAGCCATGACTTCGATCAGACCTTCAGCAATCTCCGGCACTTCGATGCGGAACAGCTCGATCAGCATTTCCGGCGCGGTACGCGACAGGATCAGCTGCGGGCCGCGGTTCTCGGTGCGGATTTCCTTGAGCAGCGCACGCAGACGCACGCCAACCCGGAAGGTTTCGCGAGAAATGATGTCTTCACGGGCAAGCAACGCTTCGGCGTTGTTGCCCAGATCGACGATCACGTTGTCGCGGGTCACTTTCTTTACGGTGCCGGAGATGATTTCACCCAGGCGCTCGCGGTAAGCATCCACCACTTGGGCGCGCTCGGCTTCGCGAACTTTCTGCACGATGACTTGCTTGGCAGTCTGTGCAGCGATACGACCGAATTCGATCGACTCGATTTTCTCTTCGACGACATCACCGACCTTGGCGCCAGGGTGCGTTTGAGCAACCTTGCTTGGCCAGGTTTCGATGGCTGGATCGTCCAGATCATCTTCTTCGACGACAGTCCAGCGACGGAAAGTCTCGTAGGAACCGGTGTGGCGATTGATTTCCACACGCAGATCAACTTCGTCCTCGAAACGCTTTTTGGTAGCAGTGGCCAGAGCCAGCTCCAGCGCTTCGAAAATCACACCTGGCGGTACGCCTTTTTCATTGGATACCGACTCAACAACCAGCAGTACTTCTTTGCTCATCGTACGCCTCGCCTTTCGCAAGCCATTGGATCCGCGGGATCCGCGTCTCAGTCAAAACTGGGAATAATATTGGCCTTGTCGATCATATCGATCGGCAACAGGAACTCATGATCATCTACCTGCACCACGACGTCCTGCTCTTCTACACCGCGCAGAAGGCCCTGAAAGTTGCGTCGACCTTCAAAAGGCGAGCGCAGTTTGATCTTCACTTGTTCACCGGCAAATTTTGCAAACTGCTCAAGAGTGAACAGAGGGCGTTCCATGCCAGGCGAGGAAACTTCAAGGGTGTATTCAACGGAGATTGGATCTTCAACATCCAGGACGCCGCTGATCTGACGGCTTACGATGGCGCAATCGTCCACCAGTACACCGCCCTCTTTATCGATATAAACGCGCAACATTGAGTGGCGACCTTGCGCCGAAAACTCAATACCCCAGCATTCATAGCCTAGGGCCACGACCACCGGGGCCAGCAAGGCCTGCAACTCTTCTAGCTTGCTCGACACCTGAACCCCCTAGTGCATGTATGTGCATGCCATGAAAATAAAAAAATGGGCGAAACGCCCATCCTTGAAACGCCGTCGAACAGCGGCGTTGAAAGTGTCCAGCTAACAAAAAGCCCCTTAAAAGGGGCTCCTTAAACTGGTTGCGGGGGCCGGATTTGAACCGACGACCTTCGGGTTATGAGCCCGACGAGCTACCAGACTGCTCCACCCCGCGACAAAGCTGGGGCGGAAGTATACGACCGATCCCCTGGAGGGTCAATGTAACCTTCCACCTGCAAGAAAGCCCGCAACAGCGGGCTCTCCTGACTAATTGGTACCGAGAAGGGGACTCGAACCCCTACACCCTATGGGCACAACCACCTCAAGGTTGCGTGTCTACCAATTCCACCACCTCGGCAAAACTACGTTTGAAACCCTTCTTACTTCTGCTCTTGAGCTGGAGGTACGTCAGTCGCTGGAGTAGCCGACTTTTGCTCTTGAAGCACCGGGACATCATCAGAAGCCGGTTGTTGCTTTGGAACTTCCAACACCGCTGGATTTGGGAGACCTACTTGAGTCAGCTGATGAGCCTTCTCTTTAGCAAAGTAACCTAACCCCAAGCTGGTTATGAAAAAACCTGCGGCGAGTATAGCAGTAAACTTACTGAGAAAGGTAGAGGAACCTTGGCTTCCGAACACAGTATTTGAAGCACCTGCGCCGAAAGACGCGCCAGCGTCCGCACCTTTACCCTGCTGCAGCAATACCAGAGCCACTACGCCCAATGCACCCAGCAGATGAAAAACGACTACGACTGTTTCCAGCATTTTTTCAGTTTCCCGCGGCGCGACATATCGCACCGAACTCATCTGCATTCAGGGACGCCCCACCAATGAGGCCCCCATCGATATCCGGCATGCCGAACAGCTCGACCGCATTGGCCGCCTTCACGCTGCCGCCGTATAGAAGCCGCACACCTTGCGCGACTTCAGAATTCTCTGCCGCCAACTGAGCGCGGATGACTGCATGCACATCCTGAGCCTGTTGCGGCGAAGCAGTCAGCCCGGTACCAATGGCCCAGACTGGCTCGTAAGCGATGACCGCCTTAGCAAAAACACCAACACCCAGCTCGTCGATGATGCTGTTCAGCTGATGCGAGACAACTTCAAGAGTTTTTCCCGCCTCACGCTCTTCGAGGGTTTCCCCTACACACAACACCGGAATCAAGCCACATGCCTGTGCCGCTGCAAACTTGCGGATCAGCATCCCGTCCTGCTCGCCCATGATCTGGCGGCGCTCGGAATGCCCGACAAGCACCAGGGAACAACCTGCATCCACCAACTGACTCGGCGCAACTTCACCGGTCAACGCACCTTGCATGGATTCCACCGCAGAGTTCTGCGCACCGACCGAAATCGATTTACCTTCCAAGCCATCAATCACTTGATTGATATGCAAAAAAGGCGGGAATACCGCTACATCAACACCGCTCGGCAAGGCCATCTCACGAAGGCCATTGATCAGCTCAGCGACGCTGGCGCGGGTACCGTGCATCTTCCAGTTACCAGCTACCATAGGGCGACGCATGCTGCACCTCGTCGGTCAAAGTGGGCGCAGATGTTACCCAACACAATCATGGCTGGCAAGCCGAAATCAGGCAGAAACTTCAGTAACCAGTTTTGCCAGCTCTTCGGCGTACGCACGAACCTGCTTTTCATCCTCGCCTTCGACCATCACACGCACCAGCGGCTCGGTCCCGGACTTGCGCAGCAGTACACGCCCGCGCCCGGCCATGGCCTTGGTCACGCGCTCGCTGGCTTCCTTGACGGACGGGTGATCCAAAGGACTGGCACCGCCACCAAAACGCACATTGATCAGCACTTGAGGGCACTTGCGCAACGTCTGACGACTCTGAGCCAAACTTTCGGAGCGGGTTTTCAGCGCCATCAGCACCTGAAGCGCAGCGATAATCGCATCGCCCGTTGTGGTGTGATTGAAGCAAACGATGTGGCCGGAATTCTCACCGCCCACCAACCAGTTGCGCTCGAGCAGATCAGCAATCACGTAACGATCGCCAACATTGGCGCGCACGAACGGAATCGACAGATCCGCCAGGGCCAGTTCCAACCCCAGATTGCTCATCAGCGTCCCGACAACACCGCCTTGCAGCTTGTCACGCTCGTGCAGATCGCGAGCGATTATGTACAGCAGCTCGTCACCATCGACGATAGCGCCAGTGTGATCGACCATCAGAACCCGGTCGCCATCACCGTCGAACGCAATACCCAGGTCTGCGTGCTCGGCGAGCACGGCAGCCTGAAGCTGCCCCATGTGGGTCGAACCGCAATTGTCGTTGATGTTCAAGCCGTTGGGTTGCGCCGACAGCACTACAACATCGGCACCCAGCTCACGAAATACGCTAGGTGCTACCTTGTAAGTCGCACCATGGGCACAGTCGATAACGATTTTCAAACCAGAGAAGCTTGTACCGGTTGGCACGCTGCTCTTGCAGAATTCGATGTAACGCCCCGAGGCGTCATTGATGCGTGAAACCTTGCCGATCTTGCTCGACTCGACCACGGTCATAGGCGTGTCCAGCAGCTCTTCGATCATCTGCTCGACTTCATCCGGGAGCTTGGTGCCCTTGCCCGAGAAGAACTTGATGCCGTTGTCATCATGAGGGTTGTGCGATGCACTGATCACGATGCCGGCTTCGGCATGGAAAGTACGCGTCAGATAGGCGATGGCAGGCGTGGGCATCGGACCGAGGAGCATGACGTCAGCGCCAGCGGAGGTGAGACCGGCCTCAAGCGCAGATTCGAACATGTAACCGGAAATCCGGGTGTCCTTGCCGACCAGAACCTTGCAGGCACCCATTTTGCGGAACGCCATGCCTGCGGCCCACCCGAGCTTGAGCATGAAATCAGGAGTGATCGGGTATTCGCCTACTCGACCACGGATGCCGTCGGTACCAAAGTATTTCCTAGTCATAAACGCTCCATCATTCTTATTCGGCTGATTCCACTGCGGCGATCATCTTCACCACATCGACTGTTTCGGCTACATCATGGACGCGCAATATACGCGCACCTTTTTGCGAAGCCAGCGCCGCCAGGGCAAGGCCGCCATAGAGGCGCTCGCCCACCGGCCGATTCAACGCCTGCCCTATCATGCTCTTGCGCGAAACCCCGACCAACAGGGGTCTGCCGAAGGCATGCAAAGCTTCCATATGTTTGAACAAGCTTAGATTGTGCTGCAACGTTTTTGCGAAGCCGAACCCTGGATCGAGAATGATTCGCTCGACAGGAATACCCGCCGACTCACACCGAGCCATGCGCTCGGCAAGAAACTCACCCACTTCCTTCGTGACATCCTGATATTGAGGATTGTCCTGCATGTCGCCAGGTTCACCGAGCATGTGCATCAGACACACCGGCAATCCTGTCGCCGCCGCCGCATCAAGCGCACCGTCACGACGCAATGAGCGCACGTCATTGATCAGTCCGGCACCCAATCGCGCCGTTTCACGCATAACGGCTGGCGTAGAAGTATCGACGGAAATAATGACATCCAGCTCGCGGTGAATGCGCTCAACGATCGGCGCAACACGCTCGAGCTCCTCCAGCGGCGATACGGCCTTGGCGCCTGGGCGCGTCGACTCACCGCCAACATCGATCAGAGTTGCCCCGGTCGCCACCATGGCTTCGGCGTGGCGCAAAGCCGCATCGAGCTGACTGTACTTGCCGCCATCGGAAAAGGAATCGGGAGTGACGTTGAGAATACCCATGACATGTGTCAGGGCCAAATCAAGAACCCGGTTGCCGCAAGGCAACCGGGTCGAGGACTGAACAGAAGTCATTTCAAACCTTAAACGTCAGCAGCAGGACCGCCGATAGGTGTTTGCGGACGCTCATCCTGCACTACCGGAGGTGTTCCGGAGGTACCTGTGCCACCCGACCAATCACGAGGTTCGCGAGGAGTGCGACCTGCCATGATGTCATCGATCTGTTCGGCATCGATGGTTTCGTACTTCATAAGGGCATCAGCCATGGCGTCGAGCTTGTCACGGTTGTCCGTGAGGATCTGCTTCGCAGTGCCATAGCAATGGTCGATGATGCTGCGGACTTCGGAGTCGATCAGTTTCGCGGTCTCACCCGAGAAGCTGGCATTCTGACCACCGCCGCCGCGACCGAGGAATACCTCACCTTCTTCTTCGGCATACATCAGCGGACCGAGTTTTTCCGACAGACCCCACTTGGTCACCATGTTCCGCGCAATCTGGCTGGCACGCATGATGTCGTTGGAAGCGCCGGTGGTCACACCATCGAAGCCCAAAGTCATTTCTTCAGCGATACGACCACCGTAAAGCGAGCAGATCTGACTGATCAGGGCACGCTTGGACAAGCTGTAGCGATCTTCTTCCGGCAGGAACATCGTTACACCCAGCGCACGACCGCGCGGAATGATCGAAACCTTATACACCGGATCATGCTCAGGCACGACGCGACCAACAATGGCGTGGCCCGCTTCATGGTAAGCAGTGTTCTGCTTTTCTTTCTCGGACATGACCATGGATTTGCGCTCAGCGCCCATCATGATCTTGTCTTTTGCCAGTTCGAATTCTTTCATCTCGACGAGGCGCTTGCCTGCACGAGCGGCGAACAGTGACGCCTCGTTTACCAGGTTGGCAAGGTCGGCACCAGAGAAGCCAGGTGTTCCGCGCGCGATTACGGCTGGAGCAACATCGTCACCCATTGGCACTTTGCGCATGTGAACCTTGAGAATCTGTTCACGACCACGGATATCCGGCAGACCCACCACAACCTGACGGTCGAAACGGCCTGGTCGCAGCAGAGCCGGGTCAAGCACGTCTGGACGGTTGGTCGCCGCAATCACGATGATGCCGTCGTTCATTTCGAAGCCGTCCATCTCTACCAGCAACTGGTTGAGAGTCTGCTCGCGCTCATCGTGACCACCGCCCATACCGGCGCCACGGTGGCGACCGACGGCGTCAATTTCATCGATGAAGATGATGCATGGAGCATGTTTCTTGGCCTGTTCGAACATATCGCGAACGCGGCTGGCGCCCACACCAACGAACATTTCGACGAAGTCGGAACCGGAAATGGTAAAGAAAGGGACTTTTGCTTCGCCGGCGATGGCTTTGGCCAGGAGGGTTTTACCAGTACCTGGAGGACCGACCATCAGTACGCCGCGAGGGATGCGACCACCCAGACGCTGGAACTTGCCCGGGTCACGGAGGAATTCTACGAGCTCGCCAACTTCTTCCTTGGCTTCGTCGCAACCGGCAACGTCGGCCAGCGTGGTTTTGACTTGATCTTCGGAGAGCAGGCGAGCCTTGCTCTTACCGAAGCTCATCGGCCCGCCCTTCCCGCCGGCACCGCCCTGCATCTGCCGCATGAAGAACATGAATACGGCAATGATCACCAGGATCGGGAAGCTTGCGACCAGGAGCTGGGTCCAGATGCTTTGCTGTTCAGGCTGCTTGCCTTCGACCACGACGTGGTTATCGACCAGGTCACCAATCAGGCCGTTGTCCTGAATGGCAGGACGAATGGTCTTGAAGCTATCGCCATCGTTGCGCTTACCGGTAATCACGTAGCCATCAACAGCCACGCGCTCGACCTTGCCATCCTTGACCTGCTGGATGAAGTCGGAATAGTTAAGGGTCTGCGGCTCGTTAGGGCTGGAGAAGTTGTTCATCACCGTCACCAGGACAGCCGCGATGATCAACCACAGGATCAGATTCTTTGCCATATCGTTCAATTAACTACCCTCTGAAGCAAGCGCCGCTGCTGATGACGCGCGCTTCGCATGATATTCACCGGCCTAACTTACTACATTACCTACGGCTTGGCAGGCGCCGTCTGTAACCCTTTGTGAAACACTTTCTACACAATATTCGTTAATGCCTGTCGGACGAAATACGAAAAACCTATCGACCCGACGAAAAACCTCACTTTAGACGTTTCCGCCGCGATAGCCCCAGGCCAGCATGTACTGCTCGCGAGAGCTGCCACGGGAAGAGTCCGGCTTGATCATCTGGATCTTGTCGAACTTCTTGCGAGCGTCCTTCAGGTAAACATCGAAACCCTCGCCCTGGAAAATCTTGATCACAAAATTGCCACCCGGTTTGAGGATCCGATCCGCCAAATCAAGCGCCAGTTCGCAAAGAAACATGGCTTTGGGCATGTCCACTTCAGGTGTACCACTCATATTGGGGGCCATATCGGAAATCACAAGGTCCACTTGCGAATTACCTACAGCTTCAAGGATCTGCGCGAGCACTGCGTCCTCGGTGAAATCCCCCTGGATGAACGTCACGTCCGGAATGCCGTCCATTTCCAGAATGTCCGAGGCGATCAGACGCCCCTGACCACCGATCAGCCGACTGGCGACCTGCGACCAGCCTCCAGGCGCAGCGCCCAGGTCGACCACACTCATCCCCGGGCGGATCAGTTTGTATTTCTCCTGGATTTCCAGAAGCTTGTAACTCGCACGCGAGCGGTAGCCATCCTTCTGCGCCTGCTTCACATAGGGATCGTTGACATGTCTTTTCAGCCAACCAAGGCTTGTCTTGGAACGCGCCACTGGGCACCTCGATGATTAGGGTCGTGATTAATTGGGCGGATCAACGAGCCCTCGGGTAAAATGGCCGCCATTTTACAGAATCCAGACGAAAGGGTCAGATTTATGCCGCTCACTCAAGAGCAGAAGAAACAGTACAAATCCATTGGCCACCATCTGAAACCAGTTCTGATTGTGGCAGACAACGGTTTGACTGAAGGTGTGTTAGCCGAACTTGAACGCGCTTTGGCGGATCACGAGCTGATCAAGATCAAGCTCAACATCCTGGATCGCGAATCGCGCCTGGCGTCCATTGCAGAACTGTGCAAGGTCGGCAAGGCGGACCTGGTTCAGGTCATCGGCAAGATGGCGTTGATTTACCGCAAGAACTTCAGCGTCAACAAGCAGCTGTCAAACGTCCATCGCTTCAAGTGATGGCAAGGGTCAAGGGTGTGCTTCGCGCACCCTGCCACTCCATCCCGGCACCGCCTGCAACACCAGCAGCAGCCCGGAAAAACCCAGTACAAGATAGCTGAACACCTGCCAGCGCACCGCCTCCGGCCAACCAACACGCACCGCGAAATACATCGCACACGCATACAGCGCCATCAACAGCAGTTGCCCGCGAATATCCCGCCACAGACTGGCAAGGCCCTCGGCCTGAACCAGCACCAGAACCTGAAAAATCACGCACGCCGCAGCAAATCCCACCGTCACGGCATACAAAACAGAGGCAATCTCGTCGACCAGCAGCGGCGCCAGGTCAATTCGACCCAGCACCGGCAGCAAGCCGATTTGCAACAACCACAAACCGCCGACCCACAGCATCTGAGCCAGTTGCCAAAGGACGGCGCCCGCACGAAGCGGGCGCTCACCTTCAGATGTGACGAACTTCAACAATCTCGTACTCGATCACGCCACTCGGCGTTTTCACCACAACCACATCGCCTTCTTCCTTGGCGATCAAGGCGCGGGCAATAGGTGAACCGACGGAGATCTTGCCGAGTTTGATGTCTGCCTCGTCCTCACCAACAATCTGGTAAGTCACACTTTCATCCGTTTCGACGTTGGCGATTTCGACGGTCGTACCGAAAATCACCTTGCCGGAGTGAGGAATGGTCGTGACATCGATCACCACAGCGTTCTGCATGCGGCCTTCGATATCACGGATCCGCGCCTCAACCATACCCTGTTCTTCGCGAGCAGCATGGTATTCCGCGTTTTCCTTGAGGTCGCCCAGCTCACGCGCTTCGCCAATAGCCTGGCTCAAGCGCGGGCGCTCGACCTTGCTGAGGTGCGTCAACTCTTCTTCCAGGGCGCGAGCGCCCTGAACGGTCATTGGGTACTTGGTTATGCTCATGCCTTCAATCCTGCGTGTAGATCCTGCAAGCGGCGCACGGTCTTCTCGGGACCGAACTTCAGCGCTTCGCAGATCGCTTCGCCAGCAGCAATGGTGGTGGTGCAGTAAATCTTGTGCTGCAGAGCATTGCGACGGATGGAGTAGGAGTCAGCGATCGACTGACGACCTTCGGTGGTGTTGATGATCAGGGTGACTTCGTCGTTCTTGATCATGTCGACCACGTGCGGACGGCCTTCGGTCACCTTGTTCACGCGGCGCACTTTCAGACCCGCCGCTTCGATCAGCTTGGCGGTACCGGCAGTGGCGACCACTTCGAAGCCCAAGTTGATCAGATCGCGAGCAACACCGGCAACCAGTGGCTTGTCGTCATCACGCACGCTGATAAAAGCAGTACCGCCAGTCGGCAGCACTTCGCTGGCACCCATCTGGGCCTTGGCGAAAGCTTCGCCGAAGGTATCGCCCACACCCATGACTTCACCGGTGGACTTCATCTCTGGGCCGAGGATCGGGTCGACACCCGGGAATTTGGCGAATGGGAACACCGCCTCTTTCACGCTGTAGAAGTTCGGGATGATTTCCTTGGTGAAGCCCAGTTCTTTCAGGGTCTTACCGGCCATCACGCGCGCGGCGATCATTGCCAGGGAAACACCGATGCACTTGGACACGAACGGTACGGTACGGGAAGCACGCGGGTTGACTTCGATGACGTAGATATCTTCGCCTTGCAGCGCGAGCTGTACGTTCATCAGGCCGACCACGCCCAGTTCCAGGGCCATTTTCTTGACCTGTTCACGCATCTCGTCCTGGATGTGCGCCGGCAGCGAGTACGGCGGCAGCGAGCACGCGGAGTCACCGGAGTGCACGCCCGCCTGTTCGATGTGCTGCATGATCGCGCCGATCACTACGTCCTTGCCGTCGCTGACCGCATCCACGTCCATCTCGATGGCGCAGTTGAGGAAGTGGTCAAGCAGCACCGGACTGTCGTTGGACACCTGCACGGCTTCGCGCAGGTAACGCTTGAGTTCCTCTTCCTTGTAGACGATTTCCATTGCACGGCCGCCCAATACGTAGGACGGACGAACTACCAGCGGGTAACCGATCTTGGCAGCGGCACGAACAGCTTCGTCTTCACTGCGCACAGTGGCGTTTGGCGGCTGACGCAGATTCAGGCGCTCAACCATTTGCTGGAAGCGCTCACGGTCTTCCGCACGGTCGATGGCGTCAGGACTGGTGCCAATGATTGGTACGCCAGCCGCTTCCAGGGCGCGAGCCAGTTTCAACGGAGTCTGGCCGCCGTACTGGACGATCACGCCTTTTGGCTTCTCGACACGAACGATTTCCAGCACGTCTTCCAAGGTCACTGGTTCGAAGTACAGACGATCGGAGGTGTCGTAGTCGGTGGAAACGGTTTCCGGGTTGCAGTTGACCATGATGGTCTCGTAACCGTCGTCACGCAGAGCCAGCGCCGCGTGTACGCAGCAGTAGTCGAACTCGATACCCTGGCCGATACGGTTAGGACCGCCGCCGAGGATGATGATCTTGTCACGGCCGGACGGCGCTGCTTCGCACTCTTCCTCGTAGGTCGAATACAGGTAAGCGGTGTCGGTGGCGAACTCGGCGGCACAGGTGTCGACGCGCTTGTAGACCGGGAACACTTCCAGCTTCTGGCGGTGAGTGCGCAGGTTCTTCTCGGTGACGCCCAGCAGCTTGGCCAGACGCTGGTCGGAGAAGCCCTTTCGCTTGAGGCGGAACATCAGATTGCGATCAATGGCGGACAGACCGAGGGTCTTGACCTTCTCTTCTTCCTTGATCAGATCTTCGATCTGTACCAGGAACCATGGATCGATCATGTTCATGCCGAAGATGTCTTCGACGCTCAGGCCGGCGCGGAAGGCATCAGCCACGTACCAGATACGCTCGGCGCCCGGCACGGTCAGCTCGCGCTTGAGGATGCTCATGCTGTCCGGGTTGCTCAGATCGAGCTTCTCGTCCAGACCGCAAACGCCCACTTCCAGACCGCGCAGAGCTTTCTGCAGGGATTCCTGGAAAGTACGGCCGATGGCCATGACTTCACCGACCGACTTCATCTGAGTGGTCAGGCGTGCGTCAGCCTTGGCGAATTTCTCGAAGGCAAAGCGTGGCAGCTTGGTAACCACGTAGTCGATGGACGGCTCGAAGGACGCCGGGGTCTTGCCGCCGGTGATGTCGTTCGACAGCTCGTCGAGGGTGTAACCCACAGCCAGCTTGGCCGCGACCTTGGCGATCGGGAAGCCGGTGGCTTTCGAAGCCAGTGCCGAGGAACGGGACACACGCGGGTTCATCTCGATCACGACCATGCGGCCAGTGTCCGGGCAGATACCGAACTGAACGTTGGAACCGCCGGTTTCCACGCCGATCTCGCGCAATACCGCCAGAGAGGCGTTGCGCATGATCTGGTATTCCTTGTCGGTCAGGGTCTGCGCTGGAGCCACGGTGATCGAGTCACCGGTGTGCACGCCCATCGGGTCAAAGTTTTCGATCGAGCAGACGATGATGCAGTTGTCCTTTTTGTCGCGGACAACTTCCATTTCATATTCTTTCCAGCCGATCAGGGATTCGTCGATCAGCAGCTCTTTGGTCGGAGACAGATCCAGACCGCGGGCGCAGATTTCTTCGAATTCTTCACGGTTGTAAGCGATACCGCCACCGGTGCCGCCCATGGTGAAGGACGGACGGATGATGCACGGGAAGCCCAGCTTCTCGAGAACCGCGTTGGCCTCTTCCATGCTGTGGGCGATGCCGGAGCGCGGGCATTCCAGACCGATGGCCTTCATGGCCTTGTCGAAACGCGAACGGTCTTCGGCTTTGTCGATGGTGTCGGCGTTGGCACCGATCATTTCCACGCCGAACTTCTCCAGAACGCCTTCGCGCTCCAGGTCCAGGGCGCAGTTCAGGGCAGTCTGGCCACCCATGGTCGGCAGCAGTGCGTCCGGACGCTCTTTCTCGATGATCTTGGCAACGGTCTGCCACTTGATCGGCTCGATGTAGGTCGCGTCGGCCATGGCCGGGTCGGTCATGATGGTGGCCGGGTTGGAGTTCACCAGGATGACGCGATAGCCCTCTTCGCGCAGGGCTTTACAAGCCTGGGCGCCGGAGTAGTCGAATTCGCAGGCCTGGCCGATCACGATCGGGCCAGCGCCGAGAATCAGGATGCTTTTAATGTCTGTACGTTTTGGCATGGGTTTGTCACTCAAATCCGCAGGTCAGTCGGCAAGCCGTCTTGTTCAATCTTTGAAGACTTGAGGGGGCCACCGGTATCGGGACCGCCCTCAAGCTTTGCTACATCAGGGCGAGCGATCAGCGTCGCTTGGCCATCTCGTTGATGAAGCGATCGAACAGTGGCGCTACGTCGTTCGGGCCAGGGCTGGCTTCAGGGTGACCCTGGAAGCTGAAGGCGCTCTTGTCGGTACGCTCGATCCCTTGCAGGGTGCCATCGAACAGCGATTTGTGGATCGCGCGAACGTTGGCAGGCAGGGTCGCTTCGTCTACCGCGAAACCGTGGTTCTGGCTGGTGATCATCACGACGCCGGTGTCCAGATCCTGGACCGGGTGGTTGGCACCGTGGTGGCCGTGGCCCATTTTCAGGGTCTTGGCGCCGGAAGCCAGAGCCAGCAGTTGGTGACCGAGGCAGATACCGAAGACCGGAATTTCGGTTTCCAGCACATCCTTGATCGCCTGGATCGCGTAGTCGCAAGGCTCCGGATCGCCAGGGCCGTTGGACAGGAACACGCCATCCGGATTCATTGCCAGCACGTCGGCAGCAGGCGTCTGCGCAGGAACCACGGTGACGCGGCAACCGCGCTCGACCAGCATGCGCAGGATGTTCACCTTGACGCCGTAGTCGTAGGCCACGACGTGGTACGGCAGATCAGCAGCTTCGATGGTCGCGTGACTGTCGGTCTTCAGGTCCCAGACCGTCGAACGCCACTCGTAGGTGTCCTTGGTGCTGACGACTTTCGCCAAGTCCATGCCCTTCAGGCCAGGGAAACCCCGGGCTGCGGCGATGGCGGCTTCTTCGGAAATGTTGTCACCGGCCATGATGCAGCCGTTCTGCGCGCCTTTTTCACGCAGGATGCGCGTCAGGCGGCGGGTGTCGATACCGGCGATGGCTACAACGTTGTTGGCCTTGAGGTAATCGGACAGGGACATCGTGTTACGCCAGTTGCTCGCAACCAGTGGCAGGTCACGGATGACCAGGCCTGCGGACCATACGCGGTTGGACTCGGCGTCTTCCGGCGTGGTGCCGGTGTTGCCGATGTGCGGGTAAGTCAGGGTAACGATCTGTTGGGCGTAGGAAGGATCGGTAAGGATTTCCTGATAGCCGGTCATTGCGGTGTTGAAAACGACCTCACCAACGGTCTGACCGTCGGCTCCAATGGCTTCGCCGCGAAAAATGCTGCCATCAGCAAGGGCGAGTATGGCTGGCTTAGTCAAGAAGACCTCCCGTAAATAAAGCCTGAAAGGGCGATCGCAGGTTGTAAAAAAGCGGAGTGACGTATGGACACGTCACCCCGCTTCTTCACTGAATTATTCTGCGCGCTTTTAGTGGACACACTAAAGCTGTAGCTTACAGAAAAAGGCTTTTTTGGTCTACCGCCAATGAGCCCGAAAGGCCAGAGAATGCGACAGGTCGTCGCTTGGCGGTGTAAAACCGGGTTCAAACATTGTGCATGAACCCGGTTTCAAGTGCGCTTCAGCGCAGATCGAGCACGTCTTGCATGTCGTACAGGCCAGGCTCGCGACCATCCAGCCACAGCGCGGCACGTACCGCACCCTTGGCGAATGTCATGCGGCTGGAGGCCTTGTGAGTGATCTCGACACGCTCACCTTCAGCGGCGAACAACACTGTGTGATCGCCGACGATGTCACCAGCACGCACAGTGGCGAAACCGATGGTTTCGCGATCACGCGCACCGGTCTGACCTTCGCGACCGTAGACCGCCACCTTCTTCAGATCGCGTCCCAGGGCATCGGCAACCACTTCACCCATACGCACCGCGGTACCCGACGGCGCATCGACTTTATGCCGATGGTGAGCTTCGGTGATTTCGATATCGACATCGTCACCCAGCACACGGGCCGCGGTATCGAGCAGCTTCAGGCACAGGTTCACACCGACACTGAAGTTGGCCGCGAAGACGATCGGGATATCCTTGCCCGCCTCCGCCAGCAATTGCTTCTCTTCAACGGTGAAACCCGTGGTACCGATGATCATCGCCTTGCCATGCTTGCGGCAGAAGGCCAGATTCTTCAGGGTCACGGTCGGGTGAGTGAAGTCGATCAGCACGTCGAACTCGTCAACGACACGATCCAGATCACCGGACAACGGCACTCCGATACGACCCAGCGCAGCCAGTTCACCGGCATCCGCACCGACCAGCGTGCTGTCGGGACGATCCACCGCCGCCGTCAAACCCGCGCCCGGCGCCTGATGCACCGCTTCAATCAAAGTCTTGCCCATGCGCCCGGCGGCGCCCATCACAGCAATACGTCGCATGCCTGCCTCCTTACAAGTCGCCGAAGAAGCGCTTCACGCCTTCGAACCAGCCGGTGGTTTTCGGTGAGTGGCTATTGTCGTCTGCCAGCGAATTGCGGAACTCTTCCAGCATTTCGCGCTGACGACGGCTCAGGTTGACCGGGGTCTCGACCGCGACACGGCACATCAAGTCGCCGGCACCGCCGCCACGCACAGGCGCAACGCCCTTGCCACGCACACGGAACTGCTTGCCGGTCTGAGTCCCCTCAGGGATCTTCAGCTTGACCCGACCATCGAGGGTCGGAATCTCCAGCTCGCCGCCCAGCGCCGCATCGACGAAGCTGATTGGCACTTCACAGAACAGATGCTTGCCGTCACGCTGGAAGATGGAGTGTTCACGCACATTGATCACAACGTACAGGTCGCCAGTCGGACCACCCTGAGCACCCGCCTCACCCTCGCCGGATAGGCGAATGCGGTCACCGGTATCGACGCCCGCCGGCACTTTCACCGACAGCGTCTTGTACTCTTCGACACGACCTTCGCCGTGGCACGAATCGCATGGATCGGAAATGATCTTGCCCTGGCCATGGCAACGGGGGCAGGTCTGCTGCACCGAGAAGAAGCCTTGCTGCATGCGGACCTGGCCGATACCGCCGCAAGTCGGGCAAGTGACCGGAGAGGAACCTTTCTTGGCACCCGAACCGTCGCACGGCTTGCAGTTGACCAGTGTCGGAACGCGGATATTCACGGTCGTGCCGCGCACCGCTTCTTCCAGATCCAGCTCCAGGGTGTAGCGCAGATCACTGCCGCGCTGAGCGCCGCCACGGGAACCACCGCGACCGCCACCGAAGAAATCACTGAAGACATCGCCAAAGATGTCGGAGAAGTTCTGGCCACCGAAACCGGCACCGCCGCCACCCATGCTCGGGTCGACGCCAGCGTGACCGTACTGGTCGTAGGCCGCACGCTTGCTGGAATCGGACAGCACTTCGTAGGCCTCGTTGGCCTCCTTGAATTTCTCTTCCGACGCCTTGTCATCGGGATTACGGTCCGGGTGGTGCTTCATCGCCAGGCGACGGTAGGCCTTCTTCAGGTCCGCTTCGCTGGTGCCTCGCTCAACACCCAATACTTCGTAATAGTCACGCTTTGCCATATGTCTTCTGCACTCTTGAGGACGTTCGGCAAACCTCTCCTGAGCTTCGCCAAACTCGTTGAGCCCCAATACAGGCCCGGACCCAACTCACGTCGATTCAACGATCCTGGTCTTTTGGTTCATTGCGGTACTTTCGGCTCGAAAAGCAGGAGCATTTCCGGCCATACCGCCAGCATCCGAACGTAGTCGCATGCTGTAAAAATTCGTGTACTCCAGACACGCCAACGCGGGAGCAGGCTCCCGCGCGGCGACATCCTACCAGTCACTGCCCAAAGGCAGTCAACCGGCCGACCAACAACTTACTTGTGGTCTTTGACTTCTTCGAACTCGGCATCGACAACGTCGTCAGCCTTTTCAGCCGACTCGCCCTGCTGCGCAGCGCCTTCAGCCGGTTGAGCCTGTTCGGCGTACATCTTCTGAGCCACTGGCGCGGAGACCTTCGACAGCTCTTCAACCTTGGCTTCGATAGCAGCCTTGTCGTCGCCTTTTACGGCAGCTTCCAGGGCAACCACGGCAGCTTCGATTGCGGTCTTCTCTTCAGCGCTTACCTTGTCGCCAGCGTCAGCGATCATTTTGCGAGTCGAGTGAACCAGTGCATCACCCTGGTTACGGGCAGCGGCCAGTTCTTCGAACTTGCGGTCTTCCTCGGCGTTGGCCTCGGCGTCACGCACCATGCGCTCGATCTCTTCGTCGGACAGACCGGAGTTGGCCTTGATCACGATCGACTGAGTCTTGCCAGTGGCCTTGTCCTTGGCGCCTACGTGCAGGATGCCGTTGGCGTCGATGTCGAAGGTCACTTCGATTTGTGGCACGCCACGTGGTGCTGGTGGAATCTCAGCCAGGTCGAACTTGCCCAAGGACTTGTTCTGAGCCGCTTGCTTACGCTCACCTTGCAGCACGTGAATGGTCACGGCGCCCTGGTTGTCGTCGGCAGTCGAGAACACTTGCGATTTCTTGGTAGGAATCGTGGTGTTTTTCTCGATCAGCGCGGTCATCACGCCACCCATGGTTTCGATACCCAGGGTCAGCGGGCTGACGTCCAGCAGCAGAACGTCTTTGACGTCGCCAGCCAGAACGGCGCCCTGGATCGCAGCACCCATGGCAACAGCTTCGTCCGGGTTCACGTCCTTGCGAGCTTCTTTACCGAAGAACTCGGTCACCAGCTTCTGAACCAGTGGCATACGGGTCTGACCGCCTACCAGGATCACGTCGTTGATCGAGCCAACGTCGATACCGGAGTCTTTCAGAGCGATGCGGCAAGGCTCAATGGTGCGCTGAACCAGGTCTTCCACCAGCGCTTCCAGCTTGGCGCGAGAGATCTTCACGTTCAGGTGCTTAGGACCGGTGGCGTCTGCAGTGATGTACGGCAGGTTCACGTCGGTCGACTGAGCGGAAGACAGCTCGATCTTGGCTTTTTCAGCAGCTTCTTTCAGGCGCTGCATCGCCAGCGGATCACCTTTGAGGTTCATGCCGCTTTCTTTCTTGAATTCGTCGACGAGGTAATCGATCAGACGAATGTCAAAGTCTTCACCACCCAGGAAGGTGTCGCCGTTGGTGGCCAACACTTCGAACTGGTGCTCACCGTCGACTTCAGCGATTTCGATCACGGAAACGTCGAAGGTACCGCCACCCAGGTCATAAACGATGACGGTGTGGTCGCCCTTGGCCTTGTCCATACCGTAAGCCAGAGCGGCTGCGGTTGGTTCGTTGATGATACGTTTTACGTCCAGACCAGCGATGCGGCCGGCGTCTTTGGTGGCCTGACGCTGGCTGTCGTTGAAGTAGGCCGGAACGGTGATCACCGCTTCGGTCACTGGCTCGCCGAGGTAGTCTTCGGCGGTCTTCTTCATTTTTTTCAGAATTTCAGCCGAGATTTGTGGCGGAGCCATTTTCTGGCCGTTCACTTCAACCCAGGCGTCGTTGTTGTCAGCCTTGACGATCTTGTAAGGGACCATCTGGATGTCTTTCTGTACGACTTCTTCCTCGAAGCGGCGACCGATCAGACGCTTCACCGCGTACAGGGTGTTGTGCGGGTTGGTCACTGCCTGACGCTTGGCCGACTGGCCAACCAGGATTTCACCGTCGTTGGCATAAGCGATGATCGAAGGCGTGGTACGTGCGCCTTCGGCGTTTTCAATAACTTTGGCCTTGCCGTTTTCCAGCACGGAGACGCAGGAGTTGGTAGTCCCCAGGTCGATACCGATAATTTTGCCCATGTTCACTCTCCCGAAACTTTGGATTTGGTTGCCGCAGCGGTGGTTGCCAACTGCGGTAGCACTTAAACGCTTGACTTCTAAATGGGGGCCTTTCGGCTAGTTTCAAGCCTGCTCGTCAATAGAAGGCGAAACTGGTGCCGGAGCCTTGCTGACCACGACCATCGCCGGGCGCAGCAGGCGACCGTTGAGCTGGTAGCCCTTCTGGAACACCTTGAGCACGCTGTTTGGCTCCAGGTCTGCGCTTTCCTGCATGGCCATTGCCTGATGCAGAACGGCATTGAACGGTTCGCCATGCGGATCGATCGCTTCCAACTGATAACGCTTCAGGGTGTCCTGGAACATTTTCAGGGTCAGTTCGATACCTTCGCGCATCGGACGGATGCTTTCGTCATCCGGACTGGACAATTCCAGGCCGCGCTCCAGGCTGTCGATGATCGGCAGCAGGTCGCCGGCGAATTTTTCCAGGGCGAATTTGTGAGCTTTTTCCACATCCTGCTCGGCGCGACGGCGGACGTTCTGCAGATCGGCGGCTACACGCAAAGCCTGATCCTGAGCGCCTGCCAGTTGCTCTTCGAGCACTTGTACACGAGCCGCCAGATCTTCACCCGAAGCCTCGGGCGCCTGATTGGCGTCTGGGTTTTGCGTATCCACTGTCTGTTCGTCAGCCATAAAATTCTCCTTTCAATATCGTCTGCGAGCCTGACTCGCACTTCTGCCCAGCTATATGGGGCTGCAAAATTCAGCTTCAAGGGGGCCCAAGCATTAACCCTACAAAAAACAGCTCCATTGTCATTCCATTGCGCGCTAAGAATTTCATCGGCTCAAGCGAATCGAGCTAACGAGAGGCATTGTCAGCCCAAAACAAAACACTGTATAAATAACCAGACCTAAAGCCTGGGAGCGGCCTTCATGCTGGTGCACCTGTCCGTACACAACTACGCCATCGTTGAACATCTCGACCTCGAACTAGATCGCGGAATGAGTGTGATCACCGGGGAAACCGGCGCCGGCAAGTCGATCATGCTCGACGCCCTGGGCCTGACCCTCGGCGATCGAGCCGATAGCGGCGTGGTACGCCCCGGCGCGGACAAGGCCGATATCCTGGCGACCTTCGACCTGGCCGACATTCCGGAAGCCGGCGTCTGGCTGGCCGAGCGCGATCTCGAAAACGATGGCCCGTGCATCCTGCGCCGGGTCATCACCGCCGAAGGTCGCTCGCGTGGCTATATCAATGGCACGCCCTGCCCTTTGGGCGACCTGAAAGCGTTGGGCGAACTGCTGATCGATATCCACAGCCAGCACGAACACCAATCCCTGCTCAAGACCGACACCCACCGCCGCCTGCTCGACGAATACGCTGGCGCGACGGACCTTGCCCGCCAGGTACAACTGGCCGCACAGCGCTGGCGCCAGACTCGCCAGGAACTGGAGCGCCTTTCCAACTCGGGCGACGAACAGCGCGCGCGCCATCAACTGCTGAGCTATCAGCTTGAAGAGCTGGAAAACCTCGGCCTTGGCGACAACGAACTGGAGCAGCTGGAGCAGGAACACAAGAACCTGACCAACGCCGAAACCCTGCTGGGAATCTGCCGGCAAGTGGTCGAGCAATGCAGCGAAAGTGATTCCGGCAATGTGCTGAACGCCCTCACCGCCAGCCTTAACCGCCTCTCAAGCGTCAATAGCTCCATTGGCGCGCTTGGCGAGGCCAGCAGCCTGCTGACCAGCGCGCAGATCCAGGTTGAAGAAGCCGTGGGCGAGCTGAATCGCTTCCTCGACAACTTCGATGCCGACCCATCGCGCCTTCAATACCTGGAAGAACGCCTGGACGCTATCTATACCCTGGCGCGCAAGCACCGCATCCAGCCAACCGAAGTCGGCGAAATGCAGCAAAAGCTGCTGGAAGAAATCGAAACCCTGAATGCCAATGACGAATCCATCGAGCGACTGAGCGACGAACTGTCGTCCTACGCTCGTCATTATCAGGAGAAGGCACGGGAGCTGAGTGATCTACGCCACCAGGCATCCGGCAGCCTGGCCAGCGCCGTGGAACAGGAAATCCAGCGTCTGGGCATGCCCGGTGGTCGCTTCACCATCGAGTTGCGCCCTAACAGCAGCGATGAACTACTGCCGAACGGCCTGGAACAAGTGGAACTGTTGGTCAGCGCCAACCCGGGCCAGCCTTTGAAGGCGCTGGCGAAAGTTGCATCGGGCGGCGAACTGTCACGGATCAGCCTGGCGATTCAGGTGATCACCGCGCAAACCTCTCGCGTACCAACGCTGGTGTTCGACGAAGTGGACGTGGGCATCGGCGGCCCGACAGCCGAAATTGTCGGCCAGTTGCTGCGTCGACTTGGGGAAAGAGGACAGGTTCTGACCGTGACTCACTTGCCACAAGTGGCAGCTCAGGGTCATCAGCACCTGTTTGTGCACAAAGTACGAGGCGAAGATGCGACACGCACCGCCGTCTCGAAGCTGAACAAGAACGATCGGGTCGAAGAGGTGGCTCGCATGCTGGGCGGCATCGACCTCACCAAAGAATCCTTGGCTCACGCCAGGAAAATGGTGGTCGCGGCGAAAGCCTGAGACCAGCAGAAAGCACGAAGGCGACCCTGGGGTCGCCTTCGTTCGTTTCGCGAACCTTGAATTCGCGCGACATGCTTACTTTTTCTTGCGTACGTACAGCACCAGATTGTGATCAACCATCTCGAAGCCATACTTCTCGACGATCGCTTTCTGCAGGTTTTCGATTTCCTGGTCAAAAAACTCGATCACTTCACTGGTCTCGACGTTGACCATATGGTCGTGATGCTTGCCGTCGTCCAGTTCGAAGACCGCGTGGCCTCCGTCGAAGTTGTGCCGCACCACAAGGCCAGCTGCCTCGAACTGGGTCAGTACACGGTAAACCGTGGCCAGACCGACGTCCTCGCCAGCCTCCATCAGTGCCTTGTAGACATCTTCAGCACTCATGTGGCGCTGCTCGGCGGAATCGAGCATTTGCAGAATTTTGACCCGTGGCAGGGTCACTTTGAGGCCGGCTTTGCGTAGTTCGCTATTTTCAACCATGGTCAGCTTTCTCGCGATGCTGCTTCGCAGCTTCTCTTAATGCGGGTATGATCGGCGTTTACGTTGTCCCAGCCAAGATAGTGGAAGTCGCCCACCGATGCAAAACACCAAGCTCTTGCTAACCAGTTTCACCTTTGTGGGACTGCTCGCACTCGCCGGTTGTTCATTCCCCGGGGTTTACAAAATCGACATCCAGCAGGGCAATGTCGTCACGCAGGACATGATAGACCAGTTACGCCCGGGAATGACCCGTAAGCAAGTAAGGTTTATCATGGGCAACCCTCTGCTGACCGACACGTTCCATGCCGATCGCTGGGATTATCTGTACAGCCTGCAACCGGGTGGCGGTGAACGCCAACAGGAACGCATTAGCGTTATCTTCAACCCAAATGATCAACTTGTCAGCCTGTCTGGCGACTTCATGCCTGGCGTGAGTCGCGACGAGGCAATTCTCGGCAAGGACAGTGGCACGACCGTTAACGCACCAGCGGAAAACGTCGAGAAGCCAAAACCGGAAAAACCGGCCAAGCCTGGCTCGTTGCTCGATCAGATCCAGAAGGAAGTAGACGGCGTGGAAACTGTTCCCGTCCCGACTCCTGAACCACTGGAAACTTCGCCGCAATAATTTGCGACGCAATAAAAAACCCGGCATGTCCGGGTTTTTTATTGCCTATCGGGCAACGATCTACTGATTCCGAGCCTTGGCCTCGGCTGCCTTGGCCGCGCGCAGCCGACGAACTTCCTTGGGATCAGCCAGCAATGGCCGATAGATCTCGATGCGATCTCCATCCTGAACCGGACGACTCGCCGGGTCGGCAACTACCTTGCCGAAAATCCCCACCGGACATACCGCCAGATCCAGCTCCGGAAAAGTCTGCCCGACACCGGACTTCAGCAACGCACCCCGAACACTTGTCCCAGCCGGAACCGCCACCGACAGCAGCACCTGTCGATCAATGGCGGCATACACCACCTCGACCTCAACCATACGTTTGCTTGGCCCGCTGGCAGAACGCATCCACCAGTGTATTGGCCGCCTGGTTGAACAGCGGCCCAAGGGTCGCGCGAATAATCGGCCCGGCATAATCGAACGACAGATCCAGACTGATCTTGCAGGCCTTTTCGCCCAAAGGCTTGAACACCCAGACACCGTGCAACTGAGTGAACGGCCCCTCTTCCAGATTCATCTCGATCGATTGACCGGGCACCAGGGTATTACGCGTCACGAAATGCTGGCTGAGTCCGCCTTTGGCCACGCCAACGCTTGCGCGCATGAAATCGGGCGTGCTCTCCAGTACCTGCGACGAGGAGCACCAAGGCAGGAACTCCGGGTACCGCGCCACGTCGTTGACCAGGTCATACAGGGCTTGCGCCGGGTACGGCAGCAAGGCCGAACGAGAAATGTGTGTCGTCATGTCAGCGTCACTTCCACAGCTGGGCGGCAAACACTACGAGAATGCCGATGGGCGCCACATAGCGCATCAAGAACATGGACAGGGCGTACAACGCCGGGTTGCGGATCGACAATTCGTCGCTCACCGCTTCCCGACCCATCACCCAGCCCGCAAACACCACGAAACATAAACCACCAAGTGGCAACATGATCCGTGAGGTGAAAAAGTCGATCACGCCGAAGAAATCCAGTCCGCCCGCCACACCCCATTGGTAGAGGTGGAACAAACCGTCTTCGTTCACGAAAAACCTGGCCTGCTTCCAGATATTGAAGGAAAACACCGTACCCAGCCCCACGAACCAGCAGATGAATGCCAGCCAGAAAGTCACCCAGGCGCGGCGAACGCGGGTTCGCTCAACCAGGTAAGCCACCATCGGCTCCAGCAGCGAAATCGCCGAACTCCAGGCCGCAATCGCCACCAGTACAAAGAACACTACGCCCATCACCTGGCCGAACGCCACATTACCGAAGGCGAACGGCAAGCTGACAAACATCAGCCCCGGACCTTCACTGGGATCCAAGCCGGCGGCGAACACTATCGGAAACAATGCCAGGCCAGCTACCAGAGAAACGAACGTATCCAGCAAAGCCACGCCAACGACGGTACCGGAAAGCGAGGAGTTCTTCGGCATGTAAGCGCCGTAGATCATGATCGAGCCAACGCCCACGCTCAGCGAGAAGAAGGCGTGCCCCATTGCAGGCAACAACCCACCAAGCACTTTCTCCGGATGGAAGTCGAACATGAAATGCACGCCCTCCATGAAATGCCCCGTGGTCATGCTGTAACCCAGAAGCACCAGAATCATCACAAACAGCAGAGGCATCATGATGCGCAAGCTGCGCTCAAGCCCCGCGACAACGCCCTTGGCGATCACGACTGCCGACAGCAACATGAATATCGTGTGCCACAGTATCAGGCGCCACGGATCGGCGATGACATTGCCGAAGTAGGCGCCCACATGGCTGGGCGTAGCCCCCTGAAAATCGCCGCGCCCCATGTCGATGATGTAATCCAGCGACCAACCGCCGACCACACTATAGAAAGACAGAATCAGCAGCGCCGTGATCATCCCGCCGAAGGCGCCCCACGACCACTTGCCCGAATGCCCCGCTTCCCTGGCCAAGGTTTTCAAGGCATTGGCTGGACTCTGCCGGGCTCGTCGGCCGATCAGGGTTTCGGCCAGCATGACCGGAATGCCGATCAGCGCGATGCAGATGAGGAACATCAACACGAAGGCGCCGCCGCCGTAGACGCCAACCATGTACGGGAATTTCCAGATACTTCCCAGCCCAACGGCCGAACCGGTCGCGGCGAGTATGAAAACCCAGCGGCTGGCCCAACTGCCGTGGACAGAAACTTTGTCTGTCGACATTGCTACTACGACCAAGCATTCAAAAACGTGCGCGCATTGTCCGGGATTCGATCAACCTGCTCAAGCACACAGCATCACCGTAGCCGACTCGCTTGCAACTCCCTATAATGCCGCCCCTATGGCTAAACAGAAGAAACACCCCACAGGGACAATCGCGCAAAACAAAAAGGCGCGACACGATTACTTCATCGAACACAAGTTCGAGGCTGGTCTGGTCCTGGCCGGTTGGGAAGTAAAGAGTTTGCGGGCGAGCAAGCTGCAACTGGTCGACAGTTACGTGCTGCTAAAGGATGGCGAGGCCTGGCTGCTCGGCAGTCACATCACGCCATTGACGACCGCCAGCACCCACGTCATCGCTGATCCGACCCGCACGCGCAAGCTGCTGCTCAACCGGCGCGAGCTGGATAAGCTGACCGCTTCCGTGCAGCAGAAGGGTTACGCCTGCGTGTGCCTGTCCTGGTACTGGAGCAAGCACATGGTCAAGTGCGAAATCGCTCTGGGCAAGGGCAAGAAGGAATACGACAAGCGCGATACCGAGCGCGAGCGCGACGCCGGGCGTGAGTTGCAGCGCGCCGTGCGGAACAAGGGCAAGGAAGACTGATCTTTCTCCTTGATCCCCATTCGCGGGCAAGCCTCGCTCCTACAGGTTCAGCGTAATCCTGCAGGAGCGAGGCTCGCCCGCGAAGAAATCAACACAAATCCCTCTGGCTACATCCCCTTGCGCCGCTCCGCCCGAGCCACGCGCTGCACTTCCTGACGCACCTCTTCCAGCACTTCCTGCACATACAAAATGTGCCGGCTGGAAACCTCCCGCGCCTGTTCCGCCCGGCCTTCAACAATCGCCAGATACAACTCACGATGCTGCGTTATCAGCATGTCGCGAGTCTCTGTACGCTGCTTGTACATGCCACCAATGTTGGTCACCACATTGCGCTTGAGCAGATCGAACAAACCCCGAATGGTATGCAGCAGCACCGCGTTGTGACTGGCTTCGGCAATCGCCAGATGGAATTTCGCATCCGCCGCGCCCTCCTCCGCACGACTGACTTCATCGTGACGCGAATAGCAGTCCTGCAACTCATTGAACGCCGCGGTCAGCCGATCGCGATCGACATCCGTGGCGCGCATCGCCGCGTAATAGGCGCAGGACGCTTCCAGCGTATGGCGAAACTCCAAGAGATCGCGTTGAGCCTCGGGATTGCTTTCCAGCAATAGCAGCAACGGATCGCTGAACGTCGTGCCCAGGGATTCCACCACATAATTCCCGCCACCCTGGCGACTGACCAGCAACCCCTTGGCCACGAGTTTCTGAATGGCTTCGCGCAATGAAGGTCGCGACACGCCGAACTGTTCGGCCAAGGCACGTTCGGCCGGCAAGCGCTCGCCCGCCTTCAGCGTACCCTCGAGGATCATGCCCTCCAGCTGCTCGACAATATCGTCAGACAAACGGCGCTGACGAATCTGATCAAAGCCCATAACTCGATTTCTCCACCATCCGACGACACGCCGGGGCTCTATTCTGGCCTATCCCCAAGGCATCGGCACCTGTCAGTTGGCATTTAGCCAGCCGGATCAGACGACGTGAACAATCAGGTATTCGACAAAAGTTTTAGGGCGGCAAATTGACACACCGCCTACAAGGCTTTTACCCTAGCCAACAGCGATTGTAAATTGGTATTACCAATTATCCAAGCACGCTAAGCAGTGCCTGACCAACAACAATTAGGGGCCACCCCATATGCAAACCTGGCAACAGCTCTACAGCCCGCTCGGCAGCCTTGGCTTATCCGCGCTCGCAGCCGTCATTCCCATCGTATTTTTCTTCCTGGCCCTGGCCGTGTTCCGACTCAAAGGACATGTCGCGGGCAGCATCACCCTGGCGTTGTCGATCCTGGTCGCGATCTTTGCGTTCCAGATGCCGGTAGACATGGCCTTCGCCGCCGCCGGATACGGTTTCGCCTACGGCCTGTGGCCGATCGCCTGGATCATCGTGGCAGCGGTTTTCCTCTACAAACTGACGGTCAAGAGCGGCCAGTTCGAAGTGATCCGCAGCTCGGTGCTGTCGATTACCGATGACCAGCGCCTGCAAGTGCTGCTGATCGGCTTCTGCTTCGGTGCGTTCCTGGAAGGTGCCGCCGGCTTCGGTGCGCCAGTGGCGATTACCGCCGCGCTGCTGGTCGGCCTGGGCTTCAACCCGCTGTACGCCGCCGGCCTGTGCCTGATTGCGAACACCGCTCCGGTGGCGTTCGGCGCTCTGGGGATCCCGATCATCGTCGCAGGTCAGGTAACCGGCATCGACGCGTTCAAGATCGGCGCGATGACCGGCCGCCAGTTGCCGCTGCTGTCGCTGTTCGTACCGTTCTGGCTGGTGTTCATGATGGACGGGCTGCGTGGCGTGCGTGAAACATGGCCTGCAGCGCTGGTCGCCGGCCTGAGCTTCGCCATCACCCAATACTTCACCTCGAACTTCATCGGACCGGAACTGCCGGACATCACCTCGGCCCTGGCCAGCCTGATCTCCCTGACCTTGTTCCTGAAAGTCTGGCAACCGAAACGTGCAGCCGGCCAGCACATCGTCGGTGCCGTCTCGGCTTCCGTGGTCAGCGAAAGCGCCGGTGGTTTCGGTCAGAAACGCACGACCATCGCTTCGCCTTACACCCTGGGCGAAATCGTCAAGGCCTGGTCGCCGTTCCTGATCCTCACCGTGCTCGTCACCATCTGGACCCTGAAACCGTTCAAGGCGATGTTCGCCGCCGGTGGCTCGATGTACAGCTGGGTGTTCAACTTCGCCATCCCGCACCTTGATCAACTGGTGATCAAGACTGCACCGATCGTAGCCGCGCCGACCGCCATTCCGGCGGTGTTCAAGCTCGACCCGATCTCGGCCACCGGTACGGCGATTTTCTTCTCCGCATTGATTTCGATGCTGGTTCTGAAAATCAACGTCAAAACTGGTCTGACCACTTTTAAAGAAACCATCTACGAACTGCGCTGGCCGATTCTGTCCATCGGCATGGTGCTGGCTTTCGCCTTCGTCACCAACTACTCGGGCATGTCTTCGACCATGGCTCTGGTACTGGCCGGCACTGGCGCAGCTTTCCCGTTCTTCTCGCCGTTCCTCGGCTGGCTGGGCGTGTTCCTGACCGGTTCCGATACCTCGTCGAACGCGCTGTTCAGTTCGCTGCAAGCCACCACCGCACACCAGATCGGCGTCAACGACACCTTGCTGGTGGCGGCAAACACCAGCGGCGGCGTGACCGGCAAGATGATCTCCCCGCAATCGATCGCCGTGGCTTGCGCCGCGACCGGTCTGGTGGGCAAGGAATCGGATCTGTTCCGCTTCACCCTAAAGCACAGTCTGTTCTTCGCAACGATTGTCGGCTTGATCACCCTGGCACAGGCCTACTGGCTCACCGGCATGCTGGTGCACTGAGTCCTACAGCCAATCTGAAAAAAACCGACGCCGGACCACGACTCCGGCGTCAGCTATTCACAACCCGGTCTGTAAGGCTGCTGAAAGCGTGCATCTTTATATTCAGCAGCCTCAACGGACGGACAACCGGGACCACCCGGAGACACGCCTGATGAGCGAGCTTTTTTACAACGCTGTGCCGAATGCGACCCGCGTCGCCCCGCCACTGCCCGAGCCTCGGCAATACCCCAGCGAGAAACCGCAACGGGTGTACCTGTTCGGGACCTGCGTAGTGGATCTGTTCTACCCCGAAGCCGGTATGGACGCGATCCACCTGCTGGAGCGCGAAGGCATCCGTGTCGAATACCCGCAAGGGCAAAGCTGCTGCGGACAACCGGCCTACACCTCGGGTTACACCGATCAGGCGCGGACCGTGGCGCGCTCGCAGCTGGCGCTGTTCGCCGGGGATTATCCGGTGGTGGTTCCTTCGGGCTCCTGCGCCGGCATGTTGCGCGAGCACTATGCCGACCTGTTCAAGGACGAGCCGGAGACGTTGAAGCAGGTTCAGGCATTGGCGGCCAGAACTTATGAACTCGCCGAATTCCTGCTGTTTGTCTGCAAGGTGCAGCTCAAGGACAGCGGCGAACCGGTAAAAGTGGCGCTGCACACCTCGTGCTCGGCACGCCGTGAAATGAACACCCACCTGCACGGTCGCGAGCTGTTGTCGCAACTGAGCAACGTGGAACGGGTCAACCATGACCATGAAAGCGAATGCTGTGGCTTCGGTGGGACTTTTAGCGTCCGTATGCCAGACATTTCCGGAGCGATGGTGGCCGACAAGACTCGATCGCTGAAGGAATCCGGCGCGCACAAGGTCCTGAGTGCAGACTGCGGTTGTCTGATGAACATCAACGGCTCGCTGGAGAAACAAAAGGAAGCGCTGCGCGGCCAACACCTGGCCAGCTTCCTGTGGCAACGAACCGGAGGCGCGCAATGAACGCTTCCGCGATTATTCCTACGGTCGCCGTAGAAGAAGACTTCCGCACCCGCGCACATGGCGCGCTGGGTGATGCGCAATTGCGAAACAACTTTCGCAAGGCGATGGATTCACTGATGACCAAACGGGCAACGGCTTTTGGCGATGCCCATGAACGCGAACATCTACGCGCGCAGGGCAATGCGGTCCGCGCCCGAGCTTTATCCAAGCTGCCCGACCTGCTCGAGCAACTTGAACAGAACCTGACCCGCAACGGTGTGAAAGTGCACTGGGCGGAAACGGTGGACGAGGCCAATGGCATCGTCCTTTCGATCATCCGCGCTCACGAGGGGCGGCAAGTGATCAAGGGCAAATCGATGGTCAGCGAAGAGATGGAGATGAACCATGTCCTCGCTGAACAGGGCATTGAATGTCTGGAATCGGACATGGGCGAGTACATCGTCCAGCTCGACCACGAGAAGCCTTCACACATAATCATGCCGGCGATCCACAAGAATGCCGGTCAGGTCGCGTCCTTGTTCCACGACAAACTTGGCGTGGAATACACCAAGGACGTTGACCAGCTCATTCAGATCGGTCGCAGGGTCCTGCGGCAGAAATTCTTCGAAGCGGACATCGGCGTCTCCGGCGTCAACTTCGCCGTGGCCGAAACCGGCACCCTGCTGCTGGTGGAAAACGAAGGCAACGGCCGCATGACCACCACCGTACCGCCGGTGCACATCGCCGTCACCGGCATCGAAAAAGTCGTGGAAAACCTGCGCGACGTGGTGCCGCTGCTGTCGCTGCTGACCCGCTCGGCCCTGGGCATTCCGATCACCACCTACGTCAACATGATTTCCGGCCCGCGCAAGGAACACGAGCTCGACGGTCCGCAGGAAGTGCATCTGGTCCTGCTCGACAACGGTCGCAGCCAGGCCTTCGCTGACAGCGAACTGCGCCAGAGCCTGAACTGCATCCGCTGCGGCGCCTGTATGAATCATTGCCCGGTCTATACCCGAATCGGCGGCCACGCCTATGGGGAGGTTTACCCCGGCCCTATCGGAAAAATCATCACCCCGCACATGGTCGGTCTGGCGAAGGTTCCGGATCATCCGAGCGCTTCCTCGCTGTGCGGAGCCTGCGGTGAAGTGTGTCCGGTGAAAATCCCGATCCCTTCGCTGCTGCGGCGCTTGCGTGAAGAGAACGTCAAGGCACCGGAAAGTCCTCAAAAAGTAATGCGCGGCCAAGGCAGCAAATACTCGCGCAAAGAGCGGTTTATCTGGAACGCCTGGGCTCGCCTCAACAGTTCACCGACCCTGTATCGCCTGTTCGCGCTCGCTGCCACGCGCCTGCGCGCACTCACGCCGAGCAACGTCGGCCCGTGGACGCAAAACCACAGCGCACCAAAACCCGCCGCTCGTTCACTGCACGACATGGCTCGCGAGCATCTGGCCAAACAGGGAGATCGTTGATGAGCGCCAAGCAAAATATCCTCGGCAAATTGCGTAAAAGTCTGACAGGCACCACGCCGGTGCCTGACAACTTCGATGTTGATCTGGTGACCGCGCCTTACACCTACGCGCCGGATCAACGCATCCCGCAACTGCGCAAATTGATGGAAGCGGTGCACACGGAAATCCATCTGACGTCCCTTGAAACGTGGCCGGCGTTGCTGGGCAAACTGCTGCAGGAACGTCAGCTGCCAAGCCTGTTGATCGCACCGACGACAGCGCATGGTCAACAGATCTCACAGCATTGGGCGAACAATCCGACCCTGCCTACACTCAAGGCCTACAACCGCCCGATGGAAGAGTGGAAAGCCGAATTGTTCAATGACACCCCGGCGAGCCTGACTGGCACTCTGGGCGCGATTGCCGCCACCGGTAGCCTCATTATCTGGCCGACGCGGGAAGAACCGCGCCTGATGAGCCTGGCGCCGACGGTGCATTTCGCCCTGCTCAAGGCCAGCGAAATCCGCGATAACTTCTATCAGGTGCAGCAGGAATTCGAATGGGCCCAGGGCATGCCGACCAACGCGTTGCTGGTGTCCGGCCCGTCGAAGACCGCCGACATCGAACAAGTGCTGGCCTACGGCGCCCACGGCCCGAAAGATCTGGTGGTGTTGATTCTGGAGGACCAATGAGTCTACCGGCCGCTTTCCTGCGCGATGCGCAGCAACTGATTCCCCGGGAGCGTCGCTTCGACGACCCGTTGTCGACCCTGGCCTTCGGCACCGACGCTAGCTTCTACCGGCTGATTCCGCAGTTAGTTGTGCGCGTCGAGTCCGAAGATGAAGTGGTATCGCTGCTGAAACTGGCGCAACGAGATCAGGTTCCGGTGACCTTCCGTGCCGCCGGCACCAGCCTGTCCGGCCAGGCCATCAGCGACTCGGTGCTGATCGTCCTTGGGGATAACTGGAACGGCCGCGAGATCCGCGGCCAGGGCACGCAAATCCGCCTGCAACCGGGCGTGATCGGCGCTCAGGCCAACGCCTGGCTGGCGCCGTTCGGACGCAAGATCGGTCCGGACCCGGCGTCGATCAACGCCTGCAAGATCGGCGGCATCGTCGCCAACAATGCCAGCGGCATGTGCTGCGGCACCGCGCAGAACACCTATCACACCCTGGCCGGCATCCGTCTGGTGCTGGCCGACGGCAGTCGCCTGGATACCGAAGACGCCGCCAGTGTCGCCGCGTTCCGACAAAGCCACGGCGAGCTGCTGGAGCGTCTGGCAACCCTGGGCCGCGAGACCCGCGCCAACGCCGAACTGGCCGCAAGAATCCGCCACAAGTACCGTCTGAAAAATACCACCGGCCTGTCACTCAACGCCCTGGTGGATTACGACGAGCCTGTGGATATCTTGAGCCATCTGCTGGTGGGCTCCGAAGGCACACTCGGTTTCATCAGCGCGGTGACCTATGACACAGTGATCGATCACCCGAACAAGGCCTCGGCGCTGATCGTCTTCCCGAACGTGGAGACCTGCTGCAACGCGGTCACGGTGCTGAAAAGCCAACCGGTCTCGGCCGTGGAACTGCTCGACCGCCGCAGCCTGCGCTCGGTGCAGAACAAACCCGGCATGCCCGCGTTCGTACAACACCTGTCGAACAATGCCTGCGCCCTGCTCATCGAATCCCGCGCCGCATCGCCCACTTTGCTGCAGGAACAACTGGCGCAGATCATGGCGTCCCTGGCGTCATTCCCGGTGGAGAAACAGGTCGACTTCACCGAAGACCCGCTGGAAAACGCCCGTCTCTGGGCAATCCGCAAGGACACCTTCCCCGCCGTCGGCGCGGTGCGCAAAACCGGCACTACGGTGATCATCGAGGACGTGACCTTTCCGGTGGAACAACTGGCCATCGGCGTGAATCGCCTGATCGAGTTGTTCGACAAACATCACTACGACGAAGCGATCCTTTTCGGACACGCGCTCGAAGGCAATCTGCACTTCGTCTTCACCCAAGGCTTCAACAGCCCGGAAGAAGTCGCACGCTACCAGGCATTCATGGACGACGTGGCGCAGCTGGTCGCGGTGGAATTTGGCGGTTCGCTCAAGGCCGAACACGGCACCGGGCGCAACATGGCGCCCTTCGTCGAACTGGAATGGGGCAGCGATGCCTACCAGTTGATGTGGCAGCTCAAGCGCCTACTCGACCCCAACGGCATCCTCAACCCGGATGTGGTGCTCAGCGAAGACCCGCAGATTCACCTCAAACATCTCAAGCCCCTGCCGGCAGCCGACGAGATTGTGGATAAGTGCATCGAGTGCGGTTTCTGCGAACCGGTCTGCCCGTCGAAAGGCCTGACCCTGAGCCCGCGTCAGCGCATCGTGATCTGGCGGGATATTCAGGCCAGGAAACGCGCCGGAATCGACACCCGCGAACTCGAAGCAGCCTACGAATACCAGGGCATCGACACCTGCGCCGCCACCGGACTCTGTGCACAGCGTTGCCCGGTAGGCATCAATACCGGCGACCTGGTGAAGAAGCTGCGCGGCCAGCACGCCACTCATAGGAAAGCGGCAAACTGGCTTGAAGGAAATTTCGCCACCGCCCTGCAAGGCGCGCGCTTCACCCTTCATGTCGCCAACGGCGCGCGCATGCTGTTGGGAGCGCCGCGACTCACCCGACTTTCTGCAACAGTGACGCGCCTGTCCAAAGGGCAAATCCCGCAATGGACCAACGCCATGCCGCAGCCGGAACGGGCCATTCGTTTCAGTCCGGTGGTGTCGGACGAGCGTCCGCGTGTTGTTTATCTGGCCGCGTGCGTGTCGCGGGCCATGGGACCGGCGGCTGGCGACAAGGAGCAAATGTCGCTGCACGACAAGACCCGCAGCCTGCTGGAAAAAGCCGGCTATCAGGTCGTGTTCCCGGAGAATCTGGACAGCCTGTGCTGCGGTCAGCCGTTCGCCTCCAAGGGCTACGCCCAGCAGGCCGAGCACAAGCGTCAGGAGCTGATCGGCGCCCTGCTTCATGCCAGCCGCGGCGGGCTCGATCCGATCTATTGCGACACCAGCCCCTGCACCCTGCGCCTGACTCAGGACCTGGGCGATGTGCGTCTCGATCTCTACGACCCGGTGCGTTTCATCCGCACCCATCTGATGGATCGGCTGGACTTCACGCCGCAGGACACGCCCATCGCGGTGCACGTCACCTGCAGCACCCAGCATCTGGGCGAGAGCCAGGCGCTGATCGATCTGGCGCGCAAGTGCAGCAAGAACGTGGTCATCCCGGAAGGCATTCACTGCTGCGGGTTTGCTGGCGACAAGGGCTTCACCACACCGGAGCTCAACGCGCATTCGCTGCGAACCCTGAAAAACGCCGTGCAGTACTGCGAAGAAGGCATCTCCACCAGCCGCACCTGCGAAATCGGCCTCAGCCAGCATGGCGGGATCGACTACCACAGCCTGGTCTACCTCGTAGACCGCGTCACCCAACCCCGCACACCCTGAAAACGCAAACCCTGTAGGAGCGAGCATGCTCGCGATGGTCGCCAACGATAACGCTGGCAGCCTGACACCCCGCGGTGTCCCGCCCTACATCGCGAGCATGCTCGCTCCTACAGGCCCCGCAATATTGCAAAAAAAAACCGAATTCCTACCGACAGCTATAGTCATTTAGCTAAGCCCGCGAAAGGGCTTATAACCGCCTCGGCCAGCGGCCCCGCAGTACCGGCAGCACCGAGCCCTCATGCGCAAGGAGATACCCATGAAGCACTCTGCAATTGCTGGATTGTTTATCACTGCGGCACTGCTGGCATCACCCGCGTTTGCGGCCGACAAAGATCTGTGTGCGGCGAACATTCAACAGATAAGCGACTTCGTGGACAGCGCACCGTCCATACCTGAAAGCTCCCTGAACAACGTCAAGGACGCGCTGGCCAAATCCAAAGCCTCTCAGGCGGCCGGCAACGACAAGGATTGCGTGGAAATCACCTCCGGCATGATCACCAAGATGCAGATTCGCAACCCTACCCGGAACTGACATTCGTGCCAGGCCAACCTTCGGGTTGGCCTTCCGGGCGACATTGCCGTAGACTACGCAGGCTTGTTGCTCATTTGATTCACGAGCAATGAGTTCGGGGCCGTTTAGGATTCGACGCCGGTCGCGAAACTTTAGGTGCATGCCGAGTTGGTAACAGAACTCGTAAATCCACTGTTGCAACTACTTATAGTTGCCAATGACGAAAACTACGGCCGGGAATTCGCTATCGCTGCGTAAGCAGCCTTAGACCCCGAGCTTCTGGTACCTTCGGGTCCAGCAATCATCAGGGGATGTCTGTAAACCCGAAATGATTGTCATATAGAACAGAATCGCCGTGCAGTACGTTGTGGACGAAGCGGCTAAAACTTACACAACTCGCCCAAAGCACCCTGCCCGTCGGGTCGCTGAGGGTTAACTTAATAGACACGGCTACGCATGTAGTACCGACAGCGGAGTACTGGCGGACGGGGGTTCAAATCCCCCCGGCTCCACCAAATGATCAAAAAAAGACGTCCTTGGACGTCTTTTTTTGTGCCTGAAATTCAGTAAATACGAAAGTTTGTGCACATAAGCCTCCCGCTTCAATCTGCGGTTGGACTACCTCGTGAGGAAACGATCAAACTTCCTCCTTGGGATATCTGGACAGAAAACTCCGCCCACATGCCATTGCCGCTATCTAGATTGACATTTTCCTTGACAGATGATTTTCTTTCTAAAGAACGTGGCGCATAACACCGTCTAGAGCCG
>NZ_JAIQWX010000038.1 GCF_020164475.1 Pseudomonas sp. REP124 | reverse complement strand
GGGAGCGAGCCTGCTCGCGATGCAGTCACCGCGGTCAATCCGGCGTACCCCGATATGCATAACCCCTGCGCCATCATCCCGGTCTACAACCACGAAACCGCGATCACCACCGTGGTCGACGCGCTGCTCGCCAGCCCGCTGCCATGCATTCTGGTGGACGACGCGAGCAGCACGAGCTGCGCCAAAGTGCTGGACCAACTGGCCCAGCGCGACGGAGTTCACCTGATCCGCCTCGCCGCCAATCAGGGCAAGGGCGGTGCGGTGATGACCGGTTTGCGCGAAGCCGGCCGCCTGGGTTTCACCCACGCCCTGCAGGTGGACGCCGACGGCCAGCACGACCTGCAGGATGTGAAAACCTTCATCGAACAATCCCGCGCCCATCCTGACGCGGTGATCTGCGGCTATCCGCTGTACGACGCCAGTGTTCCCAAGGGCCGCCTGTACGCCCGTTATCTCACCCACGTCATGGTCTGGATCAACACCCTGTCGCTGCAGATCCGCGATTCGATGTGCGGGTTCCGCGTCTATCCGCTGCCACCGGTGCTGGCGCTGATCGACACCGCAAGGATCGGCAAGCGCATGGATTTCGACTCCGACATCCTCGTGCGTCTGGCCTGGCGCAACCAGCCGATGCGCTGGCTGCAAACCCGTGTCCATTACCCGCTGGACGGCGTGTCGCACTTTCGCATGTTCCACGACAACGTGTTGATCTCGAGCATGCACACCCGCCTGTTCTTCGGCATGCTGCTGCGCTCGCCCGTGATCCTCTGGCGGCGGTGGCGCGGATGAGCACCGACAAGCAGCACTGGGCCGACCGCGAGGAACGCGGCAGCTTCTGGCTGATGAAGCTCACCGCGTTCGGCGCCAAAGTGCTCGGCCGCCGCCTGCTGAGCCCGATTCTGTATGGCATCGTTCTGTACTTCTTTTTGTTCGGTCGCAGCGCCCGCCACAGCGCCTGGCAATACCAGCAACGCCTCGCCGACTGGTCCGGTCGCAACGAACTGCGCCCGACCCGCTGGCGGGTATTCAGCCAGTTCATGGCCTTCGCCGATTCGATGCTCGACAAGCTCGATGTGTGGAACCGCAAGCTGAGCATCGAGCAGATCGAAATCATCGACCCGGCGCTGTTGCGCGACCAGTTGCGCGGCAGCCGCGGGCAGATGCTGGTGGGCGCGCACCTGGGCAATCTCGAAGTCTGCCGCGCGCTGGCGGAGATCGGCGAGAAAGTGACCATGAACGTGCTGGTGCACACCAAGCACGCCGAGCAGTTCAACCGTCTGCTGGGCGAGGCCGGGGCGACCAATCTGCGCCTGATTCAGGTCAGCGAATTGGACCCGGTGATCATGCTGCAATTGCACGAACGCCTGGAGCGCGGCGAGTGGCTGGCGATTGCCGGTGATCGCGTGCCGCTGCACGGCGGGCGCAGCGTGACCGTCGACTTCCTCGGCCACCCCGCCAGATTCCCCCAGGGGCCCTGGTTGCTGGCCGGCCTGCTGAAATGCCCGATCAATCTGATGATGTGCCTGAAGAAGCCCGACGGCGACTATCGCCTGACCCTGGAACCCTTCGCACAAACCATCACCTGGAAGCGCAGCGACCGCGAGCAGGTCATTCATCAGTGGGCCTCCCGCTATGCCGAGCGCCTGAGTCACTATTGCCTGCAAGCGCCTCAACAATGGTTCAACTTTTACCCTTTCTGGAAGACCGATGACGACGCCCACGCTTGAGCCGGTAACCTTCGGCGAACTCCCTTTGCGCATCGAAGACGTGCTGGCCCTGGCCAACCGTCAGGCCCCCGCGCAGCTGCAGGATGATCCCGCCTACCGCGAGCGCATTGCCAAGGGCGCGCGTTTCCTCGATTCGCTGCTGGACAAGGAAGGCGTGATCTACGGCGTGACCACCGGCTACGGCGATTCCTGCGTGGTGGCGGTGCCGCTGCATCACGTCGAGGCGCTGCCGCGGCACCTGTTCACCTTCCATGGCTGCGGGCTGGGCAAACTGCTCGACGCCCAGGCCACCCGCGCGGTGCTGGCGGCGCGATTGCAGTCGCTGTGCCACGGGGTTTCCGGGGTGCGCGTGGAACTGCTGGAGCGTCTGCAGGCCTTCCTTGAACACGACATCCTGCCGCTGATTCCGGAAGAAGGCTCGGTGGGCGCCAGCGGTGACCTGACGCCGCTGTCCTACGTCGCCGCGACCCTGTCCGGCGAGCGCGAAGTGATGTATCGCGGCGAACGCCGGCAGGCCGCCGACGTGCATCGCGAACTCGGCTGGCAGCCGCTTGTGCTGCGCCCGAAAGAAGCCCTGGCGCTGATGAACGGCACGGCAGTGATGACCGGCCTCGCCTGCCTGGCCTACGCCCGCGCCGATTATCTGCTGCAACTGGCAACGCGCATCACCGCACTGAACGTAGTCGCCCTGCAAGGCAATCCGGAGCATTTCGACGAGCGCCTGTTCGCCGCCAAACCCCATCCGGGTCAAATGCAGGTCGCCGCGTGGTTGCGCAAGGATCTGGCCATCGACGCCCCGATGCCGGAACTGCATCGCCTGCAAGACCGCTACTCCCTGCGTTGCGCGCCCCACGTACTGGGGGTGCTGGCCGACAGCCTGAGCTGGTTGCGCTCGTTCATCGAGATCGAACTCAACAGTGCCAACGACAACCCGATCATCGACGCCGAAGCCGAGCGCGTGCTGCACGGCGGGCACTTCTATGGCGGGCACATCGCCTTCGCCATGGACAGCCTGAAGAACCTGGTAGCCAACGTCGCCGACTTGCTGGATCGGCAACTGGCGTTGCTGGTGGATGAGCGCTACAACCACGGTTTGCCAAGCAACCTGTCCGGCGCCAGCGCCGAGCGGGCGATGCTCAATCACGGCTTCAAGGCGGTGCAGATCGGTGCCAGCGCCTGGACCGCCGAAGCCCTGAAAAACACCATGCCGGCCAGCGTGTTCTCGCGCTCCACCGAATGCCACAACCAGGACAAGGTGAGCATGGGCACCATCGCCGCCCGCGATGCGATTCGTGTGCTGGAGCTGACCGAGCAGGTCGCCGCCGCCACCCTGCTCGCCGCCAATCAGGGTGTCTGGCTGCGTGGACAGGCCGAAGATGCGCGCCCGCTGCCACCGGCCCTGGCCGCCATGCACGAAGAATTGTCCCGGGACTTTGCGCCCGTCATCGAAGACCGTGCCCTGGAAGGCGAACTGCGCCTGTGCCTGCAACGAATCGCCGAACAACACTGGAGGCTGCATGCGTAGCAAGGGAGTGCTTCACGCCGATACGGAAATCCTCGTGCCATTCTTCGACGTGGACAGCATGGACGTGGTCTGGCACGGCCACTACGTGAAGTACCTGGAAGTCGCCCGCTGCGCGTTGCTCGATAAAATCGGCCACAACTACACCGCCATGGTCGAGTCCGGCTACGCGTGGCCGGTGATCGACCTGCAACTGCGCTACATCCGTGGCGCAGTGTTCGGCCAGAAGCTGAATGTGCGGGCCAATCTGGTGGAGTGGGAGAACCGTCTGAAGATCAACTACCTGATCAGCGACCTGGAAACCGGCGAACGCATGACCCGCGCCGTCTCCGTGCAAGTCGCCGTCGACATGGGCACGCGCGAGATGCAGTTGGCTTGCCCGAAAGTCTTCACCGATGCCGTTGAGCGGGTGCTGTCATGAGTGCCCGATCATTTTTGCTCCTGTTGGCGCTGGGGTTTTCTTCACTCGCCCAGGCCTTCGACCTGCAACAGCTCAGCGATCAACTGGCCAAACCTGATGTAATCCACGGCCACTTCATCCAGGAAAAACACCTGCGTGCCCTGCCCCAGCCTCTGACCAGCCAGGGCACCTTTGTCCTGGCGAAAAACCACGGTCTGTTGTGGCTGCTGAAAACTCCGCTGCAACAGGATTACCGCATCACCGCCAAGGGCATCGCCCGCCGGGACGCCAACGGCTGGCAGATGCTGCCGGGCAAGAGCGCCGGGGCCGAGCAGAACCGCTTGTTCCTCGCCGTGCTGCAAGGCGACAACAGTGGCCTGCAACGGGATTTCGAGCTGTCTCTGAGTGGTGACGCGCAGAACTGGAAACTGACCCTGGTGCCGCGCTCGATGCTGCTCAAGCAGGTGTTCAACCAGATCAACATCACCGGCGCAGAACTGGTGAACACCATCGAATTGCTGGAAACCCAGGGCGACAGCACTCTGCTGCGCATGCAGGACAGCACCAGCGCCCAACCCTTGAGCGATGCGGAGCAACACGACTTTGCCCAGTGAGCGCCTGCTGCCTCGCCTGTTCCTGATCCTGCTGCTGGCAGTGCTGGCGCTCGCCGGCTGGCAATGGCGCAACGGCGCACCGCTGTCGGCCAACCTGATGGAACTGGTGCCCGGTACCGCGCCGGACGCTCTGGAACAACGCGCCGAACAGCGCATGCAGGAACCGCTGAACCGCGAAATGCTGGTGCTGGTCGGCCACACCGACCGCCAGCAGGCCGTCGCGATGGCGCAGAAACTCAGCGAACAGTGGCAGGCCAGCGGCCTGTTCGAGAAGGTCCAGTGGAACCTGCAGGCCGACCTGCCGGCGCTGCGCACACAACTGCTGCAAGGCCGTCTGGCGATGCTCTCTACGGAGGATCGCCAGCAACTGATCGAACACCCCGACGCCTTCATCCAGCAGCGGGTGCAGGCGCTGTTCGACCCCTTCACCGGCTTCAGCCTGGTGCCCAGCCAGGACGACTGGCTGGGCCTGACCGGGCGCATCCAGAACAGCCAGCCGCAACACGGCGCGGTGCAACTGGACATCGGCAGCGGCGCGCTGATCGCCGATGCCGACGGCAAGAGTTGGGTGCTTGTGCGCGCCCGCACCACCGGCAACGCCTTCGACATGAACCTGCCGCTGCAAGTGGCGAACCTGCTTGAACAGAGCCGTGCAGAAGCTGCCCAATCCGACGTCCAGTTACTCGCGGCCAGCGGACTGCTGTACGCCGCCAACGGCCAGCAGCAAGCCACCCGCGAGATGACCTGGGTCGGCGGCGGCGCCACGGTCGGCATTCTGTTGCTGCTGTTGCTGGCCTTTCGTCGCTGGCGGGTGCTGCTGGCTTTCGTGCCGGTGTTGGTGGGAATGTTGTTTGGTGCGGTGGCTTGCGTGGCGCTGTTCGGCCACATGCATGTGATGACCCTGGTGCTGGGCTCGAGCCTGATCGGTGTCGCCGTCGACTACCCGCTGCATTACCTGTCCAAGAGCTGGAGCCTGAAACCCTGGCGCAGCTGGCCGGCGGTGCGCCTGACCCTGCCGGGCCTGACCCTGAGCCTGATCACCAGCGCCATCGGTTACCTGGCACTGGCCTGGACCCCGTTCCCGGCGCTGACCCAGATCGCAGTGTTCTCCGCCGCCGGCCTGCTGGGTGCCTACCTGGCCGCGGTGTGTCTGTTGCCTGCGCTGCTCAAAGGTGTCGAGCTACGTCCGGCGCAATGGCCGCTGCGGGTGTCCGGCTTTTTGCTGGGCCGTCGAGAAGCCCTGCTCAAGCACCTGAGCACCCCGGTCCTGCTGGCCCTGCTGATCGCGTTCTGCTCCGGCGGCCTGCTGAAGCTGGAAACGAAAAACGACATCCGCCAGTGGGTCGGCGCGCCGCAGCAACTGACCGACGAGGCAAAGACCATCGCGCGCATCACCGGCTATCAACCCACTAGCCAGTTCTTCCTGGTACAGGCGGCCGACGAACAGCAATTGCTCCAGCGCCTGGACGCTCTGGACGAGCGCCTGGATCAGCTGGTCAATCTGGACAAGCTCGAGGGTTACCTGTCGCTCAATCATCTGGTCAGCCAGCCAAGCGAACAGCAGCGGGTGCGCGAGGCGCTGGGCAAGCTGCCGCCGTTCTGGCAGCCATTGGTCGGAGTCGGTGTGCCGGTCGATGCGCTGCGCGCCGAACTGACCCGATTACAGGCGCTGCCGACTCAGGACATCGACACTGCACTGGCCGGGCCATTGGCCGAACCCTATCGCCCGCTGTGGCTGGGGCCGACCGAGAATGGCGTGGCGGCGATGGTCAGTTTGCAGGGCCTGAGCAATCCATCCCTGCTGCGGGTTCAGGGCGAAGACTTGCCCGGCGTAAAACTGGTGGACCGGCTCGGTGAATTGAATGCGGTGTTCGCCGCGACTCAAATCAGCGCCGCCGAACTCAAACTCGCCTCCTGCGTGCTGATCGTGCTGGTGCTGATCCTGCCGTTCGGCTTCGGCGGCGCGCTGCGCATCGTCTCCCTGCCGCTGCTGGCGGCGCTGTGCAGCCTGGCCAGTCTCGGCTGGCTGGGGCAGCCGCTGACCCTGTTCAGCCTGTTCGGCCTGCTGCTGGTGACGGCGATCAGCGTCGACTACGCGATCCTCATGCGCGAGCAGGTGGGCGGCGCGGCCGTCAGCCTCTTGGGTACCTTGCTCGCGGCACTGACCACCTGGCTGTCATTCGGCCTGCTGGCGGTGTCGAGTACGCCGGCGGTAAGCAATTTCGGCCTGTCGGTCAGCCTGGGCCTGATGTTCAGCTTCATGCTGGCGCCCTGGGCCGGACGCCAGCCACATGCGGCCACGGTCGCGGAGCCGACGGCATGATGATCGCGCTGTTCTGGGCCATGGCCCTGGCCTTGTTCGCTGTCGCCACCCGCGTCGGGCGCCACTTCGGCCTGATCCCCATCGTCAGCCAGTTGCTGCTCGCGACCGTCGGCCTGCCGCTGCTGATGTACTTCTGGGTCGAGCCGCACTGGCAGCTCAGCGGCGCGGCGCTGGTGGCGCCGATCTGGCTGAAAAACCTCTACAGCTTGAGTTTCGCGCTGTTGCTGGGTTACATCCTCAGCGACGTGATCGACCTGCAACTGGACCGCCAGAGCCTGAAGATCGCCCTGCCGAGTTTCTGCATTCCCTTTGCCTGCGGCCTGGCCACGGCAATCTGGCTACTGCCGCCACAACCCTGGATCAGTTCCCTGGCGGTCGGCCTGTTGTTCGCCATTACCGCGATACCGGTGCTGTACCTGTACCTGCGACATATCGATTACCCCACCGCCGCCACCCGCCGGCTGGTGCAAACCGCGATCCTCATCGACCTCACCTGCTGGACCCTGTTCGCCATCGCCCAGGGCACCCTGCTCCTGAGCAGCCTGCTGTTGCCGCTGGCCGGCGCCTGCCTGCCGCTGGTATTGCGCCTGCTGGGCCTGCGCCAGCTGTGGCTGTACAGCCTGGGCTTTTTCGGATTGCTGGTGGTGGCTGAGCACTACAAGCTCAACGCGCTGATTTTCGGCATCGGTTACGTGCTGATCATGGCCGCGCTCAAGGCACCGCTCACACACCCACTGCCGGCGATCTGGATGAGCCGCCTGCAAACCTACGTGGCGATTCCGCTGATCCTCACCTTCGGCATTGTGCAGATCAACGTGCACAGCGCCATGAGCAGCCTGGGCTGGGTGCAACTGGCGGCGCTGCTGCTGTTGCCGATCGCCAGCAAGATGCTCGGCAACTGGCTCGGTCTCGGCTGGGCCGGCGCTTCGTTCCCCGGTGCCAGCCGCTGGCGGGAAAGCGTGCTGCTGAACATCCGCGGCTTGAGCGAAATCGTGTTTCTCAACCTGCTGCTGCAACAACAGCTCATCAGCCCGGCGCTGTACTTCGCGCTGATGGTGATGGGACTGATCGCGACCCTGCTGCCAGCGCTGGCCGGCATGCATCGAATACCCTTGAACGCTGCCGCCCCGGCAAGGAGCCCCCATGCCAATCGCTGAAATGGAACGTCGCCGGATCGTGGTCATCGGTGCGGGGCCCTCGGGCGCCATCGCCGCCGCGATTCTCAAGCGCAAGGGCCACGATGTCCTGGTGATCGAGCGCCAGCATTTTCCACGGTTTTCCATCGGCGAAAGCCTTTTGGCCCATTGCCTGGACTTCGTCGAGGAAGCCGGCATGCTCGAGGCCGTCAACGCTGCGGGTTTTCAGGTGAAAACCGGCGCCGCCTTCGCTTGGGGCGAGCACTACAGCGCCTTCGATTTCGCCGAAGCCTTCACCCCCGGCAAGACCACCACCTTTCAGGTTCAACGCGCCGATTTCGACCAATTGCTGGCCGATCAAGCAGTATTGCAAGGCGTTGAGATCCGCTTTGGCGAAGCCATCGTCAGTGTCGATATCGAGTCGGCCAGACCGCAACTCGGCGTGCGCCGTGAAGACGGGAGCGAATACCGCATCGAGGCGGATTTCATGCTCGACGCCAGCGGCTACGGTCGCGTCCTGCCACGCTTGCTCGACCTCGAAGCACCGTCGAATTTCCCGGTGCGTCAGGCGGTGTTCACCCACGTCGAAGACCGTATCGAGCAGCCGGATTTCGATCGCAGCAAGATCCTCGTCACCACCCACCCGACCCGACGCGACATCTGGTTCTGGACCATTCCGTTCAGCAACGGCCGCTGTTCGGTGGGCGTGGTGGCCGCCGCAGAGCACTTCGAAGGCCGCAGCGACGATCTGGATGCCTGTTTGCGCAGCTTCATCGCCGACACCCCAAGCCTGGCCAGTGTGCTGAAAAATGCCGTGTGGGATACCCCGGCGCGCACCATCGGTGGATACTCGGCCAATGTCAAAACCCTGCACGGGCCGGGGTTTGCGCTGCTGGGCAATGCCGCGGAGTTCCTCGACCCGGTATTCTCCTCCGGCGTCACCATCGCCATGCGTTCGGCGAGCATGGCGGCGGGCTTGGTGCACCGTCAGTTGCAGGGGGAAACGGTCGATTGGCAGGGGGAATTCGCCGTCCCGCTCAAACGGGGTGTCGACACCTTCCGCTGCTACGTCGAAGGCTGGTACGACGGGACGTTCCAGGACGTGATCTTCCATGAAGGCAGCTCACGGGAAATCCGCGGCATGATCAGTTCGATCCTCGCCGGTTACGCCTGGGACGAACGCAACCCGTTCGTCAGCGAAGCCCGGCGCCGGTTGAAGGTGATTTCAGAATTCTGTGCAAGGACGGCGACATGACCTACGCAAGCGACAACTACGTCGAAGAAACCCGCTTCGGTTTGTGGTTTCTGCGCAGCCGCACCTGGCAGCACTATGTGCTGCGGGTGGCGATCGAGGATTTGCGCGGCCTGTTCAGCGAAGCCCTGCCGAACCAGCCGGTGCTGCTGGATGCCGGTTGCGGCCAGGGCAAGTCCTTCAAGTACCTGCGCCAGGCCTTCATGCCCGGTCGTCTGATCGGTGTCGACGCCGACCCGCAGAGCCTGCAACGCAGCCGCGAAGAAGCGGTCAATCTGGGTATGGCGGTGGAGTTGATCGACAGCGACTGCGCGAACCTGAAGATGGCCGACGCCAGCGTCGACCTGTTGTTCTGCCACCAGACCTTCCATCATCTGGTGGAACAGGAAAAGGCCCTGGCCGAGTTCTATCGCGTGCTCAAGCCCGGCGGCTACCTGCTGTTCGCCGAATCCACCGAGGCTTACATCGATACCTGGGTCATCCGCTGGCTGTTCAGACACCCGATGCAGGTGCAGAAAAGCGCGGCGCAGTACCTGGAGATGATTCGCGGGCAGGGTTTCGAGTTCGGGGCGCGGAATGTGTCCTATCCCTACCTGTGGTGGAGCCGTTCCACGGATTTCGGGTTGTTGGAGGTGTTGGGGTACAAGCCCAAGCCGTTCGGGCAGCGGGAAGAGACGTTGGTGAATGTGGTGGCGCGCAAGCCGTTGGAGGGTGGTGTTTGATGTTCACCGTCAGCCATGTGGAACACCGGACCTGTGGGAGCGGGCTTGCTCGCGAAAGCGGTCGGTCAGTCGACATCGATGTTGAATGTGCTGCCGCATTCGCGAGCAAGCCCGCTCCCACATGGGTACGAGGTGTACTCTGGTTTTGTGCAGTCCTGCTGTTGAGCGCCTGCTCCAGCAGCCCACCGCTGCCCGAGCAGACACCGACATTCCCCCTGCCCCTGCAACTGCACATCGAACGCCTGCAAGACGAACAGCGCCAGGACTGGGTGCTGGTGATCCAGCAGGAAGGCCCGGCCATCCGCTGGTCGATGATGGACCTATTGGGCATTCCCCAGGCCCGGCAAAAATTGGTGCACGGCAAATGGCAGGCCGACGGCTTGCTGCCGCCGAATCCCGAAGCCCGGGAGCTGTTCGCCGCGCTGCTGTTTGCGCTGACCACCAGGGACGAACTGACCGTCAACTACCCGGACGCCTGGCAACATGGCGCACAACGCACCTTGCCGGAACGCTGGGATGTCCGATACGCACAGCCGATGAACTTTGAATTGAATCTGCCCAAAGGCCCCAAATACCACGTCACGCCGCTGAGCGGGGAGACCCCATGAGCGCCTGTCTGAACGCTCTCGGGGTCATCTGCTCCCTGGGCCGTGGCAAGGACGAAGTCGCGCGAAATCTGTTTGCCGGCGATTGCAGTGGCATGCGCAGCGAAGCCGGCTGGGTGCCGGATCGTTCGTTGCCGGTGGGTTCGGTCCAGGGCGAACTGGCGGCCCTGCCGGCCGAGCTGTCGCGGCAGGACACCCGCAACAATCGCCTGTTGCTCGACGCCGCCCTGCAGATCCGCGAGGACATCGAGCACGCCATCCAGACCTATGGCCGCGACCGCATAGGCGTCGTGCTGGGCACCAGCACGTCGGGCATCGAAGAAGCCAGCCAGGGCCTGGCCCACTATCTGGATGCCGGTCAGTTCCCCGCCGAATACGACTACCAGCAACAGGAACTCAGCGCACCGGCGAATTTCCTCGCCGAGTGGCTGCAACTCAGTGGCCCGGCCTACGTGATTTCCACCGCCTGCACCTCCAGCGCCCGGGCGTTGATGAGCGCCCAGCGCCTGCTGGACCTGGGCGTCTGCGACGTGGTGCTGTGTGGCGGTGTCGATAGCCTGTGCAAACTGACGCTCAACGGTTTCTCGTCGCTGGAAGCGGTGTCCAATCAGCGCTGCAACCCGTTCTCGGTGAATCGCCACGGCATCAACATCGGCGAAGCGGCGGTGCTGTTTGTGATGAGCAGGCAGCCCGCCGGTGATCGCCCGATTGCCCTGCTCGGCAGCGGCGCCAGCTCCGATGCCCACCACATTTCCGCTCCCGAGCCGACAGGCCGCGGCGCCCTGCAAGCCATGGGCAAGGCGCTGAGCCGCGCCGGCCTGCAACCGCAACAGATCAACTACCTGAACCTGCACGGCACGGCCACCCAGCACAACGACGCCATGGAAAGCACGGCGGTCAATACGCTGTTCCCGGCGGGCGTGCTCTGCTCCTCGACCAAACCCATGACCGGCCACACCCTGGGCGCTGCGGGCGCGCTGGAAGCGGCGTTCTGCTGGCTGAGCCTGAAAGCGGACAACCAGGCGCTGCCCCCACACGTCTGGGACAACCAGCCCGACCCCGAGCTGCCGGCCCTCAATTGGGTGACCCCGAGCACTCGCCTGGCGTCCACTGGTCCCCGCTACCTGATGAGCAATTCCTTCGCCTTCGGTGGTAACAACGTCAGCCTGATTATCGGAGACGCCCCATGATTGACTGGCCGCTCGCCGAATTGCTGCCCCACGCTGGCGACATGATCCTCATCGATCAGATCCTCGCGTTCGATGCCGAGCAGATTCACACCCGCCTCACGGTCAAACCCAACGGGCTGTTCAATCGCCCCGACGGCAGCCTGCCGGCCTGGGTCGGCATCGAACTGATGGCCCAGAGCGTCGCCGCGTTCGCCGGGTGTCATGCGCGCCAGCGCGGTGATGAGGTGGAGCTGGGCTTCCTGCTCGGCAGCCGCAAATTCGAATGCAACGTCGAGAGTTTTCCCGCCGGCACCGAGCTGACCATCCACGGCCTGCGCTCGCTGGAAGACGACAACGGCATGGGTGTTTTCGAATGTCATATCAATGGGGTCGGCATTCACGCCAGCGCCCGCCTGAACGTGTATCGCCCGCCTCAGGCCACTCAATATCTTCATGAACCTGCTGGAGTCCAGTCATGACTAAATCCGTACTGGTCACCGGTTCCAGCCGCGGCATCGGCCGCGCCATCGCCCTGCGCCTGGCCCAGGCCGGGCATGACATCGTGCTGCATTGCCGCAGCGGCCTTGCCGAAGCGCAAGCGGTGCAAGGCGAAGTCGAAGCTTTGGGCCGCAGGGCGCGCATCCTGCAATTCGACGTGTCCGACCGCACTGGCTGCAAGGCCGTTCTGGAAGCCGATGTGGAAGCCCACGGCGCCTATTACGGCGTGGTGCTCAACGCCGGCCTGACGCGTGACGGTGCTTTTCCGGCGCTGAGCGAGGATGATTGGGATGTGGTGATGCGCACCAACCTCGACGGTTTCTACAACGTGCTGCACCCGGTGATGATGCCGATGATCCGTCGTCGCGCCGCCGGGCGGATTGTCTGCATCACCTCGGTGTCGGGGCTGATCGGCAACCGTGGGCAGGTCAACTACAGCGCCTCCAAGGCCGGCCTGATCGGCGCGGCCAAGGCGCTGGCCACGGAGCTGGCCAAGCGCAAGATCACCGTCAACTGTGTCGCCCCCGGCCTGATCGACACGGCGATGCTCGATGAAAACGTGCCGGTGGAAGAACTGATGAAAATGATCCCCGCACAACGCATGGGCACCCCGGAAGAGGTGGCCGGCGCGGTGAATTTCCTGATGTCGGCGGAAGCGTCGTACATCACCCGCCAGGTGCTGGCGGTCAACGGAGGCCTGTGCTGATGAAGCGCGTCGTCGTCACCGGCATGGCCGGCATCACCTCACTGGGCAGCGACTGGGACACCATCGCCCGCCACTTCGCGGCCAACCAGAGCGGTATCCGCCGGATGGACGAGTGGGATCGTTTTACCGAACTCAACACCCGCCTGGCCGGGCCTATCGATGACTTCAAGGTGCCGGGCCACTGGACCCGCAAGCAACTGCGCAGCATGGGCCGGGTTTCGCGGCTTGCGGTTGGTGCTTCGGAGCAGGCCCTGGCGGACGCCGGGCTGCTGGGTAACGAATTGATCAAGGATGGGCGCATGGGTGTGGCCTGCGGTTCCTCCACCGGCAGCACCGACGAGATCAAGGCATTCGGCAACATGCTGCTCAACTCGGTGGCGGAAGGTCTGAACGCCAACTCCTACGTGCGCATGATGCCGCACACGACGGCGGCGAATATCAGCATCTTCTTCGGTCTGACCGGGCGTTTGATTCCGACGTCCAGCGCCTGCACCAGCGGTAGCCAGGGCATCGGCTATGCGTACGAGGCGATCAAGTTCGGCCGCCTGCCGCTGATGCTCGCCGGTGGCGCCGAAGAGCTGTGCCCGACCGAAGCGATGGTGTTCGACGCGCTCTATGCCACCAGCCTGAAGAACGACACGCCGCACTTGTCTCCGCGTCCGTACGACACCGGTCGTGATGGTCTGGTGATCGGTGAAGGTGCGGGCATGCTGGTGCTGGAAGAGCTGGAGCATGCTCTGGCGCGCGGCGCGCATATCCATGCGGAGATCGTCGGCTTCGGCAGCAACGCCGACGGCCAGCACACCACCCGTCCCGAGCAGGTCACCATGCGCCGGGCCATGGAGCTGGCGCTGGAAGACGCGGGTGTCGAGCCATCGGCCATTGGCTACGTTAACGGCCACGGCACCGCCACCGAACAAGGCGACATCGCCGAAACCCTGGCCACCAGCAGCCTGTTCGGCGAACACATGCCCATCAGCTCGCAGAAAAGCTTCCTCGGCCACACCCTCGGCGCGTGCGGCGCGCTGGAGTCCTGGTTCAGCATCGAAATGCTCAACCGCGACCTCTACATCCACACCCTCAACCTCGACGAAATCGACCCCAACTGCGGCAAGCTCGACTACCTGCGCGGCGAATTCCGGCAGATGAGCCACCAGTTCGTCATGAACAACAACTTCGCGTTTGGTGGGGTGAATACGTCGCTGATCTTCAAGCGCTGGTCCTGAACTGTGGGAGCGAGCCTGCTCGCGATGGTCGTCAACGATAACGCGGGCCACCTGAATCCCCGCGCTGCCTGTGCCTCCATCGCGAGCAAGCTCGGCTCCTACAGTGATCGAGTTGCCCGCAGATTTCCGCATCCAACCCGAATACCTGTAGGAGCCGAGCTTGCTCGCGAAGACGGTGTGTCAGACGACATCGATGTTGGATGTACCGGCCTCTTCGCGGGCAAGCCCGCTCCCACAGGTTTGCGGGTGAAGTGGAGATTTGTGAGCCACCCACGATCCTTGTGGGAGCGGGCTTGCCCGCGAATGACGGCGCAGCCGTCACGATTTCAGCGACTCAACCTTACTGGTCAACAACTCCACAAACGCCCGCGCCATGGCCGATTTCTGGTCCTTGCGTTGCACCAGCCACACCGCCGATTCCGCCGCCGGGTCCAACAGGGGTCGGTAGACCACGCCGTCGATGCGCATCCGCCGGTACGATGCCGGCATCACCGAAACACCCAACCCCGCCGCCACCAACCCGATGATGGTCATGGCTTCCCCGGCCTCCTGGGCGAAGTGCGGGCTGAAGCCGGCATCCCGTGCCAGGCTCAGCAACTGTGCATAGAGGCCGCTGCCGTAGCTGCGCGGGAAAAACACGAAGGGTTCGAGGGCCAGGGCGGACAGGTAGAGCCCCTCTTCACTGCCCTCCACCAACGGGTCCTTGGAACTGAGCACCGCGACCAGCGGCTCGCGCATCAGCTCGACCACGCTGAGCGAATCCGGCAGGCCTAGCGGGCGCATGATGCCGACTTCGATCGACTCGTCCACCAGCGCATCCGCCACCTGTGTACTGCTCATTTCCCTCAGGTTGAGGTGCACCGCCGGGAAGCGCTGGCGGAACTCGAAGATCGCCTGGGGAATGGTGGTGTTGAACGGCGCCGACGAGGTGAAGCCGATTTTCAGCTCGCCCAACTCACCCAATTGCGCCCGCCGCGCCACATCCGCCGCCTTGTCGACCTGCGCCAGCACCAGTCGCGCCTCTTCCAGGAACAGCCGACCGGCTTCGCTCAGCTCGACCCGACGATTGGTCCGTTCGAACAACCGCGCGCCGAGCTCCTGTTCCAGCGCCTGAATCTGCTGGCTCAGCGGCGGCTGGGAGATGCCCAGGGCCTGTGCGGCGCGGCCGAAGTGCAGTTCCTCGGCGACGGCGATGAAGTAGCGCAGATGACGCAATTCCATGGAAACCCCATTAGGTCGTTAAAGCTATCAAACAGGTCGAACAATATATTGGATTGAATCATTAGCCAGCTATATGCTTTTTTCATTGCCTGACCGGCTGTGTACTACCGAGGTCCACCGTGAAAACTGCTGTCGCTCCACTCGCCCATGAAGTTCAACCCACCGCCCAGGGCGATGTAGCCGCCGAGCTGGCGCAGATCTACATCGAAAAAGGCACGCCTGCGTTCATGCGCACGGTGCTGGCGCTGTTCTCCGGGGGCTTTGCCACCTTCGCCCTGCTCTACTGCGTGCAGCCGATGATGCCGCTGCTGTCCAACGAGTACTCGATCAACGCGGCGCAGAGCAGTCTGATCCTGTCGGTGGCCACGGGCATGCTCGCCATCGGCCTGCTGATCACCGGCCCCCTGTCCGATCGCCTTGGGCGCAAGCCGGTGATGGTCGCGGCGCTGTTCGCCGCCGCGCTGTGCACCATGGCCAGCGCGATGATGCCGAGCTGGCACGGCGTGCTGATCATGCGCGCGCTGATCGGCCTGTCCCTGAGCGGGCTGGCGGCGGTCGCCATGACCTACCTCAGTGAAGAAATCCACCCGCAGCACCTCGGCCTGGCCATGGGTCTGTACATCGCCGGCAACGCCATTGGCGGGATGAGCGGGCGCCTGATTACCGGGGTGCTGATCGACTTCATCAGCTGGCACTCGGCGATGCTGGTGATCGGCGGCCTGGCGATGATCGCGGCGGCGGTGTTCTGGAAGATTCTCCCCGAGTCGCGCAACTTCCGCGCCCGCTCGCTGAACCCGCGCAGCCTGCTCGACGGCTTCACCATGCACTTTCGCGACGCCGGCCTGCCACTGTTGTTCCTCGAAGCCTTCGTACTGATGGGCGCGTTCGTGACCCTGTTCAACTATGTCGGCTACCGCCTGCTGGCCGAGCCGTACCACATGAGTCAGGCCTTCGTCGGCTTGCTGTCGCTGGTGTACCTGTCGGGTATCTACAGTTCGGCGAAAGTCGGCGCGCTGGCTGACAAGCACGGGCGGCGCAAGATGCTCTGGAGCTCCATCGCGCTGATGATCGCGGGCCTGGCACTGACGATGTTCACGCCGCTGCCGCTGGTGATTTTCGGGATGCTGGTGTTCACCTTCGGTTTCTTCGGCGCGCACTCGGTGGCCAGCAGCTGGATTGGCCGCCGTGCGACCAAGGCCAAGGGGCAGGCTTCGTCCTTGTATCTGTTCAGCTACTACGCGGGGTCGAGTGTGGCGGGAACGGCGGGTGGGGTGTTCTGGCATATCGGTGGCTGGAACGGGATTGGGTTGTTCATTGGCGCGTTGTTGCTGGTGGCGCTTGGGGTGGCGTTGAAGTTGGCGAAGTTGCAGCCGTTGCCATAGTTCCTGTTCACAGATCCTGTGGGAGCGGGCTTGCCCGCGATGGCGTCGGGTCAGCCAACATTGATGTTGAATGTTCCGGCCTCATCGCGGGCAAGCCCGCTCCCACAGGGAAATGTGTTTGGCTTCATTGTCTGAGTACGGCTTGGGCGTGCAGGGCGGTATCGCGTTTTTCCAGGGTCAGGGATTGCAGGGTGACGCGTTCGCGTTCCAGCTGGTCGAGCCATGACAGCAGGTCCTTGGCCTCGCCGCTGAGGGTCAGGCGCAGGAGGTCGTTGTCGGTGTCCATCTGGTGCAATTCCAGGCTTGTGGTGGCGAGGCTTTCGCTGATGCGTAGCGATAACGGCTGATCGGTGGATTGCGGTGCACGGGGCTGCGCCTGTTGCAGTTGCGCCGCCAGGGCGAGTTGCTGGCGGTATTGGCGCTCGGCGGTTGCCAGCCGTTGTTGGGTCGGCTGCCAGATCAGGAAGAAGGCTGCGACGCTGAGGACGAAGAGGCCGAGAGTCGACACCATCCGTCGTTCGCGAAGCGTCATGCGCTGCCACTTCGCAGTGAATGCCGTGAACTTCATACGCCTTGCTCCATGGTCAAAGTTGCCAATACCCGATTGCGCTCTTTGCTCGCGCTGTCGAGCCGCACCGGCAAGCCTTGTTGTCGCCCCCGTTCGCGCAACTGCTCCAGCTCGGCAAAGCTGTTGACGCTGAGCTGGATTTTCCAGCCGTCGCCTTCGCGAAACTCGATGCGTTGGACCTCGACGTGACTGGCGCCGATCACCTGCTCGACCAGTTTGACCAGACCGGCGATTTGACTGCCCTGCACCTGCGCGCCCCGCCCCTGCAAAGCGCTGAACTGCGCCGCAAGGTCGACGATGCGGGTTTGCTCCGGATACAGCGCCTTGAATTGCTGTTCGCTGCGCCCGTACAGCTGACGGCCTTCATGTTCGAGAAAACGGATGCGCGTTTCACTGGCGCCCCATGTCAGCAGTACCAAAATCAGCGCTGCCACCGCGCCTGAACGCCAGGGAAAATAAGCGCGACGCACGGCGAACTCACCGTGCAGCAGGTTGATGGCGTGGCTGTGATCGCCCCTTAACCAATCATCGATTTCCTCCTGCTGCCACTGCATATCCGCGGGCAGGCATGGCTTGAGCGACGGCAACGCATCCTCCCCCACCGCCAGCCGAGCCCCGAGCCCGCCACCCAAAACCCAACGGCCAAACCACCGCACACCGACGGCCTGATCCACCGGCAACAGATCCGCATCGACGAAGACCGAGCGCACCTCAATCCCGGCCTCGACCATCAGCGCCAGCACCGCGGCAAAACGCTCCCGCCCAATCACCATCAGCGGGTAACGCCCTTGCGGATCACGACGACCGACACTCAAGTGCACCGTTTCCAGCGCTTCGCTCAACTGTTCTTCAACAGCAAATCCGAGAGCCTTGGCATCCGGTCGTCGCCCCGAAGGCCAGGGTTCGCTACGCACCCAACTGCACGTCTCCATCGGCAACAGCAGATCCACATGCTGTCCCTTCAAAGCACGCGCCGCCTCGCTCAAGGGCATGGTTTGCCGTTGACCGGCCGGGGACCAAAGACAGCACGGCCAATCGAGCGACGGCGCAGCGAGGCCTTCGGCGGTCAGGTAAAGCCAGGTTTTCATGGAGAGATCTCGTGGGGATTCGACGGCAGCAACCGTCGTTGCAGGACGTTGAACTGGCGTGTCTTGGGATCGCGTTCGACATCGGTGGACAGGCGCAATCGGCTCTGCCCCTGAGCCACCTGAACGTTGATGCGGAACCAGCGGCTGTCGATGCCCAGCCCATGGCTGCTGACGTCAGCACCGGCGAGTAACGGATCGTTTGTGAAGGCCTGAACGCTTGGCCACAGGCTTGTGGTTCGCTGTTGGACGAGTGCGTCAGCCGTCACCGCATCAATGTCGTCCAGGCTGCGCAGCAGCAGCGCGGGCGCAGTGCTGATGTTGAGTGCTGCGTCCGTGGGCAACACGGCAACCCAGGGTTCCAGCCGACGCAATAACTGGCCGTCGATACCCGGCAGCAGTCGCAACTGACTCAAATCTCGCAACGCGCCCACTTGCTCCAGCCGCATTTCAGGCAGTTCAAGCAGCACCAGCAGACGCGCCCAGCGATTGAGCGTGACCTGATCGATCTGCCCCTGAATCAACACAGCATTGAGATTGAAACGCCCGGCCAGATCCTCGATCTCGACCTGAATCTGTGCGTCGTCCAGATCAAACACCGCATTGAGCCCAGCGTCTTCCTGCAGCGTCGCCAACGCCCGGCTTTCCCCCGCAACCGCAAGCTGGCGCAAGTGCATCTGCTGCACCTGTTGCCCACTGCTTTGCAGCATCAACCGATGACTGCGCAGCACTCCGCCGATGATCAACAGCGCCAGGCTCATGACCAGTAACACGCTGATCAGCGCCACACCTCGTTGCCGCGTCCTCATGGCAATGCTCCCGGCAACAACAGCACCCGACGAACCCCTTCGAAGCGCCCTGCCGACAGCTGCACTTCCAGCGCTCCGGGAACCTTCGAGCCCTGCCGCTCTAACAGCCGCCAACTCAGGTGCCGAACATCGTCGAGCAGCTTCTGCCGCTGCACGACCAGCGCACCTTCGCTGCGGCTCTCGCGCCACAGCACGCCGTTGTCGAGTGTGTAGGAAAGGGACTGGCGCTCGCTGCGCGGTTGATCCAGCGGATTGCGCCAATTGCCCCGCTGCCATTGCGCGCGGGATTGTTCCAGCATGATGGGCTGTTCGGTGATGTGCAGCAGATCGCGTTCGATGAGGGCGACCGCCCGTTGCAGGCTGCGCAGTTCGCGATCATGGCTCTGGGTGCCTTGCTGCACGCGCACGACTCCGTCGAACAGCGTCCAGCTGGCCAGGCCCAACAAGGCGAAGATCGCCAGGGCGATCACCAGTTCGAGCAAGGTGAAACCGCGCTGCTCATTGCTCACGAAGAGGAATCCAGCCAGTGGCGCGGTGCAGGGTCTGATCGCGCCCGGCGAGGCTGACCTGAAGCTCGATCGCGATCAGGCGCGGATCGCTCGACGAGCCCACCTGCTGGCGAACGATCCAGTCCCGGCGGTCCATGTGCACCACCCGCTGCGACTGCCCGAAATCCAGCCCGTTTTGCAGACGCAGCTCATTCAATTGGTTGTCCGCCACCCAGGCCGCAATCAACCGCTCTTCCACAGTCGAGGCCTGTCGGAGCACATATTGGCTGGCCGACAACACCGCCGTCGCCAGCGTCGCGAACACCGTCAGCGCCACCATGATTTCCAGCAGCGTAAAGCCGCCCATGCGCCGCCTAGCCATCGATCACCACCTCGCCGATGCCGTCGCTGGACAGGCTCAACAGTCTGCGACCAGCGCTTTCGAAGGTCAGGCTGAAGGCGCTGATTTCATCGCTGCTGAGCAACAGCAATTGCGGCGGGCCTTCGTCGCTTGCGATGTTCACGAAATAGCCGTCGTGCTTCAGGCGCAGGCGCAGATCGGCCGGCCAGCGATACAGCGCCGTGACCGGCTCCCAGCCACTGACGCCGAGACGCAGCGTCCGATAACCCTCGTTGCTCAAACGCACGCCGTACTCCTGACTCTCCAACACCGCCCGTTCGCGAAATTGGCGAATCACACCGGCCAAGGCGTCCGCCTCCTGCCTGGCCTGACGCGCCGGGTTGCCGCCGGTGGCCAGATTGACCATGCCCACCAGCACGCCGATCAGCACGATCACGATCATCATTTCCAGCAAAGTGAACCCTCGACAGCGACGCGGCATGAATCAATCGCCCCAGTTGCCGATGTCGGCCGCGTGCCCCTCACCGCCCACCACACCATCGGAACCGAGGGAATACAGGTCGAAGCCGCCGTTGCCCGATTTCACGCCGGGATTGAGGTACTGATAAGGCGTGCTCCAGGGGTCAACGGGCAGGTTTTTCAGATAGCCCTGCGGGTTCCAGTTGCGCGCCGCCGGCAGCCCCGACGGGCGTTTGTGCAAGGCGTCGAGCCCCTGCTGGGTCGAGGGGTACTGGAAGTTGTCCAGGCGATACATTTCCAGGGCGGTGGCGATGGCCTGGATATCGGTCTTCGCGGCGGTGACTTTGGCCTGATCCGGACGGCTCATGAACTGCGGCACCACTATGGCCCCGAGGATGCCGATGATGACGACCACCACCATGATTTCGATCAGGGTAAAACCGCGCTGGGACGCGCTGTGAAGGGAGACTTTCATGGGTCAATTCACCAATTGGTTGAGGCTGAGAATGGGCAGCAGGATGGCCAGGACGATCAGCAGCACGACGCCGCCCATCAGCACCAGCATGGCCGGCTCGAACAGGCTGACGACCAGGGCGATGCGCGCCGCCAGGCTGCTTTCCTGCTGTTCGGCGGCGCGGGCCAGCATGCGGTCGAGCTCGCCGGCCCGCTCGCCGCTGGCGATCATGTGCAGCATCATCGGAGGGATATCGCCGCTGCGCTCCAGGCCGCGGGTCAGGGTGCCGCCCTCGCGGACCGAGCGGGCGACATCGACCATGCGTGCGCGAATGGTCAGGTTGCCGATCACGGCGGCGGCGATTTCCAGAGCGTCGACCAAGGGCACCGCGCTCTTGCCGAGAATCGCCAGGGTGCTGGCGAAGCGCGCCGCCTCCATCGCTCGCAACACTTCGCCGAAAACCGGCATTTTCAGCAGCAGGCGATGCCAGCGCAGGCGCCATTGGGGCTGGCGCAAGCTCCAGCGCCAAACGCCGATCAGCAGCGCCAGCCCCCCCATCAGCAGCACGCCGTGACTGCGCAATGTGTCGCTGACGCTGATCAGCGCCAGCGTCAGCCAGGGCAGCGCCTGGCCGCTATCGACGAAAATCTTCACCACGTCGGGCACCACAAATCCGAGCAGGAAACCGACGATCAGAACGCTGGCCGACATCAGGATCATCGGATACACCAGCGCCATCTGGATTTTCTGCCGCGAGGCCTGGCGAGCCTGGGTGTAGGCGGCCAGTTGCTCCAGCACGTGGCCCAGGTGCCCGGAGCGCTCGCCCGCCGCCACGGTGGCGCGGTACAGCTCGGGAAATGCCTTGGGAAATTGCCCCAAAGCCGTGGCCAGTGCGTGCCCTTCCATGACCCGGCTCCGGACCGCCGACAACAGGCCGGTGACGCGGCGTTTGGCGCTTTGCCTGGCCACCGCCTGCAAGGCTTCTTCCAGTGGCAGGCCAGCCTGAACCAGGGTGGACAGTTGCAGGGTCAGCAGGGCCAGATCGGCCGCACTCAGGCGGTGCTGCGGACTCGCGCCTGCGGCGATCCGGATCTCCTTCACATCCCGCGGCCACAGCCCGCGCTCGCGCAACAGTTGTCGCGCCTGTCTCGGGCTGTCGGCCTCCAGCCGGCCCTTGCAGCGACGGCCCTGCGCGTCGTCGGCGCGGTAATCGAAGGTCGGCATCGGTCAATCCTCTCGGGTCACGCGCAGCAGTTCGTCGAGGCTGGTCGTGCCATCGAGCACCCGCTGGCGACCGTCCTGGAACAGGCTGCGCGATACCTTGCGTGCCTCGAGGGCTAGCGCCTGCTCACTGGCGCCCTGATGTATCAGCGCCGACAGGGCGGGCGTCACGCTGACCAGCTCATAGACTCCAACGCGCCCGCGATAACCGTGCTGGCATTGCTCACAGCCCGTCGCCCTGAACAGCTGTGCACCGGCCTCCAGTCCCAAGCGCTGGCAGACAGCAGAATCGGCGATATAGGGCGTTTTGCACTTCGGGCACAAAGTACGCAGCAGACGCTGGGCCAGAATGCCCACCAGGGACGACGCCAGCAGATAGGCATCCACACCCATGTCCACCAGTCGCGTGACGGCGCCGACCGCGCTGTTGGTGTGCAACGTTGAAAGCACCAGATGGCCGGTCAGCGAGGCTTGAACTGCAATCTCGGCAGTCTCGCGATCGCGGATTTCACCGACCATCACCACGTCCGGGTCCTGACGCAGGATCGCCCGCAGGCCTCGGGCGAAGGTCATGTCGACCTTCGGATTGACCGGCATCTGGCCGACGCCCGGCAGGTGATATTCGATGGGGTCTTCGACGGTGAGGATGTTGCGGGTCTGGTCGTTCAGACTGCTGAGGGCGGCATACAGGCTGGTGGTCTTGCCCGAGCCGGTGGGACCGGTCACCAGCAGGATGCCGTGGGGTTTGCCGAGCAACTGGCGCATGGTCGCGAGGGTGTCGTCCGGCATGCCCAGGCGTTGCAAATCCAGGCGGCCGGCCTGCTTGTCGAGCAGGCGCAACACCACCCGTTCGCCGTGAGCCGAAGGCAGGGTCGAGACCCGTACATCGACTTCGTGCCCGGCCAGGCGCAGGGCCATGCGTCCGTCCTGGGGAATGCGCTTTTCGGCGATATCGAGCCGCGCCATGACCTTGATCCGCGACACCAGCAGCGTCGCCAGCTCACGTCTGGGGCGCAGCATTTCACGTAGCTGGCCGTCGACACGCATGCGCACCGACAGGTACTGCTCGAAGGTTTCCAGGTGCACGTCGGAAGCGTGTTCACGTACCGCTTCGCTGAGCAATGCGTTGATCAGGCGGATGATCGGCGCATCGCCTTGCTGCTCCAGCAGATCGGCGGTTTGCGGCACCTGATCCACCAGACTGAGCAGGTCCAGTTCGTCGTCCAGCCCTTGGGCCACCTGCTCGGCCGCGCTCTGGCCTTCTCGGTAGGCAGCTGCCAGGCGGGTGGCGAAGACCTCGGAGGACAGCATCCGCACGGGCAAATCCCGACCACAAACCCGGCGCGCCTCGGCAATCGCCGTCAGTGGTGTATCGGCGCGGATGGCCAGGCTTGGCGCATCGCCCTCGGACTCCAGCAGAACGCCGAAGCGCCGGGCGAAGCCGAATGGCAGCTCAGTCGGCCAACTCATGGAAGGTTCGGCGCCTCGACGCCCGGCTCGAACAACTGGCGGGCATCGGCGGGCAACAGCAACGAGTTGTTGTCCCGGGCGCCGGGCTGGCTCAGCTCACGCAGCGCGTTGTAACGCTGGCGGCTGACGTCGGCCAAATCTTCCTTGCTGCGCACGATGGTCGGGCGCAGGAACACCATCAGGTTGCTTTTGGTCTGGGTGTCGCGGTTCCAGCGGAACAGCGCGCCAAGATAAGGAATGTCACGTAGCAGCGGCACCCCGCTCTTCTGGGTTCGCACGCTGTCGCGGATCAGGCCGCCGATGACGATGATTTCGCCGTCGTCGGCCAGGATGGTGCTTTTGAGGGCGCGTTTGTTGGTGATCAGGTCCGAGGAATCGATGCCGGAGACCGAGGGCGCGATGTCCGACACTTCCTGCTCGACTTCCAGGCGCAGGGTCGAGCCTTCGTTGATGTAGGGCTTGATCTTCAGGCTGATGCCGACGTCCTTGCGTTCGACCGTGGTGAACGGGTTGTCGGCGCCGCTGCTGTTGGTCGCGTAGGAGCCGGTTTTGAACGGTACGTTCTGGCCGACGATGATTTCCGCTTCCTGATTGTCCAGGGTCAACAGGCTAGGCGTGGACAGCAGGTTGCTGTGGGTGTTGCTGGCCAGGGCCGAAATCAAGGCGCCGAAGCGGTCGCTGCCGAGCTTGAGCAACGCGCCTTCAGGTGCTGATTTTTTCTCGTCGAAGGTCAGGCCGCCGACGATGGGAATGTCGGTGCCGGGGAAGTTGATGAAGCCTTTGGCATCGCCGGTATTGAGGTTCCACTGCACGCCCACTGCCTCGGCGATGTCGCCGGAGATTTCGACGATGGCCGCGTGAATTAGCACTTGCGCCCGAGGCTGGTCGAGTTGGCGCACGATGCTCTCGATGGTCTGTACCTGTGCCGGCTCGGCGATCAGCACCAGCGCGTTCTGGCTTTCGTCGGCCTTGATCATGAAGTTCGAACTGGAGGTGCTGTCCTTGGCACCGCCCAAGGGCGCGGCTGCTTTTCTGCCCTGGCCCAAGGTTTCCAGAATCTGCGCCAGCTGCTTGGCATCGCTGTGACGCAGGCGAATCACCCGGGCATTGTCGGGGCTCGCCGTGGCGCGCACATCCAGGCCACGAGCCAGCGTGTTCAGGCGTTGGCGGACGGCGGCGGGGCCGATGAGGATCAGGCGGTTGGTGCGGGTATCGGCCAGCACCTGGATCGCGCTTTCGGCATTGCGTTTGCCCAGAGATGCTTCCATCAGCGCGGCCACGTCGCTGGCCTGGGCGTGCTGCAACGCAATCACCGTGTGCAGATTGCCCTGCCCCGAATCCAGTTGCCGAACCACCTGGGCAATGCGTTGGGCGTTGGCGGCAGTCTCGGTGACCACCAGCGCATTGGCCGAGGTCGAGGGGCCGACATAGCCGTTGGCCGACACCAACGGCCGCACCAGCCCGGCAAAATCGGCGGCGCTGCCGGTGTTCAGATCGATGACCTGGGTGACGAATTGCGAAGCCGTGGCGTTGGCTGTCGAGCCGGTGCCGGCGCGGGTCTTGGCTTCAGCCACGGGGGTGATCAGGATCCGGTCGCCTTCATCGATGACCGTGAAGTTGTGAGCGTCGAGCACCGCATAGAACAGCCGGCGCACGCCCTCACGATCGAGGGCCTTGGGGGACATGACGGTGACGCGCCCGGAGACTCGCGGATCGAGCACGACGGTGGTGCCGAGAATGCTGGAGATCTCTTCGACGATGTCTCGCAGTTCGGCGTTGTTCATCGCCAACTGCCATTTTTCTTCCGCGGCATGCGTCGTGCCCAGGGTCGCCAGCAAGACGCAAAGAAACATGGAGCGCAAAGCCTGCGCGCCAATGAAGCTGTTCATGAATTCGATCACTCTGACAGCCCGGAAAACGGGCGTAGAAAACGCGTGGTAACGCCAGGGGCCTGGGCGTCGGCCGCAGTTTCGAGCTGACGCAGGAAGCGCGCGGCGGGCGCATGCAAGGTCAGCCGCTCTTCGCGCCCCTTGTTCCACAGCAACACCTGATTGGTTTCGACCCGGCGCAACACGCTGCCACCTGGCAAACGCTCGCCGACCTGATACAGGCGCGGACCCTGGGCATCGGCCAGCAGGGCCTTGGACAGACCATCGCTGGCCACGAAACTCGCGTGCAGGGTCAGGGGTTCGGCGCTGGCCTGTGGCGTGTCTGTGGAGGTGAAGCCCAACACCATGGCAACGGCAGTTGCATCCAGCGTTGCCGGCTCGGACACCACTGTCGCTGGCCTCGCAACTTCAGATAACCGAGGCAGCTGCTGACGAAACTGCCACTCCTGCCACAGCACGAACACCGCATAGCCCACCGATAAAACCAGCAGGCCAAAAGCAGGGATGTGGCGTTTGAAAGGGATCGACACAAGATCACTCGATGTTTGAAAAAACAACAGACATTCGGCCGCCGCAGAACCTGTAGCAGCTGGCGAAGCCTGCGTCCGGCTGCGCAGCAGTCGTAAAACCGGCACACCGGGTCGACCTGACAGACCGTGGCGCCTGAATTTGCGACTGCTGCGCAGCCGGACGCAGACTTCGCCAGCTGCTACAAAAAAGCGAATTTCGACATTAGCCTTCAGGCGCCCAGCAGTGAGCGCCCAAAGGGTGAAGAGGACTTAGAGCTTGTCCCAAGCCATGTGCCAATGCGCACCGACACCCGGCTCAAAGCCGGCGGCCGTCGGGGTGTACTGCTTGCAGTAGCCCGACTCAGGGAATGGCTTGCACTCGAAAACCTCGTTGGTCTTCGGCTGCAGCACCTTGGTCCCGGCCTTGTAGTCGTTCAGGCCTTCAGGGAAGACGAAGTCGTAGTCGGCGCCAGCGCCTTCACCGGTCACGTTGACCGACTTGGTGTCCTGACGGGTGGTACGACCATCCAGAGTGGTACCAACCAGAGTCAGGGTATGGGCGCCCGGGTTGCTGCGCACATCCATGACCAGGGTTGCCGCACCGCTTTCGATTTGTGCCGAAGTGGTGCCGACCGCTTTATTGTTCTGGTCGAACAGGGTGGCTTCGAGATTCATCTTGCGGTTGGAGATCACGCTGAAATCAGCCTTGACCAGACCTTTCTCCAGCACGTATTCAGGCTGTACCGACGACACCGACAGGCGCGCCGCCGCATCTTCCTGCATGTTCAGCTGCACTTCGTAACGGGTCACGCCGCTTTCTTTTTGCGCGTACAGGGTGTTGTTGCCCTTGACCGGTTCGATGGTGCCGTTTTCGTCACGCACACCGGCGCGGATCAGGGTGTGGGCCTTGTTGATGGCTTCAGCCAGCTTGAACGACCAGTTCTGCGGCGCGCCTTCCTCGGCTGTCGCGATGGCGATCTCGACGTGGTACTCCGTGTTCTCGCCATTGGCCGAGAACGCGCGAGCCTTGACCTTGTCGCCCACCAGCAACGGGGTCGACGGTGCGATGCTGCCCACGGAGGACCAGCCGCCCGGCAGTTCAGGCTCGGCAATGATGTTCACGTCCGTCGCGTTGTAAAACGCCGCATCGGTGTCGCCAACGGTCCAGATGCCGAGGATCACGTGCTGGCCGGTCTTGTCCGCAGGAATGGTGCAGTTGTGCTTGTCGCTGTTGGACGGCTTCTGGTTGCCGCCGTCCTTGGTGCAGAACGGCGTGCTTTCGAAGGTCGCACGCTTGAGCGGCTCGTTCGGGTTCCAGCCGTTACGGGTGATGAAGTATTCGTGCTTGGTGGCGGGGTGAATGGCGGTGTAGTGCCATTGGAAATCGATGTTGCGATCCTTGATTTCCGTCATGTGCCAGCGGGTGGCGGACTGCGCGTCCAGTGACGAGAACATCGAGTGACCGCCGCTCGGAATCTTGCCGTCGATCGGGCCTTGCAGAGGCGAGCCGCCGACACCGGCCGGGAAGCCCTTGAAGGTTTCACCGACGCTTTGCGGCTCGTACTGCGCGCCGCCGCAGTTGGTGTTCAGGCCTTTCTGGCAAAGCAGTGCGCGCGAAGGCGGAACTTCCAGGTAGCCATGAGCGGAAACGGTTTGAGACGCCAACATGGCCGATAACAGGATCATTGAAGAAGTGCAGCTGGCCAGGGCACTTCGCTTGTAGGAGGTATTGTTCATAGAATGAATTCCAGACTACTTATCGAAGATTGAGGCGCACATTGCTGGCGCCCATGTTTGCGATATTGCTCAGCAAAGAGGCTGGGCAAGGGGCCGGAACCTTACTTGGATGAGTGGATTTTCTATGTAGGGAAAATCTCTGTTGGACGCAGGAATTGTCACCTTGAGCGCTTTTCCGACGGGGATGAAGGAATTGTCCCGCGCAGTGAAAACGGCCTTAAACATGAAAAACGTCAGGCACAAAAAAAGCCTGTCCGGCGCAATGCCGGACAGGCTTTCGATCATTTCACAAACGCTTATTCGTGATACTGGGCCGACAGCTCATGTACCGCGCGCAGGAAAGCGCCTGCGTGTTCAGGATCGACTTCCGGGGTGATGCCGTGGCCCAGGTTGAACACGTGGCCACTGCCCTTGCCGTAGCTGGCGAGAATGCGACCGACTTCGGTGCGGATCGCTTCCGGCTTGGCGTAGAGCACGGTCGGGTCCATGTTGCCTTGCAGGGAGACTTTGCTACCGACGCGGGCGCGGGCGCTGCCGATGTCACAGGTCCAGTCCAGGCCCAGCGCGTCGGCGCCGGCGTCGGCGATGCTTTCCAGCCACAGGCCGCCGTTCTTGGTGAACAGGATCACCGGCACCTTGCGACCTTCGTGCTCGCGGATCAGACCACTGACGATTTTCTTCATGTAGGCCAGGGAAAATTCCTGGTAAGCCGCCGCCGACAGGCTGCCGCCCCAGCTGTCGAAGATTTGCACCGCTTGCGCGCCAGCCAGAATCTGGCCGTTGAGGTAGCTGGTGACCGTCTGAGCGAGCTTGTCCAGCAGCAGGTGCAGGGCTTGCGGGTTGTCGTACAGCATGGTTTTGGTCTTGCGGTAGTCTTTCGACGAGCCGCCTTCGACCATGTAGGTAGCCAGGGTCCATGGGCTGCCGGCAAAACCGATCAGCGGTACGCGACCGTTGAGTTCGCGGCGGATGGTGCTGACCGCGTCCATGACGTAGCCGAGGTCTTTCTGCGGATCGGGAATCGGCAGGGCTTCGATGTCGGCGAGGGTGCTGACGACTTTCTTGAAGCGCGGGCCTTCGCCGGTTTCAAAATACAGGCCCTGGCCCATGGCATCCGGGATGGTCAGGATATCGGAGAACAGGATCGCCGCATCCAGCTGTGGATAACGGTCCAGCGGCTGCAGCGTGACTTCGCAGGCGAACGACGGGTTCATGCACAGGCTCATGAAATCGCCGGCCTTGGCACGGCTTGCGCGGTATTCAGGCAAATAGCGTCCGGCCTGACGCATCATCCACACGGGAGTAACGTCTACGGGTTGCTTGAGCAGGGCGCGCAGGAAACGGTCGTTCTTCAGGGCAGTCATGTCGGCATCCGGAAAAAAAGTGCGGGCATTTTCTCAGAGCGCGAGGGAAAAGGCACGGCAAGAGCGGAGCCTTTTGTCTATCGGGTCAATTTGTCGCGGGGAAAGCCCGGTATTTGGCAACACCGAGAAACAACTGTGGGAGCGGGCTTGCTCGCGAATGAGATGTGTCAGCCACCGGTGATGGTGACTGATCTACCGCTTTCGCGAGCAAGCCCGCTCCCACATTTTTGATCGCATTCCAATGCTGGAAAGTGATCAGACGCCCAGGTAATCCAGAATCCCTTCAGCCGCATTGCGGCCTTCGAAGATCGCGGTCACCACCAGGTCGGAACCGCGCACCATGTCGCCGCCGGCGAAGATTTTCGGGTTGCTGGTCTGGTGCTTGAACTTCCCTTGTTCCGGAGCCACGACGCGGCCCTGGCTGTCGGTCTGGATTTCGAACTGCTCGAACCACGGCGCCGGGCTTGGGCGGAAGCCGAAGGCGATGACCACGGCGTCGGCCGGGATAATCTCTTCGGAGCCCGGGATCGGCTCGGGGCTGCGACGGCCACGGGCGTCCGGTTCGCCGAGACGGGTCTCGACCACCTTCACACCTTCGACCTTGTCTTCACCCACGATGGCGATCGGCTGGCGGTTGTAGAGGAATTTCACGCCCTCTTCCTTGGCGTTCTTCACCTCTTTGCGCGAGCCTGGCATGTTCGCTTCGTCACGACGATAGGCACAGGTCACCGACTTGGCGCCCTGGCGGATCGAGGTACGGTTGCAGTCCATCGCCGTGTCGCCACCACCCAGGACCACGACCTTCTTGCCCTTCATGTCGACGAAATCTTCCGGCGACTTTTCGAAGCCCAGGTTGCGGTTGACGTTGGCGATCAGGAAGTCCAGCGCGTCGTAGACGCCCGGCAGATCCTCACCGGCAAAGCCGCCCTTCATGTAGGTGTAGGTGCCCATGCCCATGAACACGGCATCGTATTCGGCGAGCAGTTGCTCCATGGTCACGTCCTTGCCCACCTCGGTGTTGAGGCGGAACTCGATGCCCATGCCGCTGAAGACTTCGCGACGATTGCTCAGCACGGTCTTTTCCAGCTTGAACTCGGGGATGCCGAAGGTCAGCAGACCGCCGATTTCCGGGTTCTTGTCGAACACCACCGGGGTCACGCCGCCACGCACGAGCACGTCGGCACAGCCCAGGCCCGCCGGGCCCGCGCCGATGATCGCGACACGCTTGCCGGTCGGCTTGACCTTGGACATGTCCGGACGCCAGCCCATGGCGAACGCGGTGTCGGTGATGTACTTCTCCACCGAACCGATGGTCACCGCGCCGAAGCCGTCGTTCAGGGTGCAGGCACCCTCGCACAGACGGTCCTGCGGGCACACCCGGCCGCAGACTTCCGGCAGGGTGTTGGTCTGGTGCGACAGCTCGGCGGCGGCGAGGATGTTGCCCTCGGCCACAAGCTTGAGCCAGTTGGGAATGAAGTTGTGCACCGGGCACTTCCATTCGCAGTACGGGTTACCGCAACCCAGGCAGCGATGGGCCTGTTCGGCCGACTGCTGGGGTTTGAAAGGTTCGTAGATTTCCACGAACTCTTTCTTGCGTTGACGCAACAGTTTCTTCTTCGGATCCTTGCGCCCGACCTCGATGAACTGGAAGTCATTATTCAGACGTTCAGCCATTGTTAAAACCTCATCAAACTCTTCAGGCGCATATCACTGCGGGTTGGCACGGGTGCTGGAAAGCAACGACTTCAGGTTGGCAGCCTTCGGCTTGACCAGCCAGAAACGGCGCACGTAGTCATCCAGGTTCTCGGCGAGTTCACGACCCCACTCGCTGTCGGTTTCCTCGACGTACTCGTTCAGCACGCGTTGCAAATGGCTGCGGTAGGCTTCCATCGCCTCGCCGCTGATTCGCTGGATTTCCACCAGTTCGTGGTTGACCCGGTCAACGAAGCTGTTGTCCTGGTCGAGCACGTAGGCGAAACCGCCGGTCATGCCAGAGCCGAAGTTGTAACCGGTCTTGCCCAGTACGCAGACGAAACCACCGGTCATGTATTCGCAGCAGTGATCGCCAGTGCCTTCCACGACAGTGTGGGCACCGGAGTTACGCACGGCGAAACGCTCGCCCGCGGTACCGGCGGCGAACAGCTTGCCGCCAGTGGCGCCATACAGGCAGGTGTTGCCGATGATGGCACTGTCCTGAGTCTTGTAGATGCTGCCCTTCGGCGGAACGATCACCAGCTTGCCGCCGGTCATGCCCTTGCCGACGTAGTCGTTGGCGTCACCTTCCAGGTACATGTTCAGGCCACCGGCGTTCCAGACGCCGAAGCTCTGACCAGCGGTGCCCTTGAAGCGGAAGGTGATCGGCGCGTTGGCCATGCCCTGGTTGCCGTGCTTGCGAGCGATTTCACCGGAGATCCGCGCGCCGATGGAACGGTCGCAGTTGCAGATATCCAGGGCGAATTCGGCGCCGCTCAGGTCGTTGATCGCCGAGGCGGCCATGTCGACCATTTTCTCGGCCAGCAGGCCTTTGTCGAACGGCGGGTTACGCTCAACGCCGCAGAACTGAGGCTTGTCCGCCGGGATGTGATCGCTGCCCAGCAACGGGGTCAGGTCCAGGTGGTGCTGCTTGGCGGTCTGGCCTTCGATGATGTCCAGCAGATCGGTACGACCGATCAGCTCTTCGAGGGAGCGCACGCCCAGCTTGGCCAGCCACTCACGGGTTTCTTCGGCGACGTAGGTGAAGAAGTTCACCACCATGTCGACGGTACCGATGTAGTGGTCCTTGCGCAGCTTCTCGTTCTGAGTCGCAACGCCGGTGGCGCAGTTGTTCAGATGGCAGATACGCAGGTATTTGCAACCCAGGGCAATCATCGGTGCGGTGCCGAAGCCGAAGCTTTCAGCGCCGAGGATGGCCGCCTTGATCACGTCGAGGCCGGTTTTCAGGCCGCCGTCGGTCTGCACCTTGACCTTGCCGCGCAGGTCGTTGCCACGCAGGGTCTGGTGGGTTTCGGCCAGGCCGAGCTCCCACGGAGCGCCCGCGTATTTGATCGAGGTCAGCGGCGATGCACCGGTACCGCCGTCGTAGCCGGAGATGGTGATCAGGTCGGCATAGGCCTTGGCCACACCGGCGGCGATGGTGCCGACGCCCGCTTCTGCCACCAGCTTCACCGAGACCAGCGCCTTCGGGTTGACTTGCTTGAGGTCGAAAATCAGCTGCGACAAGTCTTCGATCGAGTAGATGTCGTGGTGCGGCGGTGGCGAGATCAGGGTCACGCCCGGTACTGCGTAACGCAGCTTGGCGATCAGACCGTTGACCTTGCCGCCTGGCAGCTGACCGCCCTCGCCCGGCTTGGCGCCCTGGGCAACCTTGATCTGCAGCACTTCGGCGTTGACCAGGTATTCAGGGGTCACACCGAAACGACCGGTGGCGACCTGCTTGATTTTCGAGCTCTTGATGGTGCCGTAACGCGCCGGATCTTCGCCGCCTTCACCGGAGTTGGAACGCGCACCGAGGCGGTTCATGGCTTCGGCCAGGGCTTCGTGAGCTTCCGGCGACAGGGCACCCAGGGAGATACCGGCGGAGTCGAAGCGCTTGAGTACCGATTCCAGCGGCTCGACTTCGCTGATGTCCAGCGGCTTGTCGAGGACCTTGACCTTGAGCAGGTCGCGGATCATCGACACCGGACGGTTGTCCACCAGCGAGGTGTATTCCTTGAACTTGGCGTAGTCGCCCTGCTGCACGGCGGCTTGCAGGGTGTTGACCACGTCCGGGTTGTAGGCGTGGTATTCGCCACCGTGGACGAATTTCAGCAGACCGCCCTGCTGGATCGGCTTGCGCGGACTCCAGGCTTCGGCGGCCAAGGCTTTCTGCTCGGCTTCGATGTCGACGAAACGCGCACCCTTGATGCGGCTCGGCACGCCACGGAAGCTCAGGTTGCAGACTTCCTCGGACAGACCGATGGCTTCGAACAGCTGCGCACCACGGTAGGACGTGATGGTCGAGATACCCATCTTCGACAGGATCTTGAGCAGGCCTTTGGTGATGCCCCGACGGTAGTTCTTGAACACCTCATAGAGGTCGCCCAGCACTTCACCGGTACGGATCAGGTCTCCCAGCACTTCGTAGGCCAGGAACGGATAAACGGCGGAGGCGCCGAAACCGACCAGCACGGCGAAGTGATGCGGATCGCGAGCGGTCGCGGTTTCAACAAGAATGTTGGAGTCGCAACGCAGGCCTTTTTCGGTCAGGCGGTGGTGGACCGCACCGGTAGCCAGGGAGGCGTGGATCGGCAACTTGCCCGGTGCGATGTGACGGTCACTCAGCACAACCTGGGTACGGCCGGAACGCACGGCTTCTTCAGCCTGATCGGCAACGCTGCGGATAGCCGCTTCGAGGCCGACGCTTTCGTCGTAGTTGAGGTCGATGATCGCCCGCTCGAAGCCCGGACGGTCGAGGTTCATCAACGAACGCCACTTGGCCGGGGAAATGATCGGCGAGCTGAGGATCACGCGCGAAGCGTGCTCAGGCGACTCCTGGAAGATGTTGCGCTCGGCACCGAGGCAGATCTCCAGCGACATGACGATGGCTTCACGCAGCGGGTCGATCGGCGGGTTGGTGACCTGCGCGAACTGCTGGCGGAAATAGTCGTACGGCGTGCGCACGCGCTGGGACAGCACGGCCATCGGCGTATCGTCGCCCATCGAGCCCACGGCTTCGTAGCCTTGTTCCCCGAGCGGACGCAGCACCTGGTCGCGCTCTTCGAACGTGACCTGATACATCTTCATGTATTGCTTGAGCTGGTCGACGTCGTAGAAAGCCGAACCGTGGTCGTTGTCTTCCATGGTCGCCTGGATGCGCAGGGCGTTCTTGCGCAGCCATTGCTTGTACGGATGACGGGACTTCAGACGGTTGTCGATGGCGTCGGTGTCGAGGATCTGACCGGTTTCGGTGTCCACGGCGAAAATCTGGCCAGGACCGACACGGCCCTTGGCGATCACGTCTTCAGGCTGATAGTCCCAGACGCCGATTTCCGAGGCCAGGGTGATGAAACCGTTTTTGGTGGTGACCCAACGCGCCGGACGCAGACCGTTACGGTCGAGCAGGCACACCGCGTAGCGACCGTCGGTCATTACCACGCCGGCCGGGCCGTCCCACGGTTCCATGTGCATCGAGTTGTATTCGTAGAACGCACGCAGATCCGGGTCCATGGTTTCGACGTTCTGCCACGCTGGCGGAATGATCATCCGCACGCCACGGAACAGGTCGATGCCACCGGTGACCATCAGCTCGAGCATGTTGTCCATGCTGGAGGAGTCGGAGCCGACGCGGTTGACCAGCGGACCGAGCTCTTCGAGGTCGGGCATCAGGTCGTTGGCGAACTTGGTGCGACGGGCCACGGCCCAGTTGCGGTTGCCGGTGATGGTGTTGATTTCGCCGTTGTGCGCCAGGAAGCGGAACGGTTGAGCCAGCGGCCATTTCGGCAGGGTGTTGGTGGAGAAGCGCTGGTGGAACACGCAGATCGCGGTTTGCAGGCGCTCATCGCTCAGGTCCGGATAGAAGGCGGCGAGGTCCGCCGGCATCATCAGGCCTTTATAAATGATGGTCTTGTGGGAAAAGCTGCAGATGTAGTGATCGACGTCGGCGGCGTTGGCCACGGACGAACGACGACGGGAGCTGAACAGCTTGATCGCCATGTCCTGATCGCTCAGGCCTTCACCACCGATGAACACTTGTTCGATCTGCGGCAGGCGCTCGAGGGCAAGACGGCCGAGGACGCTGGTGTCGATCGGCACTTTGCGCCAGCCGACCAGCTGCAGGCCGGCGGCCAGGATCTCGCGGTTCATGTTCTCGCGAGCGGCTTCGGCTTTTACAGGGTCCTGGTTGAAGAAGACCATGCCCACGGCATATTGCTTGGGCATTTCGACGCCGAAGGTTTCCTGGGCGATGGCTCGCAGGAACGCGTCGGGCTTTTGAATCAGCAGACCGCAACCGTCACCGGTCTTGCCGTCGGCATTAATCCCACCGCGGTGGGTCATGCAGGTCAGGGCCTCGATGGCCGTTGTCAAAAGGGTATGACTGGGCTCGCCCTGCATATGGGCTATCAGGCCGAAACCGCAGTTATCCTTGAATTCATCTGGTTGGTACAGACCTGCTTTCATAGACACTTTCTCACCAGGCTGCCCCTCAACGAGGCAAATTTCTTTTCAATTCAACCACTTGCGATCCGCGCCGAACGTACGCCGGCTTTGCGGAAGCAAAAGGGAGGTCATTGTACACACCGACACAAGGGCTCACAAATTTGGCGACGAAATGTCGCAAATCCGTGTCGCATTTATGAAAGGTTTAAAGCGATCTGCTGTGCTAGTCAAAACTTTTTTAGTTTCGACCGCTACGACTCAAAGACTACTGTGACGCAGACACCACAACGCACGCGGCCCGAAAGCCGCATGCGTTGCAGAAATTTTGAGGTGCCGGGAGAGGCGGCCTGGGTAAGGCCGCCGAATCTTCAGCGAGTTGTTGCCAGTTCCTGTTGGACGCTGGCGACAGTGCGAGGCCAAGGTTTACCAGCCTGAACCTTCGCTGGCAAGGCCTTGATGGCGGTTACGGCTGCATCGCGGTTGGTGAAGCTGCCGTAAGTGATGACGTAAAGCGGTTTGCCGTTGAGGACTTTCTTGAAGTAGCGGTACTCGCCGCCCTGCTCTTTGACGAAGTTCTGAGCGGTCGCTTCGGAGCTGGTGCCGAGGATCTGCACTACATAGTTGCCCGGCGCCTGACCTGCATACCAGGTGCCACCGGCGGCCTTGGCGGGAGCAACGGCGGGTTTCTCGACAGTCTTGGCAGTGGCGACAGCAGCTGGCTTGGCTGGTGCCGGAGCAGGCTTGGCAGCAGGTGCCGGAGCGGGTGCAGGCTTGGCGGTTGCGATTTGAGTCGGTGCCGGGGTCGGTTTGGTCACCGGCGTCGGCGCAGGGCCGGCAGGCACGCCCGCAGGCGGTGCGATGGTGGTGACGGTCGGCGGCGTCGCGCTGGAGCCTTCCAACGGCACGCCATCGTCGCCCTCTGTGATACCACCAGCGGCTTCAGCCAGAGGCTCACGCATAACCGGCTGCGAATTACCGACCAACGGCAATGGCATTGGCTGCGTGTTACCGGCGAATTCCACGGCCGGCGCACCGCCCGCCTGTGGTTGTCCCTGGCCCAGCGGCAGTTGCGCCTGTTCATTGGCCGGTGCACCCGTGGTCGGTGCTTTGCTGCGACCCGGCATCAACCAGGCGGCGGCTACCGCGACCACAACGACGGCGGAAATCGCCAATACGTGTTTCTTCGGCATATTGAACCCCATACTTGGACGCTTGACCGCTGTGCGGCTGGCAATCATGGCTTCGATCATCGCATCGCGGGCGACCTGATTGATGTTTCCAGGCCAGCCTTCGGAGCTTTCGTGAATATCAGAGATCTGATCCGCGGTAAAAAGTTCGATACCCCGGCCTGCGCCTTCGAGTCGCTGGTCGAGATATTCGCGGGTTTCTTCTTCGGTGTAAGGCTGCAATTCGATGACGTGGAAACGCTCTTCCTCGAGCTGCAAAGCGTCGAGTTTGGCGATCATCGAGGACTCACCGAACAGGAACACATGCGGACGGCCTTCCGGCGCACCGGCAGCCAGCGCCATCAAGGCTTCCAGGGCAGAGTCGTCGAGCTGCTCGGCGTCATCCACCAGCAGATAGACTTCCTGTCCGGTCAGCGCCAGCTGCACCACCTGATCCAGGATGTCGCCGACTTCGGCCTGAGCAACCTCCAGCGTCTGCGCAACCTGGCGCAGTACGCCAGCGGCATCACTGGCGCCACGGGCGGAAACCACCACACTCTGTACCGATTGCTTGTTGGTGCTGGCCACCAGCGCCTGACGCAACAGGGTCTTGCCGCTGCCCTGCGGGCCCGTGACTACCAGTAGTAGCTGGCTGTAACGCGCCAGATGATGCAACTGGCCGAGCACAGGTTTGCGCTGGGCCGGGAAAAACTTGAAGCCGGGGACCCGTGGTGCGAAAGGGTCATGGTTCAACTGGTAATGGCCGAGGAACGCCTCGTCGGCATGCAAACTAGTCATCGCTTTCTTATTAACCTTTAAGCTGAGCCAGGGCGCGATAGTCCGCTCCCAGCGTGGCCTGTAGAACCTCTTTCGGATAATCGTCGGTCACCACCGCTTCGCCCATGTGGCGCAGCAGCACCAGGCGCAAACGACCGTCGATCACTTTTTTATCAACTGACATGTGCTCTAGGAAATGGGCTTCGGTCATTTCTTCAGGTGGAATGACCGGAAGACCGGCACGTTGGAACAGACGAATGCCGCGATCGCGTTCCTGTTCGCTGATCCAGCCCAGGCGCGCCGACATTTCCAGCGCCATCACCGTGCCCGCGGCGACCGCTTCGCCGTGCAGCCAGACGCCGTAACCCATGTGGGTTTCGATGGCGTGGCCGAAGGTGTGGCCCAGGTTGAGCGTGGCGCGCACGCCGGTCTCTTTTTCGTCGGCGCCGACAACTTCGGCCTTGGCCGCGCAAGAGCGCTCGATGGCGTAGGTCAGGGCTTGCTGATCCAGGCTGCGCAGGCGGTCCACGTTGTCTTCGAGCCAGGTCAGGAACGGCTCGTCGCAGATCAGACCATATTTGATGACTTCAGCCAGGCCGGCGGACAGCTCGCGCGCAGGCAGAGTCTTGAGGGAAGCGGTGTCGATCAGCACGACGTTCGGCTGATAGAACGCGCCGATCATGTTCTTGCCCAGCGGGTGGTTGATCCCGGTCTTGCCGCCGACCGAAGAGTCGACCTGGGACAGCAAAGTGGTCGGGACCTGAATGAAATCGACGCCGCGCTGGTAGCAGGCCGCCGCAAAACCGGCCATGTCGCCGATCACGCCGCCACCGAGGGCGATCACCGTGGTGCGGCGGTCGTGCCGCGCGGTCAGCAGACCGTCGAAGATCAGTTGCAGGGTTTCCCAGTTCTTGAAAGCTTCGCCATCGGGCAGCACCACGGAAATCACCGAGAACTGCGCGAGGCTGCGGGTCAGACGTTCAAGATAGAGCGGCGCGACGGTTTCGTTGGAGATGATCGCGACTTGTCGTCCGCGAATGTGCGGGGCCAGCAGCTCAGGCTGATCCAACAACCCTTCGCCAATGTGAATCGGGTAGCTGCGCTCGCCTAGATCGACCTTGAGTGTCTGCATGTGTCCCCACAGTGAAGATGAAATCAGGCGTCCCGCCTTGAATTATCGAATATCCGCGGCATCTGCTGGTGTGACGCCGCTGCGAAGCCATCCGCCACAATCCGCAGCGGATGTGGCAGGACGCCGAGGATAGCGCATTTCGCGCCGCGCTTTAACGGGGAGGCAGTTGCTGCAAGCGTTCGAGGATATCAAGCACCACCATTCGCGGCGGCCGCTCATCGGTTTCCACCACCAGATCGGCGATTTCCCGATAAAGCGGATCGCGGATCGCCAGCAGATCCCGAAGGGTCTTGGCCGGATCTGCCGTGCGCAGCAACGGCCGATTGCGGTCGCGAGAGGTACGGCCGACCTGCTGTTCGACGGAAGCATGCAGATAAACCACCCTGCCGCCTGCATGCAGCGCCCGACGATTGGCTTCGCGCATCACCGCGCCACCGCCGGTCGCCAGCACCACGCCATCGTAATCGCACAGCTCGGCAATCATTGCCTGCTCGCGATCACGAAAGCCCGGTTCGCCTTCCTTGTCGAAGATCCATGGGATATTGGCGCCCGTGCGTAATTCAATTTCCTTATCGGAATCTTTGAACGGCAAGCGCAGCTCTTTGGCCAGCAAACGGCCGATGGTGCTTTTTCCAGCGCCCATCGGACCTACAAGAATCAAATTTCGCACAGAATCAACGACTCACAGCAAACGCCTGGTTATTCATGATACGCGGAGTGAGAAACACCAACAGCTCGGATTTTTTCTCCGAAACCACGTCACGCCGGAAAAGGCGGCCAAGATACGGCACATCGCCAAGAAATGGCACCTTATCTACAACCTTGCTCTGAGTATTTGAGAAAACGCCGCCAATGACGATGGTCTCGCCATCATTGACCAGGACCTTGGCATTGACCTCGTTTTTCTTGATCGGCGGTACATCCTGCACTTTGTTGAGGAAGTCGGGTTCGTCCTTGGTGACCTTGACCTCCATGATGATCCGGTTGTCCGGAGTGATCTGCGGCGTGACCTCCAGCGACAGCGACGCCTCCTTGAAAGACACCGATGTAGCGCCGCTGGAGCTGGCTTCCTGGTAGGGAATCTCGGTGCCCTTGAGGATCTTCGCGGTCTCCTTGTCGGAGGTGACGACCTTGGGTTGCGAGACGATTTCACCGTTGCCGGTCTTTTCCATGGCTGTGAGCTCAAGGTCGAGCAGAACGTTATCGGTAATGAACGCGATGCCGATTCCCGACGTATTGCCCGCCGCACCCATGTCGACGAACGGTGTGTTGGTACTGGTGCTGCCGGGAGTGCCGATGGTCGTCGAGGAGTTGTTCACCCCGGAGGCATTCCAGTTGCCCTTGTTCTGCACCGAACCGCCCCAGCGCACGCCGAGGCTCTTGTCGTAATCCACGTTGGCCTCGACGATTCGCGCCTCGATCATCACCTGGCGTACCGGAATATCCAGTTGCGCGACGATGCGACGCAATTCGTCGAGCCGATCCTGGGTCTGGTAGGCAATGATGTTGTTGGTCCGCTCATCGACGGTGATCGAGCCCCGTTCGTCGACTTTCGCCTCGGCACTGGTCACCGACTGGAACAGCTTGGCGATATCGGCCGCCTTGGCGTAATTGACCTGCAACAGCTCGCGCCGCAATGGCGCCAGTTCCGCGATCTGCTTCTGCGATTCCAATTCCTGGCGCTCGCGAGCGGCGATTTCATCCGCCGGCGCCACCAGCAACACGTTGCCGATCTTGCGCTTGTCCAGGCCCTTGGTTTTCAGCACCAGGTCCAGCGCCTGATCCCAGGGCACGTTTTGCAGGCGCAGGGTGATGCCGCCCTGCACGGTGTCGCTGGCGACCAGATTGAGGTTGGTGAAGTCGGCGATCAGTTGCAGTACCGAACGCACATCGATGTCCTGGAAATTCAGCGAGAGCTTTTCGCCACTGTAGGCATAACGATCGGCGTTGCGCTTTTGCAGGTCATCGGCCGTCATCGGACGGATGCTGACGGTCAGCTTGTTGTCGGTCTGGTAGGTCGAGTAATCGAAGGCACCGCTGGGTTCGATGGTGATGTTGGCGCGATCACCGGTAGCGCTGGCATTGACGAACTGGACCGGCGTGGCGAAGTCCTTGACGTCCAGACGCACGCGCAGTGGTTCAGGCAGTCGGGTCCTGGCGAAGCTGAGGACAATTTTGCCTTCGCGCTCCTGAATGTCCGGGGCAATGGACGGATCAGACAGGTCGATCACCACATTGCCTTCACCCTGGGTGCCGCGCTGGAAATCCACCGCACGGATGGCCTTGGAGGTTGCAACAGGGGCGCGCGCTGGAGTCGGGGCTGGCGTCGACACCGCGGCGGCTGGCGCCTTGGCAGTCGCCATCTTGCTGCCCTGGCCCACTTCAACGAACAGGTTATTGCCTTCGACCCGGGTGCTGTACGGGGTCAGCTGCGTCAGGTTGATAATCAGCCTCGTACGATCAGCCGCTTCGACCACCGTGGCGCTGCGGGCATTGCCGCTGCCAAGGTCACGGGTCTTGCTCGACAACTGGTTGACCACACCGGGCAGGTCCAGGGCGATGCGCGCGGGCGACTCAGTGGTGTAGCCGCGCGGTGCCGGTGGTGGCTGGTCGAACGCCAGCTTCAACTCGACGCGGTCTCCGGGCAGCGCGGCGACATCCAGCGCCTTGAGGTTGGCCGCCTGTACCATCGGCGAAAGCAGCGCTATCCATAGCGACATCCCGAGGGTGGAGAGAATCCTGTTCATTGTTCGAGTTCCACTATGAGTGTTCTTTCAAAGGAATGGTCCGCGGCCGTTCCAGCCATGCACCTTCGCCGTCAGGGACGATTTCGATCACATCGACTTGCGTGGCATTGATGGCGACGATCCGCCCATCGTTGCGCCCCAGGTAATCGCCGACCTTCAACCGGTACACCCCGCCCGCGCCACGCAGCAGCGCGAAGGAGCCCGATACGTTAGAGATCGTGCCGACCATTTCAAACTGCTCGATATTGAAACCCTCGAGGTATTGCTTGACCCGGTTCGGGTCCGGTTTGACGTTGCGCGAGCCGCGTTTCTGGCCGGCAAGATCGACCCTGACCTGCCGCGAAAACGGGCTGCGCAGGTTGGCGGCGTTGTAGGTGAATGTCGGGTAAGACCGGAATGTCGGCGTTGGTTCAATCTTGCCCGGCGCCCGCAGGCGCATTTCGTTCATGTAGGCGTCCAGATCCCTGAAGTCATCCCCGCCACCGCAACCGGCCAGGACCGCCAGGGTCGCGGCCATGAAAATCATCCGGATCGGGCTCATGGTTGCAGCCCCTTGTCGTTGTAGCGATAGGTCTTGGCCAGGATGCTCATGCGCAACTTGGGCCCGCCATCGGGATTGGCCGGCGCCAGGTCGAAATCATGCAGGGTGACGATACGCGGCAGCCCGGCCACGCCGCTGACGAAAGTGGCCAGGTCGTGATAGGCGCCAGTGACGGTGATCTGGATCGGCAATTCGATGTAGAACGGCTGGGTGACTTCGGGCAGCAGCTTGATCTCTTCAAACTCCAGGCCGCTGCCCAGGCCGGTGCGGGTGATGTCCTCCAGCAGGCCAGGGACCTCGGTGTCGCTGGGCAGTTGCCGCAGCAGCACGCCGAATGAGTTCTCCATCTCCTTCATCTGCTCGGTATAGAGCTCCAGATTCGCCGCCATGCGGGCCTTGTCGGCGAACTGCTCCTTGAGCGTCGACTCTTCGTCGCGCTTGAGGTGCAGCTGATTCTCCAGCTCGCTCGTCGAGAAGCTGTAACCCAGCGCCAGCACCATTGCCATGACCAGTGCGCCCACCACCACCTTGATCGCCGGCGGCCAGGAACCGATGTTGTTGGTGTCCAGATCGTTGATATCGATCTTGCGCAGCCCTTCGAGCCATCCGGACAGATTCATTTTCCATCCTCCGCGACCGCGGGCTGGGTCTGACGAACGGTCAGCTGGAACACGTTGGCCTGGTCAACCTGACCGGCCGTGGTCGCCTTGACCTCCGTGAGGCTCGGCGCATCGAACCAGTCCGACGCCTCCAGATTGCGCATCAGGTCGGAAACCCGGTTGTTGGATTCCGCGGCTCCGGAGATGGACAGGCTCTTGCCTTCCATTTTCACTTCGGTGAAGTACACCCCGTCCGGCAGGGTTCGCGCCAATTGGTCAAAAATTCGCCCGCTGATGGGCCGGTTACCCTGCAAGTCCTGAATGATGCGCATACGCTCGATCAACTGTTGACGACGGGCCTTGAGATCGCTGATCTGCTTGATGCGTTCGTCGACGATGGCGATCTGCTTGCTGATGTAGTCGTTGCGCGCCACCTGCCGGTCTATCGCACTGCTGATCACCTGGTTGGCGATCAGCACCGCGCCTGCTGTGCCGACCAGCACGCCGACCAGAATCAGCAGAAAGCGTTTGCGACGCTCTTCGCGCAGTTCTTCGCGCCAGGGTAAAAGGTTGATCCGCGCCATCAGTCGAAACTCCTGAGCGCGAGCCCGCAGGCGATCATCAGGGCTGGCGCATCATTGGCCAGCGCCGCGGCGTTGACCTTGCCGTTCAAGGTCATGTCGGCAAAGGGGTTGGCGACCAGGGTCGGTGTGCCCAACTGTTGTTCGATCAACCGATCCAGCCCGGACACCGAGGCCGTACCGCCAGCCAGCACGATCTGGTCGACCGCGTGGTACTGGCCGGAGGCGAAGAAAAACTGCAGAGAACGAGAGACTTGCTGGACCAGTGCCTCGCGGAAGGGCTGCAAGACCGCACTGACATAGTCGCTGGGCAATCCGCCCTGCTTCTTCGCCAGACCGGCCTGCTCGACAGTCAGGCCATATCGACGCTGAATTTCCTCGGTCAACTGGCGACCGCCGAACAATTGTTCGCGGGTGTAGATGATCCGCCCGCCCAGCAACACGCTCAGGGTGGTCATGGTCGCGCCGATGTCGACCACCGCCACCAGACGCTCCGGGGAAACCGTCAAGTGATTGCCCAGCAGGCCGAAGGAGCGTTCCAGAGCATAAGCCTCGACGTCGACCACGCGGGCGGTCAGGCCGGCCAGGGTCAGGGCAGCCTCGCGCACTTCGACGTTTTCCTTGCGGCAGGCGGCGAGCAGTACGTTGACACGCTCGGGGTTGCGCGCGGACGGGCCTTGGACCTCGAAGTCGATCGCGACTTCATCCAGCGGATAGGGGATGTATTGATCGGCCTCGACTTTCAGTTGGCTTTCCATCTCGTCATCGGAAAGACCGGCGTCCATCTCGATGGTCTTGGTGATCACCGCAGAACCGGCGACAGCCACGGCAACGTTCTTGAGGCTGGTTCTGGCCTTGGCCACAACGCGCGCGAGGGCCTGACCAACGCCTTCGAGTTCGGCGATGTTTTTCTCGGTCACAGCGCTGGCGGGCAGCGGTTCGACGGCGTAAGCCTCGACCCGATAGCGGTCGCCCTGGCGGCTCAACTCCAGCAATTTCACCGATGTGGAGCTGATGTCGATACCCAGAAGCGTATTGGCTTTTTTGTTGAAGAGTCCTGGCACTAGCAATTCCCTATGACTATCCGTGAGTTACGGACTCTGTAATACGTGTTGCGTTCCATCCACCCGTCTTGACATTAGCCGCCAATGACGCCTGCGGTGGAAAAATGCTTATAATGCCCAGCGTTTTTTTCCGCTTTTCTCTAGCGCGGGCCGTTCGCCTTTAACCTGAACCCTGATGCTTCTTTCAATTTTTACCCTGGATATCCAAAAGCCTTGATTCGTCTGCTGAAATTTCTCGGTTGGTCCATCGTCGCGATATTCTGCGGACTGCTTCTGGGTCTGAGCGGGGCGTTTCTTTACCTTAGCCCCGGATTGCCATCTGTGGAGGCGCTGAGAAGTATTCAGTTGCAGATTCCGCTACGGGTCTACAGTAGCGACAACAAATTGATCGCAGAATTCGGCGAAATGCGCCGTACGCCGATCCGTTTCGCCGACATTCCCCCCAATTTCATCAATGCGTTACTAAGTGCTGAAGACGACAACTTCGCCAACCACTATGGGGTCGACCCGAGCAGCCTGATGCGTGCGGCGACCCAACTGGTCAAGAGCGGGCACATCCAGTCCGGCGGCAGCACCATCACCATGCAGGTGGCGAAGAACTTCTTCCTGACCAGCGAACGCAGCTTCTCCCGCAAGACCACCGAAATTCTCCTGGCGCTGCAGATCGAACGGCAGCTGACCAAGGACGAAATCCTCGAGCTGTACGTCAATAAGATCTACCTGGGCAACCGCGCCTACGGCATCGAGGCGGCGGCGCAGGTCTATTACGGCAAATCGATTCGTGACATCAGCCTGGCGCAGATGGCGATGATCGCCGGCCTGCCCAAAGCCCCGTCGCGCTTCAACCCGCTCGCCAACCCGGCGCGCAGCAAGGAGCGTCGCGACTGGATCCTGGGGCGGATGTACAAGCTGGGCAAGATCAGCGAAGCCGATTACACCGCTGCGATCAACGAGCCGCTCAACGCCAGTTATCACGTGCCGACGCCGGAAGTTAACGCGCCTTACATCGCCGAGATGGCTCGCGCGGAGATGGTCGGCCGTTACGGCAGCGACGCCTATACCGAAGGTTTCCGCGTCACCACCACGGTGCCGAGCAACCTGCAGGAATTGGCCAACACCGCCGTCCATGAAGGCCTGATGACCTACGATCAGCGCCATGGCTATCGCGGACCCGAATCGCGCCTGCCGGGCAAGACCCGCGAGGCCTGGGCGAGCGAACTGACCAAGCAGCGCACCATCAGCGGCCTTGAGCCGGCCATCGTCACCCAGGTCGACAAGAACGGCCTGCAGGTGCTGACCCGCACCGGCAGCGAGCACGTCAACTGGGACACCATGAAGTGGGCCCGGCCGTTCCTGAACACCAACAGCATGGGCGCCAATCCGAAGCAGCCGTCGGATGTGGCTCAGGTCGGCGACCTGATCCGCGTCCAGCGCCAGCAGGACGACTCGCTGAAGTTCAGCCAGATCCCGCAGGCCCAGGGCGCGCTGGTGTCCCTCGATCCGCAGAACGGTGCCATCCGCGCACTGGTCGGCGGCTTTGCCTTCGAGCAGAGCAACTACAACCGCGCCATGCAGGCCAAGCGTCAGCCGGGTTCGAGCTTCAAGCCCTTCGTCTACAGTGCTGCGCTGGATAACGGCTACACCGCCGCCAGCCTGGTGAACGATGCGCCGATCGTGTTCGTCGACGAGTACCTGGACAAGGTCTGGCGTCCGAAGAACGACACCAACACCTTCCTCGGCCCGATCCGTCTGCGCGAGGCGCTGTACAAGTCGCGCAACCTGGTGTCGATCCGCTTGCTGCAGGCGCTGGGTGTCGATCGCACCATCGACTACATCAGCAAGTTCGGCTTCAACAAGCAGGACCTGCCGCGCAACCTGTCCCTGGCCCTGGGCACTGCGACCCTGACGCCAATGGAAATCGCCACTGGCTGGAGCACCTTCGCCAACGGTGGCTACAAAGTCACCCCGTACATCATCGACAAGATCGAAAGCCGCAATGGCGATACGCTGTTCGTCGCCAACCCGCCGACCGTTCCGAAGGGTGGCCCCGCCAGCGATGGTATCGCCGCGCCAGCGGCCCAGGCCTTCACCGTCAACGCCACGCCGGGCGATGCCGCTGCCGCAACACAACCGACGCCGCAGGCGCCAGCCGTGGCCGAGCGTATTGTCGATGGCCGCACGACCTTTATCCTCAACAGCATGCTCGAGGACGTGATCAAACTGGGCACCGGCCGTCGCGCCCTGGCCCTGGGTCGCAGCGATATCGCCGGCAAGACCGGTACCACCAACGAATCCAAGGACGCCTGGTTCTCCGGCTACAACGCCGATTACGTGACCACCGTGTGGACCGGATTCGACCAGCCAGAGAGCCTGGGTCGCAAGGAGTTCGGCGGCACGGTCGCGCTGCCGATCTGGATGAATTACATGGGCGCCGCGCTCAAGGACATGCCACCGCATACGCAGCAGGAGCCTGAAGGCATCCTCAGCCTGCGTGTCGACCCGGTCAGCGGCCGTGCGGCCACTCCGGGCACGCCTGGCGCCTACTTCGAGCTGTTCAAGGCCGAAGATACGCCACCGTCGGTCAATGAGCTTGGCAATGGCAATGCGCCGGGCAGCCCGTTGCCGGCGGATGAAGCGGCGCCGATCGATTTGTTCTGATCCGGGCGACAACAAAGAGCCCTGCCTTCCTTTGAAGTGCAGGGTTTTTTATTGCCTGGGAGTTTTGTGTTGGCTGCTCCGGCCTCTTCGCGGGCAAGCCTCGCTCCTA
>NZ_JAIQWX010000037.1 GCF_020164475.1 Pseudomonas sp. REP124 | reverse complement strand
GGGGAATTGGTGTGGTATCTAGATTGAAGATAACTGCTGCCTGATTAATTCGTTATTTGAGATATCGCCTTCGCGCGTAGAGTCGGCCCGACTGAAGTAGGGAAGGGCAGATGATGAACAGCGTGAAAGCAACAACGGCCCAGCAACCGGCTAGCCCATGGCGAGGCACGGTGGCGGGGTTTTCGGCGAGTCTTGTGGGGATCGGGCTGGCGCGGTTTGCCTATACGCCGTTGCTGCCGGCGATTGTCGGCGCCCACTGGTTCGATGCGTCCAGGGCGGCTTACCTGGGGGCGGCGAATCTGGCGGGGTATCTGGCCGGGGCGCTGTTCGGGCGTTCGCTGGCGGCGAAAACTTCAACCCGTTTCACCCTCAGGGCGATGATGCTGCTGGCGAGCATCGCGTTTTTCGCCTGTGCCTATCCCGTGTCCTTCGCCTGGTTTTTCGCCTGGCGCCTGCTCTCTGGTGTCGCCGGCGGGGCGCTGATGGTGCTGGCCGCGCCGACGGTTCTGGCCCACGTGCCAGCCTCCCGTCGAGGCCTGGCCGGCGGGGTGATTTTCATGGGCGTCGGGGTCGGGATCGCGGCGTCCGGCACGCTGGTGCCGCTGTTGCTGCAACAGGGCCTGGCGCAGACCTGGCTCGGCTTGGGCCTGATCGCGCTGCTGCTCACCGCTATCGCGTGGCATGGCTGGCCGAGCGAAAACAACAGCGCATCCAACACCGTCCACCATCGTCGTCCACCCTCCAACGGCACCCTCAAGGCGCTGTATGTCGAATACGCACTCAACGCCGCAGGCTGGGTGCCGCACATGATTTTCCTGGTGGACTTCGTCGCCCGTGGCCTCGGTCAGGGGCTGCAAACCGGCGCGCAATACTGGGTGCTGTTCGGCATCGGCGCCACCGTCGGCCCGTTGCTGGCAGGGGCGCTGGCTGATCGGATTGGCTTCGGTCGGGCGCTGCGGGCCGCGTTCATCATCGAGGCGATCAGCGTCGCCGCACCGGCCCTGGGACTTGGCACGGTCTGGCTGATGGCTTCCAGCGTCATCGTCGGCGCCTTCGTCACCGGCACCGTGCCGCTGATGCTCGGTCGCCTGCAGGAAGTGCTCGCCCGACACCCCGCGCAACAAGCCGCCGCGTGGCAAACCGCAACCGTGGGCTTCGCGCTGTTCCAGGCCGTCGCCGCCTATGGTCTGTCGTTCCTGTTTTCCTACAGCGGCGGTAACTATCGCTTGCTGTTCGGCATCGGCACGGTGGCGATGTTGATTGCCTTCGTCATCGACGTACTGGCGGCAATCCGCAGCGCTGAATCTACGGAGCACTCTGCAACGTGAACTACGCCGAGCGCAATCTTCCTTACTGGCGCCGCAACCTGGCGGTTTGTGTGTTCGGCTCGTTCACCACGCTGGTGAGCCTGACCATGCTGCTGCCATTCCTGCCGCTGTATGTGCAACAACTGGGCGTCACGGCCCAGGCCGATGTGGTGCAGTGGTCCGCCGTGGCCTTTGGCGCGACGTTTTTCGGCACGGCGATCACCGCGCCGCTCTGGGGTCGGCTGGCGGATCGATTCGGGCGCAAACCGATGCTGATCCGCGCCGCCATCGGCATGGCCATTGTGATGTCGTTGATCGGACTGGCCCGCGATGTCACCGACCTGGTGGTGCTGCGCCTGATCGCCGGCTTGATCGGTGGCTATGCCTCGGCATCGATCGTGATGATCGGCTCGCAAGTGCCACGGGAAAAAGCCGGATGGGCGCTGGGCGTGCTGTCGACCGGGGCGTTGTCCGGCAATCTGATCGGGCCGCTGGTAGGCGGTTTCCTGCCACAGTGGGTCGGCATTCGCGGGACCTTTTTCGTTGGCGGCGCGGTGATCGCCGTGGCGGCGCTGGCCACCATCCTGTTGGTCCGCGAGGATTTCCAGCGTGGTGTGGACGGCTCGCAACGCACAAAAAACAGCGCGGACAAACAGGACAACACCCGCTGGCCAGTCATCGCCGCGCTGTTGGTGACCGCCATGATGGTCCTGCTGGCCAACATGTCGATCGAGCCGATCATTACCGTCTACATCGGTCATCTGGGCGTGGCCTTCGACGATCAGGCGCGAGTGGCCGGCGTGGTGATGGCCGCTTCGGCACTGGGCAGCATCCTGACCGCCGCGCGACTGGGCGCACTGGCCGATCGCATCGGCGGCTGGAACGTGATCATCGGTTGCCTGGTGCTGACCGGCATCCTCATGCTGCCCCAGGCGTACGTCACGCATTGGTGGCAACTGGCGGTGCTGCGCGGCCTGATGGGCATGACCCTGGCGGGATTGCTGCCGGCGATCGCCAAGCTGATTCGCGGTGCGGTGCAAGCGCATAACACCGGCAAGATCCTGGGTTACTTGCAGTCGGCGCAGTTCTCCGGTCAGGTGATCGGGCCTTTGATCGGCGGCCAGATCGGCGCGCATTTCGGACTGCATCACGTGTTTCTGGTGACCGGCGCGCTGCTGGTGCTGTGTGCCGCTATCAATGGCTGGATAAAGAACCGTTTCGATGGCGCGTCCGCAGCTCTCGATCGGTCTACCGCGCCACGCTAGGGACTTCGTCCTCCCGCACGCTTTGCAGAAAAGTCGCCAGGGCACTGGAGAAGTAGCCGTCGATGCGGCGCACGAACACGGTCTCGACCTGCGCCATGTCCGCCGGCAGATCGTGCACCGCAACCAGACCATCGCGCGCCGCATTGGCCGCCACCCCCCGGGGCAACAGGCTGATGCCGACGCCCGCCGAAACGCAGGCGATGATGGCTTCGATCGAGCCGAATTCCAGCGGTTCCGGGGCGACGATGCCGAGGCTGGTCAGCAGCGTGTCCAGGCGCTGGCGATAGGAGCAGCCGATGCGAAACACCACGGTCTTCAAATTCTCCACCTCGGCGATCGCTTGCAGGCTGCGCAGGGCAGGGGACGTCACCAGCACCAGTTCCTCGCGAAAGGCTTCCTCGCTGTGTAGTTCCGGATGGTGGACGGGCCCGGCGACGAACGCGCCTTCCAGCTTACAGTCGATGACGCCCTGGATCAGGCTGCAGGTGGTGCCGGTGCGCACCACCGGGCGAACATCCGGATAAGCCTTGGCAAACTGCGCGATCAGGCGCGGCAAACGCATGGCCAGGGTGGTTTCCAGCGTCCCGATTTCCAGCACGCCCCGTGGCTGGCCGTCATCGCGCGCGGCGCTGGAAGCATCGAGCAAGAGCTTCGACAGCCGGGCCGCGAAAGGCAGGATGCGCCGGCCCGCAGGCGTCACCTGAACCCCCTTGGCGCTGCGTTGAAACAGCGCCACCCCCAGTTCGCTCTCCAGCGCGCGAATCCTCGTCGACACGTTGGATTGCACGGTGTTCAGCTCATTGGCGGCCTTGTTCATGCTGCCGTGGCGCGCCACCGCATCCACCACCCTCAGATCCGCAACATCCATCGCCTTCACCTATCTGTAAAAGTCATAACTGCTGGCAAATCTAAAGCTTCCGGCAGATGAGCGATAGGGCCATTCGGCAAATTTAAGGTTCACCAAAACAGATCAACTGAATCACAAATGATCATTTTACTTGATGATGTGGCGGGCATAGGTTGAAGGGGCACAGATACCGCAGCCAGTGGCGGATCGAGTCTGAATCTGAGGCTGTGGAACAACAATAACGCAACCACTGCTACACGGAGTCAACGTGAACCATGCAACCGAATCGGCCAGAATTCGCAATCACCCCCGTTACAAGGAGTTGGTCTCTCGGCAACGAAGATTCGTCGCCGGGCTTACCACCGCAACCCTTGTCCCGTACTTCACGTTCATCCTCGTCGCCGCTTTCGCGCCCCAGCTGCTAGCGACGAAGCTTTCCGCCACCAGCGTCATCAACATCGGCTGGCCCCTGGGCCTGGTGTTCATCGTCGGCGCCTGGTTGTTCACCGGGCTCTACATCCTGCGGGCCAACGGTGAGTTCGACACCCTGACCGCACAAATTCGCGCGGGGGTGATCGTATGAAACGCCTCCTGCAAAACCTCATTCTTCCTGTTCTGCTGAGCGCCTTCGCAGCGCGCGCCATGGCCGGCGACGTGCTGCAAAACGTAGAAAAGCAGCCGATCAACTACACCGCGATCAGCATGTTCCTGGTCTTCGTCGTGACCACCCTGGGCATCACCTACTGGGCGGCCTCCAAGACCAGATCCATGGACGACTTCTATAACGCCGGCGGCGGCATCACCGGCTTTCAGAACGGCCTGGCACTGGCCGGCGACTACATGTCGGCGGCGGCGCTGCTGGGTGTCACCAGCATGATCTTCTTCAACGGTTTCGACGGCGTGCTGTACTCCATCAGCTTCTTCGTCGCCTGGCCGCTGCTGCTGTTCCTGTTTGCCGAGCGCATCCGTAACCTGGGGCGCATCACCATCTCGGACATCGCCTCGTTCCGCCTCGACCAGAACCGCATCCGCACCATGACCGCCTTCGGCTCGCTGACGGTGGTGTGCTTTTACCTGGTGGTGCAGATGGTCGGCGCCGGGCAGTTGATCCAGTTGCTGTTCGGCCTGCCGTACAACTACGCGGTGATTGCCGTGGGCTTGCTGATGGCGGTCTACGTGACCTTTGGCGGCATGGTCGCCACCACCTGGGTGCAGATCATCAAGGCCGGGCTGCTGCTATTGGGCGGAACCTTGCTGGCGTTTCTGGCGCTGAGCAAGTTCGGTTTCTCCTTCGATCTGATGTTCGAACAAGCGGTGGCCGCGCACCACGATGGCGAGCGGATTCTGCTGCCGAGCAAACTGGTGGCCGATCCGCTGTCGCTAATCTCGTTGTCGCTGGGCCTGGTGTTCGGCACCGCCGGCTTGCCACACATTCTCATGCGTTTTTTCACCGTGCCGGACGCCAAGCAAGCGCGCAAATCGGTGTTCGTCGCCACCGGCTTCATCGGCTTTTTCTACCTGATCGTCGCCGTGCTGGGGCTGGCCGCCATCGTAATCGTCGGGCAGGACCCGGCCTTCTATGATTCCGGCAATCTGGCCGGCAAGTTGATCGGCGGCGGCAACATGCCGGTGATGCACCTGGCGAAAGCCGTGGGCGGTGACCTGTTGCTCGGCTTCATTTCCGCCGTGGCGTTCGCGACGATTCTGGCGGTGGTGTCGGGGCTGACCATGGCCGGCACTTCGGCGATTTCCCATGACCTGTATGTGATGGTGGTGCGCAAGGGCAAGGCCGAGGCGAAGGACGAGCGCCGCGTGTCCCGTATCGCTTCGGTGGGCATCGGCGTCGTTGCCGTGCTGCTGGGGATTCTGTTCAAGGACCAGAACATCGCGTTCCTGGTGGCGCTGACCTTTGGCGTGGCCGCGTCGGTGAATTTCCCGATCCTGGTGCTCTCGATGTACTGGAAGGGGCTGACCACGCGCGGCGCCTTGATCGGCGGCGTCGCCGGCCTGATCAGCGCGGTGGGTCTGGTGATTCTGTCGCCGGCGGTCTGGGTCAAGGTGCTGGGCAATGCCGAGGCGATCTTCCCCTACGACTACCCGGCGATCATCTCGATGAACGTGGCGTTCCTCTTCACCTGGCTGGGCTCGGTCACTGACAGAAGTCGCTCCGCGGAGCTGGAACGCGAGCGTTTCGACGACCAGCTGATTCGCGCCCAGACCGGGCTCGGCGCCGCGCAGGCGGTCAATCACTGATCGCGTGTTCCTTTTCCTGATTGGCATTCGCTGCAAAAGGAGTCAGCCATGCAACTCAAAGACAATGGCTTGAGATTTTCCCCCATCACCATCGCCCTGCATTGGGTCGTGGCGTTTTCCCTGCTGGCGATCTTCGGCCTGCAACTGATGATCGGCCAGGCGTCCGCCGAGGCACTGCGAAGTGAACTGGTACGGGTGCAGAACCTGGTCGGTCTGGTGCTGTTCCTCGTCTCGATCTACCGCTTCTGGGCGCGGGTCACGGCCTATCATCCGCTGCCCGTGGGCACGCCCAATCCCATCGAAGTGATCATCAGCCGCTCGGTGGCGGTGTCGCTGGCGCTGGCCATGGTGCTGTTGCCCGTTGCGGTCTGGGCTTCGCGCTGCGCGGGCGGCGGAGTGGTGGAACTACCCGGCGGTTTGCAGATCCCGAGCCTGCTGCCGGTCAATGCGACGCTCAAACACGTGGTCGATGTGCTGTTCAACATCGGCGCCTCGGCGTTTCTCGCGGGGCTGGCGCTGCACATCTTCGGCGCAGTCAAGAATCACTTTCTCCTGAAGAACAACACGCTCAAGCGCATGCTGGGCAAACACGTGGAGCTGTGAGCATGAACCAGGACAGATTCGATTTTGCCGGGAACGCCATCACCCGATTGTGCGGTGTGAAGTACCCGATTTTCCTCGGTGGCATGGCGGCCATTTCCGGCCCTCAACTGGTGGGTGCCGTGGCCAATGCCGGGGGCATGGGGGTGATCGGCGGTCTGCGCCTGCCGCCGCTGGCCTTGCGCCGCTGGATCCAGGAGACCCGCGAGCTGACCGACCGGCCATTCGGAGTGAACCTGGTGCCGCAGTTCGGCGGCCCGGATGTGTTCGAGGCGCAGTTCCAGGTGATCCTCAAGGAAAAGCCCAAACTGCTGTCGCTGTTTTACGCCGAGAAGTATTCCGCCGATATGATCCCCCGGGCCAAGGACGCCGGGCTGCTGGTGATGGTCCAGGCAGGCTCCGTGGAGCTGGCGCACATCGCCCTTGCCCAAGGCGCGGACATCATCATCGCCCAGGGCAGTGAAAGCGGCGGACACCTCAATCGCGGCACCATCGGCATCATGCCGCTGCTGACTTCGATCCTCGCTATCTCCGAGGGCCGGCCGGTGCTGGCGGCCGGCGGCGTGACCAACGGCGACGATGTGCGGGCACTGATGTCCCTCGGCGCGTCGGGGGTGGTGGTGGGCACGGCGTTCATCGCTACCGAAGAGTCGAACGCGCATCCGCTGTACAAGCGGAAGATCGTCGAAGCGACCACCGATGACACCGAGTACCGCACCGGTTACTCGTTCGGCTGGACCTACGGCACGCCGCACCGGGTGATCCCGAATCGGGACAAGTGGAATTTGCTGCGTCTGATCGGCGGCGGCGCCCGGGCCATCGACAAACCGCGAATGGCCGAAAAGTTGTCGCTGTATGCGGGGCAGGGGGTGGGCAAGATTCACAGCGTGGTGCCGGCGGCGCAGCGGGTGGCGGAATTGGCTGGAGGGTTGGTGGAGCGGATGCCAGTGGAAGCCGCAAAACAGAAATGGGCAATGCCCTTGTAGGAGCGAGGCTTGCCCGCGAAGGCGTCAGGTCAATCGACATCAATAGTGACTGACCCAACGCTTTCGCGGGCAAGCCTCGCTCCCACAGGATTTACGCCGTCAGTGGATCGCGTGTTCGACACAAAACACTGTAGGAGCGAGTTCACTCGCGATGGAGGTTGACGATACCGCTGGCTGCCTGACACCCCGCGTCGTTCTCGGGTTCATCGCGAGCAAGCTCGCTCCTACAGAGGGGGCGCGTGTATTAGAAGATTTTGCTGACGCTCGCAACCACCGTGGCACTGCACACATCATCGAACCCCCAATTGCTGGCGCACTGGTTCTTCGACAAATCGGTGTCGATGTAGCTCAACCCCAGCATCACACCCGCCAGTTCATGACTCAGCTTGACCTCCCATTCGCGGTACGAATCATCGGCGTGGCCGGAGGTCGAATACAAGTGCGGGTCCTTGAAGTCCATGTTGCCGTAACGCAGCTTCAAACCGGTGTCGTAGGGCAGTTGGGTTTCGTAGCCGACGTAGCTGTAAAGCGAGTTCTGCTTGCTGTCGACGCCCGGTGCATCGTCGGAGTAGTAGGCCGCGAGTTTCACCCCGTAGACACTGAGAATCCCGTAGACCTCGCTCTGATTGAACTGGCTTTCCTTCGGGTAGGAATACTTCAGATAACCCACATCCAGGCTGACCTCTTCAGTCGCCTCCCACAGCCAGCCGCCGTAGTAATCGATTTCCTGGCGGGTCTTCAGACCACCGCCGAAATCGACATTGGAACTCCAGGCCCCCAGGTACAGGCCGCTGCTGTGGGTCAGGGTGGCACCGGCCTGGATCGCCGGGTCGTTCTGGGTCTGCGAGATGCCGCGGGTGCGGTAATCGCTGGCCAGGGTCAGGTCCACCAGTACGGCGAAATCGTCATTCAAGGGTATCGCCTGGCTGCACAGCGGCAGCACGCTCAGGGATCCGAGGGCGAACAGGGTCAAGGCTTTCATGGGTAGCGTCCCGCTATTGTGATTGTTATGGGCAGTTTTTCGGGGCAAGGCTGCGCCGGCCCCGACGACGCGCGTGGGGGCGGGCAGGTGATGCGTGGAGGGTTTTCTCAGCGAGTGGCGGTGTAGATTTCGCGCCCGGCGAACCAGGTTTGCAGCACCTGGGTGTCGTGCAGGGCCTTGTCGTCGACGCTGAACACGTCGCGGTCCAGCACGATGAAGTCCGCTTGCTTGCCGGGGCTCAGCGAACCGATCTGTTTCTCAAGGCCAATGGTGCGCGCGGCGTTGAGGGTGTAGGCGTAGAACATGGTTTCGCGATCCAGGCGCTCGTCGGCGTTGAGCACGCCCATCGGGCCGGTGCGTGTCATGGCCTGGGCCATGGCGTTGAACGGGTTGGGCGAAGACACCGGCCAGTCGCTGGCGCCGGCGATGGTCGCGCCCTGTTTGAGCAGCGAGTGCGCCGGGTATTGATAACGAAAGGCTGCGGCACTGACGTAAGGCTTAATCATGTCCGTGGTGTAGTCGTCCGCCGAGGCCCACAGCAGCTGCATCGAGGCGATCACGTTCAGCGGTTTGAAACGGGCGAACTCCTTCGGATTGACCATTTGCAGGTGAGTGACCGAATGCGTCACGCCGCTCTGGCGATCCTTGCGCGCCTGGGCGATGCCGTTCAGGGCCTCGCGCACCGCACGGTCGCCGATGGCGTGGATGTGCACCAGCCAGCCGCGCTGATCTATCGCACTGACCAATTCACCGAAGTGCTGCGGATCGATCAGCAGTTCGCCCTGTTTGTGCGAGTTGCTGTACGGATCGATCATCGCCGCGCTCTGCGCCGGGTATTCGATCACACCGTCGGCGAAGATCTTGATGCCGGGCAGGGTCAGGTTGGGAACCCCCTGAAATTGCTGGCGGACCTTTTCCAGCACATCGAGATCGGCCGGCACGCTTTTCGGATTGGCCACCAGCAGCGCGGCGACGTGGGCGCTCATGCCGCCGCTTTCGGCCAGTGCCTTGTAGGCCGGCAGCACGCCGACGGTTTTCTCCGTGGGCTTGAGTGCGTACACCGGCTCGCCGGGGGCGGCGTTGGCGGCGGGGTCCATCCAGGCGGTGATGCCCAGGCTGTTGTTGTAACGAAGGGCAGATTGCGCCGCGGTGAGCATGTCGGCGGCGGTCGGCACCGGCATTTTCGTCGCCACGCGATCCCAGCCGGCATCCACCACGAAACCGTTGGGGCTGCCGTCGGCAAGCTGGCCGATGGTGCCTTTCTCGGCGTCCGGCAGGTTCTTCAGCAACGCGGCATCGATGCCGGCGCGTTCGAGCATGACGTTGTTGGCCCAGGCGGTGTGGTGGTCGCTGCCGGTGAAAACCACCGGCACCTTGGCCCATTCGCCGTTGTTGAACTTCTTGCCCAGGGCTTCGGCCTGGGACCAGTAGGCCGAACTCATGCCGGCCACGCTCAGCACATCGCCATGTTTGGCTTTGCCGTCGTCACGCCAGCCGCGCAGGCGTTTTTCCAGTTCATCGACATCGACGACTTCGTCTTCCATGTTCGCCGAGACCATTTCCAGGCCGCCGAAAATCGCGTGGGAATGGGTGTCGATCAGGCCGGGCATCAGGGCCTTGCCGCCCAGGTTCACCACTTTGGTATTGGGCGTGATCAAGGCCTTGATCTGCGCGTCGCTGCCGACTTGCTGCACCTTGCCGTCCTGCACCGCCAATGCCTGAACCTTGGGGTTGGCGCGGTCGGCGGTGAAAATCTTGCCATTGAGCAGGACCAGATCCGTGGCGGCCATGGCTTCCAACGAGGCAAAACTAACAGCGGCCATCAGTAGATTCGGGATGAATCTTTTCATTGAATGTTTCCTTGTTATTGCGTCTGATGGCCAGATTAGTGGCTGTCCGGGTGCAGCAGAACGCTTCGCTCACGAAAAACGTTTTTGCCGGAATGGAAAAAGTATGGACAAGTTGGGTGCATTGAGAATGTTCGTGGTGACGGCGCAACTGGGCAGTTTCAGCCGCGCCGCCGAGCAGATGGGCAAGACCCCGTCCGCCTTGACCAAGGCGGTCAATCACCTGGAAACCGAGCTTGGTGCCCGGCTGTTCGAGCGCAGCACCCGACGGATTTCACTGACGGAGTCGGGACGGCTTTATCTGGAAACCGCGCGCCAGGTGTTGCTACGGCTGGACGAGGCCGGCGAGGAAATCGAGCAGTTGCAGCATGGCTTGCGCGGAACCTTGAAAATCACCGCGCCGCTGGCTTACGGGCAGGCGTTTCTCGATCAGGTCTGCGGCGGTTTTCTGGAGCAGTACCCGCAAATCGATCTGCAGGTTGACCTGTGCGACGAGTTCGTCAATCTGGTGGAAAGCGGTTATGACCTGGCCCTGCGCGAAGGTCATGACGATCTGCCGGGACTGATCGCCCGCATCGTCGGCAGCAATCGCCTGGCCCTGTGCGCCAGTCCTGAATACCTGGCGCGCAAGGCGCTGCCGGTCACCCCGCAAACCCTCGACGAGCACCAATGGCTGTTGTACCGCCACCCGCTGCTCAGCCGCGAATTCTGGTGGGTCGAGCGCGACGGCCAGCGCCTGAGCCTGCCGCAACCCTCATCGCCGCGCCTGCGCAGCGACAACTACGACCTGCTGCTGGCTAACGCCCTGGCCGGCCGCGGCCTGCTGCACACGCCCCTGTGGAGCGCCGCACCCTACATCGCCGACGGGCGACTGGTGCGAGTGATGGCCGACTACGACATCGACCCCGACAGCTTCGGCGCGCACATCCTCGCGGTGTACCCCAGTCACCGCCGGGCGACGGCCAAGGTACTGGCGTTCATCGACTATATCGCGCAGTTCCTCGCCTCCCGCGGCTTGACCGACGATTGCGCCGGACGTCAACGCTGACGCAAAACCTTTGGGAGCTCGCGCCTACAGGTCGTCCACAAAATCTTGTAAGAGAAACCGCAAAAGAGTACAAATGTACTCCATGACGACTCTAACTCCCCGCCGTACCGCCATCCTGACCTTCATCCGCGAGCGAATCGCCGAACACGGTCAGTCTCCGAGCCTCGCTGAAATCAGCGAGGCCTTTGGTTTTGCCTCCCGCAGCGTGGCGCGCAAGCACGTGCTGGCGCTGACCGAGGCCGGTTTCATCGAGGTCAATCCGCATCAGGCCCGGGGCATTCGCCTGCTCGGCCAACCTGCGCGGCCCGAATTGCTGGACATCCCGGTACTCGGTCGTGTGGCGGCGGGTGCGCCGATTGGTGCAGATGCGGAAATCCATAGTCGTCTGTTGCTCGACCCGGCGATTTTCTCCCGCACGCCGGACTACATGCTGCGGGTTCGCGGCGACTCGATGATCGAGGACGGCATTCTCGATGGCGATCTGGTGGGCGTACACCGCAGCCCCGAGGCGGTCAACGGCCAGATCGTCGTCGCGCGCCTGGACGGTGAAGTGACCATCAAGCGTTTCGAACGAACAGGTGACACGGTTCGTCTGTTGCCACGCAACCCGGCCTATGAGCCGATCGTCGTCGTGCCCGGTCAGGACCTCGCGATCGAAGGGGTGTTCTGCGGTCTGGTGAGGCAAGGCTGATGGGTGCCGTCGTTGCGCTGGATACGCTGTTCAATGGCGGCCAGATCTGGAAGGGCCGGCCTGCGCCGCCGAGCGCCAGCCCGCAGACCACCGGGCATGCCGCGCTGGATGCGACACTGCCGACCGGAGGCTGGCCGGAAGCGGCCTTGAGCGAAATCCTCCTGGCCGGGCAGGGCGTGGGCGAGTTGCAACTGGTGTGGCCGACGCTGGCGCGGCTGTCGGCGGCGGGCGAGCGCATCGTATTGGTGGCGCCGCCGTTCGTGCCGTACCCCCAGGCCTGGCAGAACGCCGGGGTCGATCTGCGCCAGTTGTCGATCATAGAAGCCAGCGAGCGCGATGCCCTGTGGGCGGCGGAACAATGCCTGCGTTCAGGCAGTTGCGGCGCGGTGCTGTGCTGGCCGCACAAGGCCGATGACCGGGCGCTGCGGCGCTTGCAGGTGGCGGCGGAAACCGGCTCGACCCTGGCCTTCGCCTACCGCTCGATCCATGAAGCGATCAACCCGTCGCCCGCAGCCCTGCGTATCGCCATCGATGCCAGGCCTGCGCAGTTGCGCGTGCTCAAGTGCCGGGGCGGACTGGCCCGCTCGGCGCCGATTGCCTTCCCCGTGGGGCATTGAGGTTGCCATGCGCTGGGTGTGCATTCTGTTCCCGCAATTGGCGCTGGACGCGGTCCTGCGTCAGCGCAGCGACCCTGACGAGCCGCTGGCGCTGCTGACCGGCCCGGCGCAGCGTCGGGTCTTGCAGGCGGTCAACGTCTCGGCACGGGCGCTGGGGTTGCGTCCCGGCCAGTCGATGACCGCCGCCCAGGCACTGAGCAAAGGTTTCGCCACCGCGGAATACGACGCCGCCGAGATCGAACACTGGCAACAGTTCCTGGCGGCCTGGGCCTATCGCTTCAGCTCCCAGGTCAGCGTGCATTACCCCCGTGCGGTGGTGTTCGAGATCGAATCCAGCCTGGGCCTGTTCGGCGACTGGGCGCAATTCGAAACCCGGCTGCGCACTGAACTCGGCGAGCTGGGCTTTCGCCACCGCATCGTCGCCGCGCCCAACCCCGTGGCCGCGCGGATCCTCGCCAACGCCTATGACGGCCTGGTGGTGCCCGATGATCAAGCCCTGCAGTATCACCTGGGGCAATTACCCGTCGACCGCATCGGCCTGGAGGCCAATGTCGCCACGGCGCTGTCGCGCATGGGGCTGCGTACGCTGAGCCAGGTGCAGGCGTTGCCTCGGCAGAGCCTGGCCCGGCGTTTCGAGGCCCAGGTACTCAAGCATCTGGACGCCTTGCTCGGCACGCGGCGCCTGGCGCTGGCGTTCTACCTGCCGCCGGACCGTTTCGATGTGCGCATCGAGCTCAACTTCGATGTGCAATCCCATCAAGCCCTGCTGTTTCCATTACGTCGACTGACCGGCGATCTGTCGGCGTTTCTCTGCGGTCGCGACAGCGGGGTGCAGCGTTTCGACCTGCACCTGGAGCACGCCGGATTGCCCGACAGCGTGATCAAGGTCGGCCTGCTCAGCGCCGAACGCGATGCGGCGATGCTCTTCGAACTGGCCCGCGGGCGGCTGGAGCAAGTCCAGGTCGAGGCTCCGGTGCGCGGCTTTCGCCTGCGCGCCGAAGACCTGCCTGCCTTCGTGCCCCAACGCCAGGAACTGTTCGATGACCGTCCGCAACAGTCCTTGCCCTGGGAGCAACTGCGCGAACGCCTGCGCGCACGGCTGGGGGATGACGCTGTGCACGGCCTGCGCTTTCAGGCCGATCACCGCCCCGAATGTGCCTGGCAGGCCCGTGCCGACAGTCAGCCATGTGTGCCGCTGCCGGGGGTAAAACGCCCGGGCTGGCTGCTGACCGAACCGCAAGCGCTGCACGAACACTCGACGCGCATCCTGATGGGCCCGGAGCGCATCGAGACCGGCTGGTGGGACGGCGATGACGTGCGCCGCGATTACTACCTGATCGAAACCCGCACCGGCCAGCAGGGCTGGGCGTGGCGCGCGGTCGGCGAGGACGGTCCGTTGTGGCTGCAGGGCTGGTTCGCATGAGCGCCGGCTATGCCGAACTGCACTGCTTGTCGAACTTCAGTTTCCAGCGCGGTGCCTCCAGCGCCCTTGAACTGTTTCAACGGGCCAAGAAGCAGGGTTATCAGGCCCTGGCGATCACCGACGAATGCACTTTGGCCGGCATCGTCCGCGCCTGGCAGGCGGCAAAATCCGTGGAGTTGCCGCTGATCATCGGCAGCGAAATCCGCATCGAAAACGGCCCGAAACTGGTGCTGCTGGTGGAAAACCTCGAGGGCTACCAGAACCTGTGCCGTCTGATCACCCAGGCTCGTCGACGGACGCAGAAAGGCCAGTACCAGATCCTCAAGGAAGATTTCAGCGAGTCGTTGCCCGGGTTGCTGGCGCTGTGGGTGCCGGACGCGGTCGATGACGTCGCGCAGGGGCGCTGGCTGAAAGAGGTGTTCGCCGAGCGTTTGTGGCTGGCGGTGCAACTGCATTGCGGCCAGGACGACACCCGGCGCCTGCACGATTTGCTGGCGCTGGCCCGGGCGCTGGACATTCCGGCCGTGGCCAGCGGCGATGTACACATGCACGCCCGTGGCCGGCGCGCCTTGCAGGACACCATGACCGCGATCCGTCATCACCTGCCGGTGGCCGACGCCGGGCTGCGCCTGCACCCCAACGGCGAGCGCCATTTGCGCAGCCTCGAGGTCTTGCGCGAGCTGTATCCGCCGGCACTGCTGGAGGAGTCCGTGAACGTGGCCCGGCGCTGTACGTTCGATCTGAAGCAGTTGCGTTATCAATACCCCAAAGAGCTGGTGCCCGACGGATATAACGCCAGTGCCTGGCTGCGCAAACTGACCGAGGAAGGTATCGCCTGGCGCTGGGAAAACGGCGCGCCGGCCAAGGTACTGGAGCAGATCGACAAGGAACTGGAACTGATCGCCGAGCTTGGCTATGAGAGCTACTTCCTCACCGTGCATGACGTGGTGCGCTTCGCCCGTGAACAGCGAATTCTCTGTCAGGGCCGTGGTTCGGCGGCCAACTCGGCGGTTTGCTATGCCCTGGGCATTACCGAGATCAACCCGGATCAAACCACGCTGCTGTTCGAGCGCTTCATGTCCAGGGAGCGCAACGAGCCGCCGGATATCGATGTGGATTTCGAGCACGAACGCCGCGAAGAAGTCCTGCAATACGTTTTCCGCCGTTATGGCCGGGGTCGCGCGGCCTTGACCGCGGTGGTCAGCACCTACCACGCCGCCGGTGCCGTGCGCGATGTGGCCAAGGCCCTGGGTCTGCCGCCGGACCAGATCAACGCGATGGCCGACTGCTGCGGTCACTGGAGTGATGAAACCCCGCCCGTGGAGCGCCTGCTCGAGGGCGGTTTCGACCCGGAAAGCCCGGTGTTGCGCCGGGTCCTGAGCCTGACCGGGCAACTGATCGGCTTCCCCCGGCATCTGTCGCAGCACCCCGGCGGCTTCGTGATTTCCGAACAGCCGCTGGACACCCTGGTGCCGGTGGAAAACGCCGCCATGGCCGACCGTACGATCATTCAGTGGGACAAGGACGACCTCGATGCGGTCGGCCTGCTCAAGGTCGATATCCTTGCGTTGGGCATGCTCAGCGCAATCCGCCGCTGTTTCGACCTGCTGCGTCGGCACCGCAATCTGGACTTGAGCCTGGCGACGATTCCGTCCGAAGACCGGCCGACCTACGACATGATCAGTCGCGCCGACACCATCGGCGTATTCCAGATCGAGTCCCGGGCACAGATGTCGATGCTGCCGCGCCTCAGGCCCAGGACCTTCTACGACCTGGTGATCGAAGTGGCCATCGTCCGGCCGGGGCCGATTCAGGGCGGGATGGTGCATCCGTACCTGCGACGGCGGAACAAGGAGGAGCCCGAAACCTATCCGTCGCCGGAGCTCAAGGTGGTGCTGGAAAGGACCCTTGGCGTGCCGCTTTTCCAGGAGCAGGTGATGCAGATCGCCATCGTCGCCGCCGACTACAGCCCCGGCGAGGCCGATCAGTTGCGTCGCTCCATGGCGGCCTGGAAACGCCACGGCGGGCTCGAACCGCACAAGGAACGCCTGGCTGCCGGCATGAAGAAAAACGGCTACAGCGCCGAATTCGCCGCGCAGATCTTCGAGCAGATCAAGGGCTTCGGCAGCTACGGTTTTCCCGAGTCCCACGCCGCCAGCTTCGCCTTGCTGACCTACGCCAGCTGCTGGCTCAAGTGCCATGAGCCGGCGGCGTTCGCCTGTGCGCTGATCAACAGCTGGCCGATGGGCTTCTACAGCCCGGACCAGATCCTGCAGGACGCGCGCCGCCATCATTTGCAGATCCGCCCGGTGGACGTGCGCGCCAGCGACTGGGATTGCAGCCTGGAACCGGTGGCCGGTGCGCAACCGGCGATCCGCATGGGCCTGCGCATGATCAAGGGCTTTCGCGAAGAGGATGCGCGGCGTATCGAGACCGCGCGAGGCAAGGGCGCGTTTGCCGATATCTCCGACCTTGGCGAACGGGCGCAACTGGATGCCCGTGCCCGGGAGCTGCTGGCCGATGCCGGAGCGTTGCGCGGCATGGCCGGTGATCGCCATCGGGCGCGCTGGGAAGTGGCGGGGGTGGAGAAACAACTCGGTCTGTTCGCCGGTTTGCCCCGGCAGGAAGAGGAAGCCATCGTGCTGCCAAAACCCACGGTCGGCGAAGACCTGCGCGCCGATTACGCGAGCGTCGGCACCACCCTCGGCCCGCATCCGCTGGCCTTGTTGCGCGGTGAATTGAAGGCCCGGCGCTGTCGCAGCTCCAGGGAATTGCTGGAGGTCGAACACGGTCGGCCGGTGAGCATCGCCGGGCTGGTGACCGGCCGACAACGACCGGGCACCGCTAGCGGCGTAACCTTCGTCACCCTCGAAGACGAGTTCGGCAACGTCAACGTGGTGGTCTGGCGCGACCTCGCCGACCGCCAGCGCCGGGTGCTGGTGGGCTCGCAACTGCTCAAGGTCGACGGGCGCTGGGAAAAGGAAGGCGAAGTCCGCCACCTGATCGCCGGGCGCCTGAGTGACCTGAGTTCACTGCTGGACGGCATTACCGTGCGTAGTCGGGATTTTCACTGATTCACAACTCGGTTTTCGGTCAGGCAGTGATGCGAATTTCCTCTGCGATACAAGGCGTCATCGGTGAGCTTGATTAGCAAATCGCGCGTGCAAGGGGCAATCCAGAGCACTTACGCATTTTGCAATATCTTATGTTTTTCTATATGGATTTTTAGGGAGTAAGGTTTTGCCGTGAAAGTGTTTACCTTTGTCTGGTTATTCGAAGTTTCCTTGAGCTGTTGTACAACTTTTGTGCATGGTTTATGTGGGTTGTTTTTGATGTTTTGTGAGTCGTGTAGATTTTGTTTTGGCTTTTGTAGGAAATTTCCTAGTTCCTTTTGGGAATGTTCTTAATTGTTTTGCTGTCTGGGATTGGCGTAGCCTTTGCTGACGATGTTCCTGCGTAAAATTAAGTTCTTGGATGATCTTGGAGGCGGAGTGGATAAGGGGCAGGTACCGGACAGGAAATACTGTTGGCGGACGACTGGCTCTATTCAAAAGGGCAAGATGTCCTTGATTGTCATGAAACAAGTCGGTGCCCATCGTTCCCAAGCGTGTTATGTATTGGCTTGAAGTTGTTGATCGTTTGTCTTCCAGGTTGCGTCATTATTTCGCATAAGGTTCTGCTACCTGAGTGTCAGGAGTTGTCTCAAGGATAAGTTGATATCTGCCATTTCGGCTGATTGAAAACTGTGGAAGTATCCCCTGCTTAGAGGTCACGGATGTCCTACTCAAACAAACTTTCCGCCCATTATATCGAGCTCGCGAAAACCTCTATTTCCAAAGAGAGTTTCGCGGGCGAGGATGTTCGTTTTTCGAGTGAATATGAGGCATTGGAACGCGAGTTGGGCAAGGCTCAATCCATGCATGAAAGCGGCCAGATCGACTGGCTGAAAATCCGCGAAAACTGCGAAAGTCTGCTTCGCACTCAATCCAAGGATTTGCGCGTGGGAGCCTGGCTGACATGGGCTCTGTACCAGCGTGAATCCTTCCAGGGGATGCTGGCCGGACTCGGGCTGTTGCTCCATCTTTGCGAGCATCACTGGTTCGAAGTCCATCCGGGCAAAGCCCGTACCCGAGGCGCAGCCATCCGCTGGCTGGTGCCACGTCTTGAGCAGGCGCTGAACGAGAACGTTGCGATAAAAGAACAATTGCCAATGTTCCGCCGTCTTGTTGAACACCTTGAGGGTCTCGACGCCGTTTGTACCGCGCAACTGGGTGATGAGGCACCACTACTGTTACCTGTCTCCCGTCGTCTGAAAAAAATGGTTCAGCGCGCCGCCGACAATCAGCCCGAACCCGGGGTGGTCAGTGCTGCAGTGGCACAGGTCAAGCAGGCAGCCACTCAACTGTTCACCCCTGGCGCGCCGATCGACAACGAAAAGGAAGCCCACAAAGCGTTGCGCGCGCAGCAGGAAAACGCACGACCTTTGTGTGCCTGGTGGCTCAAGCAGCAAGCCACCGACCTGCGCGCCTTGCGCCTCAATCGTACGCTGCTGTGGTTACCCATCGATGCCGTCCCCGAACGCAATGCCGAACACATCACTCCTCTGCGCGGGTTGCCGGCGGACAAACTCAAGTCCTATCAGGAACGCTATGACCAGGGCGCTCATGCCGACCTGCTGGTGGAGCTGGAGGCGAGCCTTGGGAAATCGCCTTTCTGGTTCGATGGCCAGCGGATGGTCTGGGAGTGTCTGCAAGGATTGAATGCGGAACTGGCCATGCGAGAGGTGGAAATTCAGTTCGCGCTTTTCATTCAGCGCCTGCCGGGCATCATCGAGTTGCGCTTCCACGACGGCGTACCGTTCGCCGATGCCGCCACCCGAGCCTGGATCAGCGCCAGCGTCCTGCCTCACCTGCAACGCGCCATTGCACCACGCAAGGCCGAGGTTGCCGAAACCCAGCCCGCCTGGGAACTGGCCCTGGATGAAGTTTTGCCGATCCTGCGCAAGGACGGACTCAAGGCCGCCGTACAGATCCTCAAACAAGGCATGCAAAAAAAAGCTCAAGGCGGGCGCGCCCGGTTCTTCTGGCAGTTCGCCCTCGCACGGTTGTGCTTCATGGCCAAGAAGTATGAGTTGGCCAGGATCCAACTCGAAACGCTGGACCGGTCACTGCAGGAGTCGGGCGTCAATGCCTGGGAGCCGGATCTTGCGCTGCAAGTGCTGCATTTGCTGCATGGCTGCTGCGAACTGTTGCCCCAGAACCATGCAGTGCGTGAATGCAAGGAAGAGATTCACCGCAGGCTGTGCCACCTCGATCTTGAAGTGGTACTCGAATAGGCCCCAAGGCCACAACCGCAAGGAGAAAACCCATGGCCAAAGAAGGCTCGGTCGCCCCCAAGGAACGCATCAACGTTACCTTCAAACCCGCCACTGGCGGGGCCCAGGAAGAGATTGAACTGCCGCTGAAACTGTTGGCGATCGGTGACTACACCCACCGCAAGGACGAGCGCAAGGTCGAGGATCGCAAGCCGATCAGTATCGACAACATGACCTTCGACGAAGTGCTGGCCAAGCAGGAACTGCAACTGACACTCAGCGTGCCGAACCGCCTCCAGGAAGAAAGCGACACCGAAGAGCTGGCCGTGAAACTGCGCGTCAACTCGATGAAGGACTTCAACCCGGCCAACCTGGTCGATCAGGTGCCCGAGCTGAAAAAACTTATGGAACTGCGCGATGCCCTGGTGGCCCTCAAAGGTCCGCTGGGCAATGCACCGGCGTTCCGCAAAGCCATCGAAGGCGTCCTCGCCGACGACGAATCCCGCGATCGCGTGCTGGGTGAGCTGGGCTTGAATGCCGCAGCCCCCGACGCCTGAGTTCCATCAGCCAAGGAAGCCAACACCATGAGTAACAGTGCAGCACCGCAAAAAAGTACCGAGAACGGCGAATACAGCATCCTCGACAGCATCATCGCCGAAACCCGCCTGACCCCTGACGATGACGCCTATGACATCGCCAAGCGTGGCGTCTCGGCCTTCATCGAGGAACTACTCAAACCGCAAAACAACGGTGAACCGGTCAAGAAGGCCATGGTTGACCGCATGATCGCCGAGATCGATGCCAAGCTCAGTCGGCAGATGGACGAAATCCTTCATCACCCGGATTTCCAGGCGCTGGAATCGTCCTGGCGTGGCCTGAAGTTGCTGGTTGACCGCACCAACTTCCGTGAAAACATCAAGATTGAAATTCTCAACGTCTCCAAGGACGACCTACTGGACGATTTCGAAGACTCGCCGGAAGTGATGCAGTCTGGCCTGTACAAGCACATTTACACCGCTGAATACGGCCAGTTCGGCGGCCAGCCTGTAGGCGCAATCATTGCCAACTACTTCATGTCCCCGAGTTCGCCGGACGTGAAACTGATGCAATACGTCTCCAGCGTGGCCTGCATGTCCCATGCGCCGTTCATCACGGCTGCCGGCCCCAAATTCTTCGGCCTGGAAAGCTTCACCGGCCTGCCAGATCTCAAGGACCTGAAGGATCACTTCGAAGGTCCGCAATTCGCCAAATGGCAGAGCTTCCGCCAGTCGGAAGACTCCCGCTACATGGGGCTGACCGTGCCACGTTTCTTGCTGCGCAACCCGTACGACCCGGAAGAGAATCCGGTCAAGTCGTTCGCCTACAAGGAAACCGTCGCCAACAGCCACGAGCACTATCTCTGGGGCAACACCGCCTATGCGTTCGGCACCAAGCTCACGGACAGCTTTGCCAAATTCCGCTGGTGCCCGAACATCATCGGTCCTCAGAGCGGAGGCGCAGTGGAGGACCTGCCGTTGCACCACTTCGAAAGCATGGGCGAAATCGAGACCAAGATTCCAACTGAAGTGCTGGTGTCCGACCGTCGTGAGTACGAAATGGCAGATGAAGGTTTCATCTCCCTGACCATGCGCAAAGGCTCTGACAACGCAGCATTCTTCTCCGCGAGTTCGGTGCAGAAACCAAAGCTCTTCGGCAACAGTGCAGAAGGCAAGGTGGCTGAACTGAACTACAAGCTCGGCACACAACTGCCGTACATGATGATCGTCAACCGCCTGGCGCATTACCTGAAAGTGCTGCAGCGCGAGCAACTCGGCTCGTGGAAAGAGCGCACCGACCTCGAGTTGCAACTCAACAAGTGGATCCGTCAATACGTTGCTGACCAGGAAAACCCGAGTGCCGAAGTTCGTGGTCGTCGTCCGCTGCGTGCTGCCCAAATCATCGTGAGCGATGTGGAAGGCGAACCGGGTTGGTACCGCGTAAGCCTGAACGTGCGGCCGCACTTCAAATACATGGGGGCTGATTTCACCCTGTCGCTGATCGGCAAGCTGGACAAAGAGTAAGCGGAGCATCTCATGAACGGATACGGCAGCTTTTTCGAACGCCTGGGTGGTGACGCGGATCAACGTGTCGGCTGGAGCCGTGAAGTCTCCGCCACGGCGTCCGTGGCTGCCCATCTGGCCAAAATGCTCAGCACCCGTGCGGGCAGTGTGCAAACGCTGTCCGACTACGGGCTTCCCGATCTCAATGACATGCGTCTGAGTCTGCACGACGCTCTGAGTCAGGCCCGTCTGGCCATTGAAAATTTCATCGAAGCCTACGAGCCGCGCCTGAGCAATGTGCGGGTCATTTCCTTGCCGCGAGAACACGATCAGCTCCGACTGTCCTTCAGCATCGAAGGTTTGCTGGAGGTTGATGGCTTCAAGCGTCAGGTCAGTTTCGCCGCGCGCCTGGATGGCAGCGGTCAAGTCAAGGTCAATCAAGGAGACATGTATGTCCGGTAGACCTGCAGCCCGCGTCACCGACCCCACCGCTTGCGCGATTTCCGGCCACGGAAACAACCCGATCGCCACTGGTTCCCCTGACGTGTTTTTCGATGGGCTCCCGGCTGCCCGTCAAGGCGATGCGTCGGAGTGCGGAGGGACGTTGGCGGGAGGGCTTGCGACGACGGTTTTAATCAACGGCAAGCCAGCGGCCATTGTGGGATCGGTCGGTAGCCATGGCAATGAAGTCACCGCAGGCTCCGGAACCATCATGATTGGCAACTCGCACACACCTGCGCCTTTTGTGCCGCCCAAGTAGGAACCCATTGTTTTTCGAGCCCTATCACCAGGCAGGTACGCCATGTCCTTCAACCACTATTACCAAAGCGAACTCACTGCACTTCGCCAGCTAGGTCGCCGATTCGCCGAACGTAGTCCAGCGTTGGCCCCATTCCTGGGACAGGCTGGACGGGATCCGGACGTAGAGCGGTTGCTCGAAGGCTTTGCGTTCCTCACCGGGCGCTTGCGTCAGAAACTGGATGACGAGTTGCCCGAGCTCAGCCATTCGCTGATGCAACTCCTGTGGCCCAACTACATGCGGCCGTTGCCCGCGTTCAGTATCCTGCAGTTCGACCCGCTCGAGCACGCAGGCCCGCCAATGAGGGTAGGGCGCAATACACCGGTTGAGAGCATGCCGGTCGATGACGTGCGTTGTCGTTTTCGCACCTGCTACCCCACCGAGGTTCAAGCCCTGCAGCTGGCGGCGCTGACGTACTCGGTGAAGGGCAACGGTTCGCTGTTGAGCTTGCACCTTGCGATGAGTGCCGAAGGGCAATTCGGTGAGTTGGATCTGAGTCGCCTTCGACTGCATTTCTCCGGTGAGCGTTACATCAGCCAGATGCTCTATCTGTGTCTGCTGCGTAACCTGGATGGCATCGAACTGATTCCCCTGGATGCTGCCGGCGATCCCGTCAACGATGTGGGCGGCCGGCCCCTGACATTCAAGTTGCCAAGCGACCGGGTACGGCCCGTGGGATTCGCCGAAGAAGAAGCGCTGATTCCCTACCCACTGAATACCTTCCGCGGCTATCGCTACCTGCAGGAATATTTTGCTTTCCAGGACAAATTCCTGTTCGTCGACGTCAATGGCCTGAGCGTGCTCAAAAACCTGCCGCAAGATGCCCTCGAAGAAATGAAAGGCCTGGAGTTGCGTTTCGATATCCGGGAGAGCGGCATCCTGCGTATGCGCCCGACGCTGGAAAACGTGAAGCTGCATTGCACGCCGATCGTCAATCTGTTCCAGCACGATGCCTTGCCAATTCGCCTTGACGGCAAGCAGGACGAATACCTGCTGTTACCCGCTGAATTCGACCTGGAACACTGCGGCGTGTTTGCCATCGAAAAAGTCGTCGGCTGGATACCCGGTGGCCTGGGTTACCAGGAATACGTGCCGTTCGAATCCTTCGAGCACGACCCCAGTTTCGACGTGCCAGACGGCAGCCCCCACTACAGCATCCGCCAGCGCTCTTCCTCGCTGCACGAAGGCCTGGACACCTACTTGAGCTTTGGCATTCGTCACAAAGAAGCTCATGAAACCCTGTCGATCGAACTCACGTGCACTAACCAGAATCTGCCGCGAAAACTCAAGCTGGGCCAGATCTGCATGGCTTGTGAAGGCACCCCCGAATTCCTGAGTTTCCGCAACATCACCCCGGCTACCCCAAGTTATGCGCCGCCGCTGACCCAGGACTTCCTGTGGAAGCTGATCAGCAACATGTCGCTCAACTATCTGTCCCTGGCCGATGTGAATGCGCTGAAGGTGATTCTCGAAACCTACGACTTGCCGCGTTACTACGACCAACAGGCGGAGCGCGTCAGCAAGCGTTTGTTGGGCGGGCTCAAATCCATCAAACATCAGCATGTTGATCGACTGCACCGGGGGTTGCCGGTGCGGGGCCTGCGCTCGGAATTAACCATCGACCCGCAAGGTTATATCGGCGAAGGCGATCTGTTCGTTTTCGCATCCGTACTCAACGAGTTTTTTGCGCTTTATGCCAGCCTCAATTCGTTTCACGAACTGAGGGTCAACAGCACACAGGGAGAGGTGTACCAATGGACACCACGTATGGGCCTTCAGCCGCTGCTTTAAGCGGACTGACCCGAGGCATACGCGAATACTCGGTCTATCAGGCCGTGCTGCTGGTGGTTGACCGTCTGCGCGAGGCTCACCCACACCTGAGCCACGATGATTTGTACGACCATCTGGAGTTTCAGGCCAACCCCAGCCTGGGGTTTCCGGGCAGTGATGTGGACCGTGTCGAGTTTTTCCACGAACACGGGCAGATGCGCGCACGCATGCGTTTCAACCTTATGGGTCTGGTGGGTTCCAGCTCGCCGCTACCGGCGTTCTATGGCGAGCAGGCCTTGGGCGACAGCGAAGCCGGCAACCCGACCCGACAATTTCTGGACCTGTTCCACCATCGCTTGCAGCGGCTGATGTTGCCGATCTGGAAGAAATACCGTTACCGCGCCAGCTTCCAGAGTGGTGCGATTGATCCGTTCTCCAAACAGCTTTTCGCGCTGATCGGCCTGGGCGGCGAAGAGATCCGCCGTGCTCGGGAGCTGAACTGGAAGCGCCTGCTGCCTTACCTCGGCTTGCTCAGCCTGCGCGCGCATTCGGCGGCACTGACCGAAGCGGTGCTGCGTTACTACTTCAAGCATGCCGCGCTGACCATCGAGCAGTGCATCGAACGCCGCGTGGCAATTATCCACGCGCAACGCAACCGGCTGGGGCGTGTCAACACCGCTCTCGGCGCAGATGTGGTGCTGGGCGAAAGCGTGCGCGATCGCAGTGGCAAGTTCCGAATTCATATCCGCGAACTGGACTGGCGACACTTTCACGAATTCCTCCCGATCGGCTTTGGCTACCAGTCGTTGTGCGCGCTGGTGCGGTTCACCCTGCGTGACCCGCTGGACTACGACATTCGCCTGGTGTTGCGCCAGGAAGAAATACGCGAGCTGTGCATAGGCGAGCAGAACGTTTGTCACCTGGGATGGACCAGTTGGCTGGGGCGCGAGAGCGCAGACGGTGTCGTCACCCTGGGCAGCAGAACTCACTAAGGATGTGAAAGTCATGAGCAACGCAGATCTGCAACAGCTGATCAAGGCGCTGGACGCCGAAACCCGCCGCGACCTCGAACGCTCCGCTGAACGCTGCGTGGCTCGTGGCGGTAACAAGGTTCTTGTCGAGGACATGCTGCTATGCCTGCTGGAGCGCCCGCAAGGCTTGCTCGGCAAGGCTTTGCAGGATGCGCAAGTGGACGCTGGCGAGTTGAGCGCCACGTTGCAATCGCAGGTCGAGCACAGCGCTTCACGCAATCCGGTGTTCTCGCCGGAACTGGTGCAATGGCTACAGGATTCCTTGCTGGCAGCAAGCCTCGAATTGGGCCGGACCGATATCGGACAGGCCGCGTTGATCCTCGCACTGCTGCAAAACCCGTTTCGGTATGCGGGCAGCCGCTACCTTCCGTTGCTGGCGAAACTCAACCTGGAGCGACTCAAGGAGTTCGCCCTGTCTCAACAGGAAAAACCTGCCAGCCATCCAGTCGTACCGGGTGAATCCCTTTTGCAGCGCTTCACTCACAACCTCACCCAACAAGCCCGTGACGGCAAACTGGATCCGGTGTTGTGCCGCGACGGCGTGATCCGGCAGATGGTCGACATTCTCGCCCGGCGTCGCAAGAACAATCCGATTGTGGTGGGGGAGGCAGGCGTCGGTAAAACCGCCGTCGTCGAAGGCCTGGCGTCGCGTATTGCCGCTGGTGAAGTACCGCCAGTGCTCAAAGGCGTCGAACTGCTATCGCTGGACATGGGCCTGTTGCAGGCGGGGGCCAGCATCAAGGGTGAGTTCGAGCGCCGCCTCAAAGGCTTGATCGACGAAGTCAAAGTCTCGCCCAAGGCGATCATTCTGTTCATCGATGAAGCCCATACCCTGATCGGTGCGGGCGGCAACGCCGGTGCTTCAGACGCCGCCAATCTGCTCAAGCCCGCCCTTGCTCGTGGCGAATTGCGCACCATCGCCGCCACCACTTGGACGGAATACAAAAAATACTTTGAAAAAGACCCGGCACTGGCACGCCGCTTCCAGCCGGTGCAGTTGCACGAGCCTACCGTTAACGAAGCCGTGACCATCCTGCGTGGTTTGGCAAAGGTTTATGAGAAGAGCCACGGAGTCTACCTGCGGGATGACGCGGTGGTTGCTGCAGCTGAGTTGTCGGCGCGTTACCTGTCCGGGCGTCAGTTGCCAGACAAGGCAGTGGATGTACTGGACACGGCTTGCGCCCGGGTTCGTATCAGCCTTGCTGCCGCGCCGCACAGCCTGGAGTGCTTGCGCGGTGAACTGATCGAAGGTGCCCGCCAACGCCAGGCCCTGCGTCGTGATGCGGACGCTGGCTTGCCAATCGATCACGAAGTTCTGGACGCGCTCGAAGCCCGTCTGGATGAAGCTGAAAAAGAAAGCATCGCGCTACAAGTGCTGTGGTCTGAACAGAAAGAATTGGCCGAGCGTTTGCTGGAACTGCGTAAACAATGGGCCAGGGCTCGTGAAAAGGCCGCCAAGTCTGGTGCACAAAGTGTCGAAACCCTTGAAACCGCGCTCAATGAAACCTACCGCAGCCTGACCGACCTGCAAGCCAATGACCGACTGGTGAGCTTTGAAGTCTGCCCGCGCCTGGTGGCCGAGGTGATCACTGCCTGGACCGGCGTACCCTTGGCTCAGTTAGCCCGTGAGCACAACGCCAGGGTCGCAAACTTCGCCGCAGATCTGAGGTTGCGCATTCGTGGTCAGGAACAGGCCGTCCACGCACTGGACCGTTCGATGCGCGCTGCTGCTGTCGGTCTGAACAAGCCTGAAGCTCCGGTTGGCGTGTTCCTGCTGGTCGGTCCGAGTGGAGTCGGCAAGACCGAAACAGCTTTGGCCCTTGCCGAATTGTTGTACGGCGGGGAGCGTTTCATCACCACCATCAACATGTCCGAGTTCCAGGAGAAGCACACGGTGTCTCGCCTGATCGGTGCTCCGCCGGGTTACGTCGGTTACGGCGAGGGCGGCATGCTCACCGAGGCCGTGCGCCAGAAACCGTATTCCGTGCTGCTGCTCGATGAGATAGAGAAAGCCGATCCGGACGTGCTCAATCTGTTCTACCAAATATTCGACAAGGGTGTTGCGAACGACGGTGAAGGACGCGAGATCGATTTTCGCAACACGCTGATCCTGATGACTTCCAACCTGGGCAGCGAGCGCATCATTGAACTGTGCGAGAACGATGCCAAGCCGACCGCCGAGGCACTCGAAGACGCCATCAGGCCGATACTCGTCAATCACTTCAAGCCTGCGCTGCTGGCGCGTATGTGCGTAGTGCCTTACTACCCTGTGCGCGCTCCGGTACTGCGCGAGTTGATCGAAATCAAGCTGGCTCGATTGGGCGAGCGCCTGAGCCATCGACAACTGGATTTCACCTACTGCCAGAGCCTTGTCGATCACTTGGCTGAACGCTGCACCCAGAGCGATAGCGGTGCACGCCTTATCGACCACTTGCTTGACCTTCACATATTGCCCCTCATTGCAGACCGTTTACTTGGTGCGATGGCCACAGGCGAGCACCTCAAACAAGTCCACGCAACGATCCATGGCAACGCCAGCGTCACTTGCGAGTTCGCCTGAGATGGGTGCGATGTTCACTTCAATTACACAGCCGCTGGAGTACGCCGAAGCGCTGCTCGAGCAGTTCGCCAGTCTGTCGCGAGCTGAAGACGGAACTTCACTGCTTGGGAATTTCCTGCAGGGGCTGTCGCAGCTCAATAGCTGTGAACTGGCGCAGCTGTATTTACTGGACGCCACCCATACCTGTCTTGGTCTGGCCGCCGAGTCTCTCAATGGCAACCTGCAGCCAAGGGAAGTGACCAGTGTTCCGACGGACTACAGCGGTGAACAACTGCTGCAATTCGTGCTCTGCCAGAACCGCGTGGTGAGCCTCGGTGCATTGGGGACCAGCCAACACGAAACCGGATTTCTTCCGAGCCAGGCCAAACGCTGGGAGTCTTTGCTGTGTGTACCGCTGCTGAACGGTAACGGGCAAGTCAAGGGGTTGATCCTGTGCGCGACCCATCGGCACATCGATCTGCACTGCTTTGCCGAATCCATCGGCAAACTCGCCTCCTTTGTGTACGGGCAGTTTTTGCTGCTTCAACAGCTACGGCAGCCAAAAGAGCATGCCTCCACAGTACCGGTGACAGTCCCGAATGCCAGAGGGTATGGCTTGATTGGCCACAGCGCGGCCATGCGCGAAGTTTATTCGCTGATCAGCAAAGTCCTGCACAGCCCCTACACCGTCCTGCTGCGCGGCGAGACAGGTACCGGCAAGGAACTGGTCGCCCGGGCTATCCACGAGTTCGGCCCCCGTCGCGCCGGGGCGTTCGTCGTGCAGAACTGTGCGGCCCTTCCCGAGAATCTGCTCGAAAGTGAATTGTTCGGTTACCGCAAGGGCGCGTTCACCGGTGCCGACCGCGACCGCGCCGGATTGTTCGATGCGGCAAACGGCGGGACCTTGTTGCTCGATGAAGTGGGTGATATGCCACTTCCTCTCCAAGCCAAGCTTCTACGGGTGTTGCAGGAGGGCGAGATTCGCCCGCTGGGCTCAAACGACACCCACAGGATAGACGTGCGCATTGTCGCCGCCACCCATAGGGACTTGGTAAAGCTGGTCAAGCTGGGGAAGTTCCGTGAAGACCTTTACTACCGCCTCGCACAGTTTCCCATCGAACTGCCTGCGCTACGCGAGCGCGAGGGTGACATTCTCGACCTTGCCCGGCACTTCGCTCACAAGGCCTGCGTGTTCTTGCAGCGCGAGAGGGTGAGTTGGTCCAGCGACGCGTTGAATCATCTGGCCTGTTACGCATTCCCCGGTAACGTTCGCGAGCTCAAAGGCCTGGTCGAGCGCGCAGTGTTGCTGTGTGACGGCAGCGAGTTGCTGGTCGAACATTTCTCGATGCGTGTGAACGCCTTGCCCGAAAACAGCAGCCTGAATCTGCGCGAACGGCTCGAAAAGTTCGAGCGCAGTTTGCTCCTCGACTGCCTGCGCAAACATGACGGTAATCAGACGACTGCTGCCCATGAACTGGGCCTGCCGCGCCGCACGTTCCTCTACCGGCTCAGGCGCCTGAACATCAATCTGGCGAATATCGATGGGTAGGCCGCCGATGTCCGATCCCCTTCATCCATTTTTACCGGCGCTACCCGCAAGGGTGGTTGCTTGGTGCTGTCCCTGCGGAGATTCCCTGAATGCTCGTTCGTCACTGGCAAGCCGTCCTGCTGATCCTCGTCGTTTCATGCGGCCTGGGCGGATGCAGCGGTAACTACAAATTCAACGACTCTGCCTATCGACCCTTGGGCGATCCGCAGGTGGTAAATCGCGGCAAGTGACCACAAGGAGAATTACCATGGAACTGGTTTTCGAAATAATCAATAACAAGCAATTCATCTCTGCCGGACCGTGTCAGAAGATCTTCAAGCAGTCCGGCGGTGTGATTGGGCGAGCTGAGGATTGTGACTGGGTCATTCCAGACATCAACCGGCACGTGTCCAATCATCATGCTTCAGTCAGTTATCGTGATGGTTCGTTTTTTCTGACCGATACCAGCACCAACGGGATCAAGGATAGGGTCAGTGGGGCGCGTCTGGACAAAGACGTTCCGGTACGCGTCGAACACGGCAGTACATATGTGCTGGGCGACGTTGAAATTCATGCGCGCCTGGTTCGCGATCAGGACCTGTTAAATGTCGAGGTGGGGCTCCCACAGATCGCCGGCAGCGTCATTCCTGACGATGCATTTCTCGATCTCGACCCGCTGAAAGCCCTGGACCTACAGGAACGCGTGCGCTCGGAAATCGAAGATGTCATCTCGCCCCCCGCGACCATCGAAGAAACCCGTCAACGCGCAGACTATGCGCGTATCGACATGGAGAGCCTGACCGTACCGCAGTTGGTAGCAGCTGCACCGGAGCCTGAACCCGTGTCACCGCCGCAGGCGGTCGAACGCCAGTCCGATGATTTCTGGGAAAAGTTCGGCGCCGCCCTGGGTGTGAACCTCAATGAGCTCGATCATGACGCCAGGGAGGCGCTGGCGGTCAACGCAGCGCACCTGCTCCAGCAGAGCATCGTGGGCGTGCAGCAAAGCCTGCGCACACGTTGTGAGCTGAAAAACGAACTGCGTTTGGCTCAGACCACGGTGCAAGGGTTGCAAAAGAACCCGTTGAAGTTCGCCGTCGATGCTCCGGAGGCACTGGGCATTCTGTTGCAACCAGACAAGCCGGGCCTATTGTCTGCCGAACAGGCCGTCTGCCGTGCATTTCTTGATCTGCAAGCACATCAGGTGGCCTTGCTCAGCGCCAGCCGCGCCGCGGTTCGCGCCACCCTGGAGCACTTTTCGCCGCAGCAACTGACGCTGCGTTTCGAACGAGATAACAAGCCGTTGCTTGCAACCTCAGCAAGTCGTTGGAGAGCGTTCGAACGCTATCACCAGGCGCTACGCCAGGACGATGAGTGGAGCGAACGTCTTCTGTCCCGGGATTTCGCCCAGGCCTACGAAGAACAGATCCGCCTGATCTCGACCCTGCATACCGATCACCGAGGATGATGCGCATGTCACTCCGTTCAATTCCCTTCTTCAGCCTGCTGGCAGTCCTGGTATTGATCGCCGGCTGCTCGACCTTCTCGCCGTATTCCAAAGTGACCAAGCTGAACCTCAAGCTTACGGCTAGCGATCAACTCAACCCGGACCTCCATGGCCGACCGTCACCGGTCGTCGTGCGGCTGTATGAGTTGAAACACCCTGTGGCCTTCGAGAATGCGGACTTCTTCAGTCTGTACGAACGCGCCAGGGAGTCCCTGGCACCGGATATGGTTGCCAGCGAAGAGCTGGAACTGCGTCCTGGCGAAACCGTCGAGCTCAAGCTAAGCGTGGAGCAGGGCAGTCGCTATGTCGGCGTCCTCGCCGCTTATCGCGACCTGATGGATACCCAATGGCGCTACACGCTGCAAGTTACCCCGCAGCAGTCAACGGACAGTGACCTGACCCTGGATCAGACTGGCATTCGCAATACCCGCTCGGTGCTGGTGAAGGCAGGAGGCAGACCATGAATTCCCACAAGGTTGTATGGCAGGAAGGCATGTTACTGCGCCCACAGCACTTGCAGCACAACGATCGTTACTACGATCACCAGTTGAAGACCCGCACCCAGTTGCTGGGCAGCTACACATGGGGGTTTCTGAACCTGGAACTCGATTTGCAGTTTCTCAACATGAGCAAGGTGGTGGTGAGCCAGGCTTGCGGAGTGCTGCCCGATGGCAGCCTGTTCGAGTTGGGGGATAACGCCGAGCCACTGACGCTGGACGTGCCACCCAATACGGGAAAAACGTCGGTGTATCTGGCGTTGCCGCTGGTGACGGGCAACCACATCGAGTCCCGCCGCCCGGAGCAGTTGGACGTCCTGGCGCGTTACACCGTGTATGAAGCGCAAGTGGCCGACTCCAATGCGGGGGATGATTCTGCAAGTCAGATCATGTGTGCTCGTCCGGATTTCAAACTACTGCTGGGAGAGCAACAGACCGATCAGGCCTACGTGAAAATGAAGGTCTGCGAGGTGCTCAACACCACACCGGACGGTGTGATCAGCCTTGATCCGGACTTTGTGCCGACGTACATCAGGGCGCATGCCTCCAAGTATCTCCTGTCGTGCCTGAAGGAAGTCATCAGCATGCTCGGTCACCGGGGCGACACCATCGCCGAGCGAATTCGTTCCAATGGCAAGGTGGGGGGCGCCGAAATCGGCGACTTCATGATGCTGCAACTGATCAATCGCACCGAATTGTTGTTGCGTCACTATCTGGGCCTTGAGCAATTGCACCCGGAGGAGTTGTACCGCACGCTGCTAAGCCTGCTCGGTGATCTTTCGACATTCTCGAGCGACAGCAAAAGGCCGTGTCTGGACAGCCGTTATCAACACAGCGATCAGGGTGTGAGCTTTCGCAAGCTGATGCAGGCGATCCGGCAAATTCTGTCTATGGTGCTGGAACAGCACGCTATCGAACTGGCCCTGCAAACCCGACAGTACGGCATCATCGTTTCGCCGTTACAGGACCACAAACTGCTGGGGTCGGCGTCTTTCGTGCTGGCAGCCAGCGCCAACTGCGACAGCGAAGAGTTGCGCCAGCGATTGCCGTCGCACCTCAAGGTCGGCCCGGTCGAAAACATCCGCCAGTTGGTCAACCTGCATCTGCCTGGCATCAAGGTCAAACCGTTACCGGTGGCACCACGGCAGATCGCGTTCCACTCCAACAAAACCTATTTCATTCTCGAACTCAGTTCAGAAGACCGGGCACAACTTGAGCGCTCCGGGGGCTTCGCCTTCCATGTGTCCGGCGAATTCACCGAGCTTGAACTGAACTTCTGGGCCATCAGAGACTGACCGACATGACCAAGGAAACGGAACAACATCAGGACGATAAAACCATCTTGCTTGACCGCCAGGGCAAGGGTCTGGCGCCGTCCCCGCTGACGGATTCGGTGGCTGCCCCGCGTGTCGAACATTTGTCAGAACGCATGATCTACTCCGCGCGCTCAAGCTCTACTGAGGCGTTCAACACAGGCCTCAACTCGCTGGTTTCAGCGGCTTGCGATCTGTTATCGGAAGTGGTGCGACTCAAACACAGCACTGCTTGCGCGGACCTCAACGGTCTCAACACGCAACTGGCCAACGACTTGAAATCGTTCGAGGCGCGCGCTTTGCAAAACGGCGTCGAAACTGGCCAGGTCATGGCTGCCCGTTACGTGCTGTGTTCGGTAGTGGATGAGGCAGTAGTGACGACGACCTGGGGTAACGAAAGCAAATGGTCGCAAATGAGCCTGCTCAGCAAATTCCACAATGAAACCTTTGGCGGTGAAAAGTTCTTTCAATTACTGACTCGCTTGTCCAGGAACCCGGTCAAGCACCTGCCGATGCTTGAGTTGATGTACGTGTGCCTGTCGCTCGGATTTGAAGGGAAGTACCGCGTGCAAACCCGGGGAATGCTCGAACTGGAAGGCATCCGCGATGACTTGTACCGCCAGATTCGCCAGTTGCGCGCAGACACACCGCGAGAACTGTCGCCCCAGTGGGAGGGGCTCAATCATCAGCGCCGTAGCCTGGTACGCATCGTGCCGGCGTGGATGGTCGCGTTGTTTACCTGTGTGTGCCTGGTGGTGATGTATTCGGGGTTCGCCTGGGTGCTGGGTGAACAGCGCGACGCCGTTCTTCAGCCTTATCAAGCCATTGATCCGGCACCCGCCAAACCGCAGTCGTAACCGTAGACAAGGACGAATTATGAAAAAGGTTTTCAAGAAAGTTGGCACCTTCCTGCGAAAAACATGGGTCTGGGCCCTGTTGCTTGTACTGTTCGCTGCGTTGCTGGTCTGGATTGTCGGGCCGTTGCTGGCCGTGAGTGACAAGAAGTTCTGGGAAAGCTCTTCCTCGCGCCTTTTCACCATCAGTGTGATGTTTCTGATCTGGGGCTTGTGCATGGTGTACGTCAGCTGGCGTGCTGGTGTGCATAAAAAAGCCAACGAGGAAAGCGAGGGTGGAAAGGATCGTGTTCTTCGCGAGAAGCACATCGACGAAGAACAGAAGGCGCTCAGGACAGGTTTCAAGGATGCCTTGAAAACCCTCAAGTCCTCGAGTCTGTATCGGGGCCGTAGCGAGCGCTGGCGCGATGACTTGCCGTGGTACCTGCTGATTGGTCCCCATGCAAGCGGCAAGACCAGCCTGCTGGATTGTTCCGGTATTGAATTTCCGATCAACAGGATCGACCGCAAACTGACGCGCGACACCCGCGGGACACGTTATTGCGATTGGTATTTCGCTGATGACGGCGTGCTGATAGACACTGCCGGTCGCTACCTGAACCAACCTGATCCTCAAGTCGATGCCAGTGCATGGAGCACATTGCTCGATCTGTTGCGCCAGCGTAGCCGCAATCGACCGTTGAATGGCGTGCTGGTGACTATCTCGGTAGAAAACCTGCTGAGCGCCAACGAACAGGAGTTGGACGCTCTATCCAACCAGGTGCGTGCGCGTTTGCAGGAGGTACACCAGAAACTGCACGTCGACGTACCGGTTTACCTTGTGTTGAGCAAGGCCGACCACCTGCCTGGTTTCGACGAGTTTTTCGATCAGCTGAGTCGCGAAGAATGCGATCAGGTCCTGGGTACCAGCTTCCGCAAGGACCAGTGCGGCAGCGATGCTGCCGTAGTGCGCGCCGAATTCGAAGCGCTGCTGCATCGCTTGAACAGCCAGGTGATCACACGGATGCATCAGGAGCGCAATGCCCGGCACCGTGGTCGGATTCTCGATTTCCCTCATCAATTGGGAAAACTCGGTGAGCGACTTTGCTTGTTTGTCGACATGGCATTCACTGGCAACCGCTATCAACGTGCAACCCGGTTGCGTGGATTCTATTTCACCAGTGCACTGCATCTGGTTGAACAGTTGAATGAAAACACCGAGGGCACCGATTCAAGCCTGGAAGTGAATGCCGGAGTGCTGCCCACGCTGCGCAGTGGCCGCTCGCGGTTCATACACCATCTGTTCAGCCGGGTGATCTTTCCTGAAGCTGATCTTGCGGGACTGGACAAGCGTGAGCGCAGCCGAATTCATTGGGGGCAACGTGCGTTGTATCTCGGTGCAGTCACTGCCCTGGTGTTGTTCGGCATCCTGTGGGCCGGCGGATTTTCGGCCAATTACGGGCGTCTGGAAACCTTGCGCAATCTGGCGCAAAACTGGACACAAGAAACCTCTGCCTTACCCGCAGGCGATGACCCCATAGCGGTGCTCAAGAGCCTGGACAATCGCCACAAGGCCACTCAGGTATTCCCGAGTACAAGCGAAGTGAGTTATCACGAACGCGTTGGCCTGTATCAAGGTGAGTACGTCCATCCGACAGTCAAGTCTGCTTACGATCGCGAGCTTGAAGAAAGGCTTTTGCCGCAGGTGGCGATGCTGCTCGAAGGGCAGATCCGCGCGAGCATGAAGGACCGCGAGCGCCTGCTTAACAGCCTGCGTGCTTATTTGATGCTGAACATGAAAGACCGCCGCGACTCGCCATGGCTCAAGGAATGGGTCTCAACCGCGTGGTCACAACGCTACCCCGGTAATACCGAGGTACAGAACGGTTTGAACAGCCACTTCGAGCGCCTGCTGGAACAGCCATTCAACTATCCAGTGAATGATCAGTTGGTCACTCAGGCGCGTCAGGTTTTGCGCAGCGAGTCTTTGGTCAACGTGGTTTACCGGATGCTGCGCGAGCAGGCTCGCAGCCTGCCTGATTACCGTTTGAGCCAGCATCTTGGGCCGCAAGGGGCGCAGTATGTCGGCACTGACCACGTGATTCCGGGGTTCTACACCCAGCAAGGTTATCGGCAATACTTCTCGGTGCAAGGCTCCATGCTGGTCACCGATATCCTGAATGACAACTGGGTATTGGGTGAAGGCACGGGTATCAGCAGTATGGACTTGCGCCGACTTCTTGTAGATCTGGAGCAACGCTACTTCCGCGACTACTCCAACTATTGGAGCGAAGCGCTCGGCCATGTCGCACTGTCCCCCGCAAATGACTTTGGTGAAGTCGCCGAGCAGCTGGCGAGCCTGACTTCGGCCAGCTCCCCGCTTCTGCGGTTGCTGGTGGAAGTCCGGGAGAACACCCGCTTTCCCGTTATCGCCGATGATGCTGCGGACACTGTCGGTAAGCTGGCAGAGAAGGGCGCAAAACCGGGCAAGCTTGCTGCCTCGGCGTCAGGCAAGGTTTCGGGCGCACTGGCAAAAAATCTTCCGGACACCGCCAGAAAATCTCTGCAGCGTCGTTTTGAACCGCTGCATCGGTTGCTGGGTGACGACAACGGCCCGTCGGCTGATTTGACTCCGGCCATGAATGCACTCAACGATCTGCAACTGCAAATGGCCAGTCTGGCTCGCGCAAGCGTTCCGGAGCAGGCCGCTTTCGATATGGCCAGGACTCGCATGGGCGGCCAGCGCGATGCCCTGAGCAACTTGCGCAATGCGTCCGGACGTTTGCCGCGACCGGTCAGTGCTTGGTTCAGCGTATTGGGGGATGACACCTGGCGCCTGGTGCTGGGCGATGCCTACGCTCACCTTAACCAGCGCTATCAAGCCGAGTTGTTCGGCTTCTACCTCAAGGCAATCAGCAAGCGGTATCCGTTCGATGCACACAGCCCCAGCGATGTGTCGCTCGATGATTTCCGCGAATTCTTCAAGGCCCAGGGCATCGCCGATCGGTTTTTCGACGGTTATCTACGCCCATTTGTCAGCGGTGACCCGGGTAGCTATCGCATGCGCACGGTCGATGGTCACAGCCTCCCGATCTCCAGAACCTACCTGGACCAGATGGCCGCGGTGCAGGTGATCCGCCAGAGTTTCTTCAGCAACAACCCGGCGGAGCCACAGGTGCAGTTCAAGCTGGAACCCTACACCCTTGATCCTTCAGTGAGCCGTTCGGAGTTCAAGTTTGGCGGTACGACCATGGAATATCGGCACGGCCCGATCGTTCCAGTGTCATTCAAGTGGCCAACCGACGCTGAAGATGGTCGCACCAGCCTGGTCCTCGACAAAATGGTCGGCCGCCCGATTGGTATCGAAAAAAACACCGGGCCCTGGTCGCTGTTTCGTCTGTTCGATCTGATGCAGACCGAGTATCTGACCGGTCGTGACGTGCTGGTGCTCAAGGCGGATCTGGGCGGCCTGCGTGCCAACTACCTGCTGACCAGCCAACGCACACCAAACCCCTTCGATATGGACATGCTTCGCACCTTCCGTATGCCGGTGCAGCTCTGATGCGAGTAGCAGTCCCCTGGCGCAGTGCGGCGCGCACCGATATCGGCAAGATCCGGTCGCGTAACGAGGACGCTTTTCTCGACTGCCCCCAACTAGGAATGTGGGTGGTCGCGGACGGCATGGGTGGTCATCAGGGGGGCGACGTCGCCAGCCAGTTGATCGTCGCCACCCTGGCGGATTTGCCGCAGATGGATGACTTCGACGAGCGACTGAAGGGCGTTCGTCAATGCCTGCATTGGCTCAACCGCCGTCTGGGTCAGGAGCTGACGGTCATTGCCGGACGCCATGACGGCATCATGGGCAGCACCGTGGTGCTGTTGCTGGTGGAAGGCGATCGCGGAGCATGCATCTGGGCGGGCGACAGCCGTTGCTACTTGTGGCGAGGGCAACGCTTGTATCAGCTGTCCAGGGACCATTCGCTGCAACAGCAACTGATTGACGAACAACGAATGAGCGCTGCCGAGGCCAAAGCGCACCCGGACGCTCATGCACTGACCCGCGCGATTGGCGCCGCGGCGCAACTGACTCTCGACGTGCTGGAGTTCGAGGTTCATCCCGGCGATGCGTTTCTGCTGTGCAGCGACGGCCTGTACCAGAATGTGAACAGCGCTGCTCTTGGCAATGCATTGAGCCTGACGGCACCGCATCTTGCGCTGCAATGTCTGTTCGACAGCGCCCTGTGTGGCTCGGCGCGGGACAACCTGACTGCCGTGATGGTTCGCCAATGACCGAACTCACTCCATCTCCCGACATCCTGTCACCGAGTGAAGAGCAGGACCACAATCCGACTTACTTCGCTTTCGCCAACGCGCATCTGGCGCAACCTGCACCGTCATCATCCCGGCTCAGCGTCGGGCAAATGCCCGAAGTGCTTGCAGGTCGTTATCGCATCGAGCGCCTTTTGGGTGCCGGTGGCATGAGCCTGGTTTTCCGTGCACGTGACTTGCTGATCGAACAGTTCGGCGAACCCGCCCCTTGCATCGCACTGAAGGTGCTCAGCGAAGAATTTGCCCAATGGCCCGACGCGAGCACCTTGCTGTACAGCGAATTCGCCATGACCCGGCATTTGCGTCATGACAACGTGCTGCGTTTTCACACGTTCGAGGTGGACACCGATTGCCAGCGGGCCTTCATCACCATGGAGCTGATGCGAGGCCTGACTCTGGACAAGTTGTTATGCGAGCAACCGCTGGGTATCCCCTGGGCTGATTTGCGCAGCATCGCGTTGCAGTTACTTGACGCACTGGCTCACGCGCATGCACGGGGCATCCTGCACGGCGACATCAAACCGAGCAACGTGATGATCAGCGAGGAGGGTGTGCGTTTGTTCGACTTCGGTCTGGGCCAGGTGCAGGAGGGCGTACTGCCCGGCTTGCCGAAGCTTAGTCGCGAGCGGTTCGTTGCGTGGACTCCCGGCTATGCTGCTCCGGAATTGCTGGAAGGTCAGGCGTTGACGGCGGGCACTGACCTATACGCAGTGGCCTGCGTGCTCTACGAGCTGGCGGGAGGCAAACATCCGTTCCGCCGCTTGCCTGCAACGCAGGCACGTGATGCGCGTCTGGACCTCGAACTGAGCCGACCCGGACACTTGCCTAAACATTGCTGGCCGGCATTGCGTACCGCACTGGCATTTGATGAGAACCGAAGAAATATCAACGTCCAGCAACTGCGCGACGCTTTTGGCGAAACCTCATCATCGCTGCGACGGCGCATCTTTACGCGCGTTCAAGCCTGATTATCTGAAAAAGCCTGCATGCCGTGAGCATGCAGGCTTTTTCATTCAGGTTGCCTGTTCGTGGCTACCCTCAGTTCTTGTCCAAATCCACATTCCGCGTCTCACGCAGGCACAGCATCCCCACCACCAGGCTCACCCCGGTAATCAGCACCGGGTACCACAGCCCGTAGAAAATATCCCCGGTGTACACCACCAGCGCGAACGACACGGTTGGCAGGAAACCGCCGAACCAGCCGTTGCCGATGTGGTAGGGCAGGGACATGGAGGTGTAACGGATGCGGGTCGGGAACAGTTCGACCATCAGCGCCGCCAGCGGGCCGTAGCACATGGCGGAGATGATGATCAGCGCGACGATCAGCGCCACGATCATGGTTTTGTTGATCTGTTGCGCGTCAGCCTGTTGCGGATAACCGGCCAGGGTCACGGCGCCGCGCAGGGCGGCTTCGTCGAAACCGTCGATTTTCACGTCGCCCACACTCACCTGCACGGTGCTGCCGGCCGGGGCGGCGATGCTTTCGTATGGCAGACCCTGCTTGACCAGGAAGGTTTTGACCTTGTCGCAAGGGCTGTCGAATTTGGCCTTGCCCACCGGGTCGAACTGGAAGGTGCAGGTGGCCGGATCGGCCGTCACGGTGATCGGGGCCTGGCGGCTGGCCAGGTCGATTGCCGGGTTGGCGTAGTGGGCCAGGGATTTGAAGATCGGGAAGTACAGCGCGGTGGCCAGCAGCAGGCCGATCATCAGCACTGGTTTGCGTCCGACCTTGTCCGACAGCCAGCCGAAGAAAATGAAGAATGGCGCGCCGATGGTGACGCTGATGATCAGCAGGCCGTTGGCGACGGCGGGGTCCATTTTCAGGAACTGGGTGAGGAAGAACAGCACATAGAACTGCGCCGCGTAAAAGGTCACGGCCTGCCCGGCGTTGATGCTGAACAGGGCGATCAGCACGACCTTGAGGTTTTCCCATTTGCCGAAGGAGTCACGGATCGGCGACTTGCAGAGCTTGCCTTCCTCTTTCATTTTCACGAAGGCCGGCGACTCGTGCAGGCTCAGGCGAATCCAGGTCGAGATGCCCAGCAGGACGATCGAGAACAGGAACGGAATGCGCCAGCCCCAGACTTCGAACTGATCGCCGGTGAAGTAGCGGCAACCGAGCACCACCAGGAGCGACAGCAGCAAGCCGAGGGTGGCGGTGGACTGAATCCAGCTGGTGTGGAAACCGCGTTTGCCGATGGGCGCGTGTTCCGCGACATAGGTGGCGGCGCCGCCGTACTCGCCGCCCAAGGCCAGGCCCTGAAGCATGCGCAGCACCACAAGAATGATCGGCGCGGCGATGCCGATGCTGGCGTAGGTCGGCAGAAGGCCGACGCAGAAGGTCGCCACGCCCATGAGGACGATGGTGGCGAGGAAAGTGTATTTACGTCCGATCATGTCTCCCAGCCGACCGAAGACCAGTGCGCCGAACGGCCTGACCACGAAGCCGGCCGCGAAGGCCATCAGGGCGAAGATGAAGGCGGTGGTGTCGTTGACTCCGGCGAAGAACTGCTTGCTGATCACCGCCGCGAGGGCGCCGTAGAGGAAGAAGTCATACCACTCGAACACCGTGCCGAGCGACGAGGCGAAGATGACTTTCTGGGTTTCCTTGCTGGTGCCTGCGCTGCGCACGGCTTCCAGGGGCTGAACGTGTTCTGACATATCGGTATCCCTCACAGTGATTGTTTTTGTTGTTCCACTGTCGGCACCTGCCTTGTGGGCGGGGCCGCTACTGTCCTTGCATCGGGTGTAACCGTTCTACATCCCCACTGTAGGAGCGAGCTTGCTCGCGATGAACCTGAGAACACCGCGGGGCATCAGGTGCCCAGCGTTATCGTTGGCGTCCATCGCGAGCAAGCTCGCTCCTACAGTGGTGGTGGGGCGTTCGTTTTCATGGATGTGCAGCCAGTTCCAATTCCGGGGCAATGCTCCTTGTGTCGGGGTTGAGGATCAGTTGTGCAGCCTTTTCGGCAATCATCAACGTCGGCGAGCAGGTGTTGCCCGAAGTGATGTTGGGCATGATCGAGGCGTCGGCGATGCGCAGGCCGGGGATGCCGTGGACGCGCAGCTGGGCATCGACCACCGCATCGGCATCGTTGCCCATCCGGCAGGTGCCCACGGGATGGAAAATCGTCGTGCCGATACGCGCGGCGGCTTCGTGCAGTTGTTCTTCGCTTTGCAGGCTGTCGCCGGGCAGGTATTCCACGGGCTTGAAGGCCTTCAGGGCCGGGGCGGCGACGATGCGTCGGGTCAGGCGGATGGCGTCGGCGGCGACTCGCAAGTCTTCCGGATGGCTCAGGTAATTGGGTTGAATCAACGGCGCCTGTTGCGGATCGACGGAGCGGATTTCCACCTTGCCACGGCTTTTCGGACGCAGGTCGCAGACCGAGGCGGTAAACGCCGGGAAGTTGTGCAGCGGCTCGCCAAATCGTTCCAGGGACAGCGGTTGCACGTGGTATTCGAGGTTGGCCGAGGTCTGCTCCGGCCCCGAACGGGCAAAGGCCCCTAGCTGGCTCGGCGCCATGGACAGCGGGCCGCTGCGGTCATACAGATAACGCAGGCCCATGCCCATCTTGCCCCACACACTGCCGGCGATCTGGTTGAGGGTGCGGGCGTTCTCCAGTTTGTAGATCAACCGTAGTTGCAGGTGATCCTGCAGGTTGCCACCGACGCCGGGCAATTCATGCACGACACCGATACCAAGGCGATGCAGCAGCGGGCGAGGGCCGATGCCCGAGCGTTGCAGAATGCTCGGCGAGCCGATGGAACCGGCACACAAGATGATTTCCTTGCGCGCCTTAAAGGTCTGGACCTGACCTTGCCAGCGCACGCTCACTGCCGAGGCGCGGGCGTTTTCCAGCAGCACGCGATCAACCTCGACCCCGGTCAATACGGTCAGGTTCGCACGGTCGCGAATCGGTTTGAGAAAGGCCTTGGCCGCATTCCAGCGGATGCCGGCCTTCTGGTTGACCTGAAAGTAGCCACAACCTTCGTTGTCGCCCTGGTTGAAGTCATCGATGCTGGCGATGCCGCTTTGCTCGGCGGCGCTGCGAAAGGCATCGAGGATCGGCCACGACAGGCGCTGGCGCTCCACCCGCCAGTCGCCGCTGGCGCCGTGGAATTCGGAGTCGCCGGCAAAGTGGTTTTCGCTTTTCTTGAACAGCGGCAGCACGTCCTGCCAGCGCCAGCCGGGGTTGCCCTCGGCGGCCCAGCGATCGTAGTCGCCGGCCTGGCCACGCATGTAGATCATGCCGTTGATGGAGGAGCAGCCACCGAGCACCTTGCCGCGCGGGTAGCTCAGGGTGCGGCCTTGCAGTCCGGGTTGCGCTTCGGTCTTGAAGCACCAGTCGGTGCGCGGGTTGCCGATGCAGAACAGGTAACCGACGGGGATGTGAATCCACGCATAGTTATCGCGGCCACCGGCTTCGAGCAGCAGCACCCGGTGTTGCGGATTGGCCGACAGTCGATTGGCCAGCAGGCAACCGGCCGGTCCGGCCCCGACCACGATGTAGTCGTAGGTATCCTGGGTAGCTTGCATCCCTGACCTCGCATTGTTTTTCTTGTTGTGACCATCCTAGTTGTTAGCTTTCGTTTAAAAAATGTTAGTTTTTACGCAGCCACTGTGCGTTTTTAAACAGCGTGTTCAACTCGCAAGCCCAAGGATGATTCATGTTCGACTGGAATGACCTGCGGTTTTTTCTCGAGCTCCAGCGTAGCGGGCGTTTGCTAACCGCTGCCCGCCGTCTGAACACCACCCATGCGACGGTTGCGCGGCACATCGAGGCCATCGAAAAGAGCCTCGGCACGGCGCTGTTCGTGCAACACGCCCAGGGTTATGAAATGACGCCGGCGGGAGAAGCGTTGCTCAAGCATGCCGAGGCCATGGAGAACGTGGCGCTGCTGGCTCAGGAGGAAATCACCCAGTCGACGGCGCCTCTGGGCAAGATTCGTGTCGGGGTCACCGAAGGGCTGGGCATCATGTTCCTGTCCAGTCGCATGAACGGCCTGTTCGAGCGTTATCCGGGGCTGGAGGTGGAGCTGGTGGCGGTGCCGCGTTTTGTCAGCATCCTCAACCGCGAGGCGGAAATCAGCATTCACCTGGAACGCCCCGACGCCGACATGCTGGTCACGCGCAAGCTCACCGACTACCGGCTGGCGCTCTACGCCAGCCAGGCGTATCTGGACAAGGCACCGCCGCTGCGCAGTCGCGAGGACTTGGGGCGGCACGCCTGGATCGGCTACGTCGACGATCTGCTGTTCAGCCAGGAACTGATGTTCCTCAACAGCTTTTGCCGCAACCCGCAGGTGGTCTTTCACAGCACCAGTGTCATCGCCCAGCAACAGGCGGCCCGCGCGGGGCTGGGTATCGCGGTATTACCGTGCTACATGGCCAGCGCCGATCCCGGGCTGGTGCCGTTGTTCGCCGAGGAAAGCATTTTGCGCAGCTACTGGATCAGCACCCGTCGGGACCTGCACAAATCGGTGCGACTGCGGGTGATGTGGGATTACGTGGTGGAGCTTTGCGAGCGCGAACAATCACTACTGCTCGGCCACCCCGATCCACTGTAGGAGCCGAGCTTGCTCGCGATGCACGCAAGGAAACCGCGGAGCATCAGGTACGCAGCGTTATCGTTGACCACCATCGCGAGCAAGCTCGCTCCTACCGGGGATGGACAGGACGGCGCGCAATCCGCCTTCGGGGCGGTTGAGCAGGGTAATGCGCCCGTGCAGACGGGTGGCGATGGTGTTGACGATGGTCAGCCCCAGACCGGCGCCCTGGTGGTTGCCGCGGCTGTAGAAGCGCTCGAACAGGCGGGCGCGGTCGGCTTCGTCGATACCCGGCCCCTGATCTTCGACGCTCAGGTGATAAAACCCCTCGGACAGCCTCAACTGCACGCTGATGACCCCGTGTTCAGGGGAGAAATTCGCCGCGTTGGTGATCAGGTTGTTGAGGGCGATGTCGATGGCGGCTGCATCCGTGGCCACTTTGCAAGGCTGCTCGATACCGTCGAATGCCAGCTCCAGGCGCTTGCTCAACAACCAGGGCGTGAGTTGAACTAGACAATCGCGAATGGTCTGGGTCAGGTCGATGGTGGGCAACGGCGCGGGCGTGGCCTTGGGTTCCAGGCGGGCCATGGTCAGCAATTGATTGACCAGACGGCTGGTGCGGTCGACACCTGCGATCAGAAATTCCAGGGATTCACGGCGCTCCTGTTCGGTCCCGGCTTCCAGCAGGTTCTGCGCGTGCACCCGCAGCACCGCCAGCGGAGTGCGCATCTCGTGCGCCGCGTCGGCGATGAAGCGCCGTTCCCGGCCAAGCACCTCCTGGATCTGCGCGAGCATGCGGTTGAGCGCCGCCTGCATCGGCTCCAGCTCATTGGGCAATGGCGACAGCTGCAGCGGTTCCAGCGAGCCGCCGTGCCGTGCCCGCAGGGTCGCGGCCATGTCGGCCAGGGGTTTTAGACCCCAGCCGATGGCCAGCCAGACCATGACCGCCAGAATCAGACTGCCCAGAACGTTGGGCCACAGCGTATGACGCACGATGCGGTCCACCAGATCGGCACGCACATCGTCCCGCTCGCCGACCCAGATCCGCAGATCCGCAGATCATTCTGTTTGTCTTCCAGCAGGAAGGCGCGCCAATGGCGGTTGTTCAGATCCATCACATCGCTGAAGCCGGTTTTTGTCGGCGGGACGGTGAAAGAGGGTGCGCTGGCGGTGTGCACCAGTACCTCGCCCTTGCGATCCCAGACCTGGAAGGCGATCTTGCTTTCATAAGGATGACCCTCGACTCTGGGCTCGGCCTCACCCAGGGCCTTGTTGAAGGCCTGATACAACTCGCTCTGGTCCTTGCCGGCCAACGGCATGCGCAGCACGCCCTGCAACAGACGTGCGTTGCGGGCGAGTTGCGCGTCATAGACTTCGGCGATTTCATGGTTGCTGTCGTGCAGGTTGAACACGCTGATCACGGCGATACCGGCGAGCATCAGGCCAATGATCAGGGTCAGGGTGCGACGCCTGATCGAAGTCACCGGCGCTCCTCCACCAGATAAGCGTCCGGCGAACTCACCTTCCGAACTCCAGCATTAAGGGCAATGGTATACGCATATTGTCTACGCTCTAGTCGCCTTGGGTGATACCGGCGACGGCAAGCTGGCATTCGCTGCTCTGGCTGGTGTGGCGACTTTCAGCGGTATTCCAGTGTTGGCTATGTGAGTGAGCGATCGCACGCCTGGGCCTTTTCAAAGATGTTCAGTGTTGAAAATAGGGCCGCCTAAGAGTTAGTCGGGATGGCGCGATTGAGTTGGGCATGGCTTTACGCGGGGGATCTACCACCGGCCATTCAATCGCCACGGTCGCTGGACTATTGGTCGTCGGGCTCTGCGTAGGCTTCCGCCAGAAGGGCTTGGGCGTGAGCTTCGAGGAAGTCGAAAACCTCCTCTTGGATATACCCGTTGTATTGCTTCCGCCGGCCCCTTGATACGACCCCATTCTGGTCTAAGCACTGCATTATCAATTTGCTCAAGAGGCTGCCGCGCACGTCGTAGTTGTCATTAACCACCTTGAGCAACGTGTCGTATCGTTGCAGATACTCCGTTTCCTCCCTCAGTTCGATTTCCAATGCCCGCTTGGCCATTTCCAGCGTGAAGGCCACACATTCAGTCGCATCCCAGTAGCGATAGAGGCTTGGATCGCCGGTGAAGTTAAGCGACAGGTTGTCGGCATCGATCCCACGGACGTCCCAGAATTGCCGGGTAGGTTTCGAGAAGCTCTGCAGAGCTTCAAGGTAGCGTTGCTCCTCTCGCTTCATGGCAACGGAGACAGGGAGTAACAAACCGTTCTCCAGCGCACCGCTGCAGCACAATGCCTGGTGTATCAAGAAGCGCGACAGTCGGCCATTCCCATCCATGAAGGGATGCAAGAACACAAACCCGAATGAGGCAATGCCGGCGGCCACCAGCGGGTCAAGCTCCAACGGTGCATGGTTTGCGAAGGCCATGAGTTCGAACATCAGATCCCGGCAAAGGTCTGGAGGTGGGGGGACATAGGTAACCCCAGCCGCTCCTCGAAAGGAGTTGGTCAGGTGGTTTTGTTCATGCCGGAAGGCCACCGCCCATTCAAGCGGTTGGGAAATTGCATTGTTTTGCAGAGCGACCAAGTAGTCTTCGGTAAGCGGCTGGCGGTCATGTGCCTGGCGCAGCAACTGAACGAAACGCTCTGATTTCTGCTGGCTTGGTGCTTCCTTTTCAATCGCAAATGAGGAATCTGTCTCGCTCAGGTACGCCCAGTTGATGGTGCGATCCATCATTTCCTTAGGCAAGGAAGCAATGAACTTTTTCGAGCGCCCTAGAATATCGTATTCAAGCAGGGCTTGGACCTCAGGCGTGCGCTCTACCGTTGCGCAGTATTGGAGTGTCCCCAGCCCATTGAAGTCCACGCGCCAGCGATTGTTTCGTACCGATGGGCCAGTGATGTACCGCTCTGGATCAAAAAGGAGGACGCCGGGGCCCCGAGGCTTGTCCGTGTAGTCCAGTAAAGCGCCGGAGTAGACTTCCCAGAGGAAGCAAACTTTGCGCAGATAGCCACTGCTGGGAGATTGGGTTATGGCCTCGACAAGGAGTTGACCTTCAATGCGAGGCAGAGCCTGCGTCAAAATAGAGAGATTGACGCCCTCATGTTTGAGCGCAAAGATGATGTGGGCGAGAAAATCCCCAGCCTCCGGTGCAACCGCTTGAGGCACTGCAAGCGCGCCGTTGATCCGCTCAATGCGGGTGACGGGTTGAACGAGTGCGGGCCTCTTTACCCCGATAGCCTTCAGCCCCATCGCCTTGATCAAATGGGCGTAACCTACTAGATTTCCCATTTTTTCCCCTGTCGTGGCTAGATTTTTTTAACCGAGCCAAGGTTTTCTTAAAATACGCGCAGAACACTCAGAAAATATTAACTTAAAATGGCCGCGCAACCACTTTTTTGGGCTATCCGCTTCTCGACGCGCCGGGAATCTGGGCCAGTTCTGCCGCCTTCAACAAGGTTGATGGCGACACTAGAAACTGAGGCGCCAGAATGCAGGCATTCCTGCACGACCTGGGCTTTGAACGTTTGGGGTAAGAGCTTCGTAGGCGCTTGGAAATCCTGGCGATAAGGGCGATCGCGTCCGCTTACAAGTACGCGGACACCATCGCCCTTAATGCTGGAGTTCGGTAGGTGACTTGGCCGGACGGTTACGCTCCGCCAGCATATAGCCGCGAATGTTGATTCACGTCACCTACACGTATTTAGCA
>NZ_JAIQWX010000036.1 GCF_020164475.1 Pseudomonas sp. REP124 | reverse complement strand
CGCTTTCGCGAGCAAGCCCGCTCCCACAAGGGGATTTGTGGTGTGGCGGCTAACGGGATGCAACCCCCGGCGTCACCCCAAACCGCGTCCGATAATCACTCGGCGCCAGCCCGGTGATTTTCTTGAAGGTCGACCGAAACGCGCCCGGGTCCTGATACCCGACAGTCCAGGCAATATGATCGATAGTCCCATTGGTGAACTCGAGCATCTCCCGCGCCTTGCCCACCCGCAGATGCTGGCAGTATTCGGTGGGTTTGAGCCCGGTCGCTGAACGAAAGCGCCGCAAAAAAGTGCGTTCCTCCAGCCCCGCGCGCTCGGCCATCGCGCTAAGCGACACGTCAGTGGCACCAGTGCTCTGCAGCCAGTGCTGCACCTTGAGGATCGAAGCATCGCCATGGCTCAGGATCGGCGCGAAATTGCTGCCGCACTCGCTGGCGCTGTCGCTGTGTTCCACCACCAGAAAACGCGCGGTGCCGGTGGCGATGCTCGGCCCCAACAGGCGGTCGACCAAACGCAGGCCCAGCTCGGACCAGGCCATCAGCCCGGCGGTGGTGATCAGGTCGCCGTCATCGACGATGGGCGTATCGGCCTTGAGCTTGATCGCCGGGTAACGTTCGGCGAAGGATTTGGCCGAGGTCCAGTGGGTCGTGGCGCTGCGACCGTCAAGCAGACCGCTTTCGGCCAACAGCAGCGAGCCGACGCACACCCCGCCCAGGGTCGCGCCATTGGCATGCTGCTGCCGCAGCCAATCCAGCAGAGACTGCGGCGCCTGGCCTTCGGTGAAACCGGCGATTGATGGCGGGATCAATACCGCCATCAACCCACCTTGGTTGCGGGGATAACTGTCGTAGACGCGGGTAGGCGTCTTATCGCCATCTGCCCGCCAATGGCTGACGCGCAGAAACGGCAAATGCGCAGCTTGATGCTCTGCGGCGACTCCGTTGGCCACCTCGAACAGATCAGTCAGCCCATGCACCGCCGCCATCTGCGCGCCGGGATAGATCAACACGCCCAGTTCGACGATTGCCCTTTGTGCATCCATTGTCAGTTTTCCCCCGTCTATTGTCGGTGCGGCCAATCCCCGATCGGAGCGCCAGCGCCAATACTACATTCCACACCCAAACCGCACTTCGAGGAAACAGTCATGGCCAAGCAAGCACTCATCGTAGTTGATATCCAGAACGACTACTTCCCACAAGGCAAGTGGCCGCTGGCCGGCGCCGATGCCGCCGCGGACAACGCCGTACGCCTGCTCAAGTCCTTCCGTGAAGCCGGTGATTCGGTGGTGCATATCCGCCACGAATTCACCTCCGACGCCGCACCGTTCTTCACCCCGGGCTCGGAAGGCGCAAAATTGCACCCCAAAGTCCTCAACCAGAACAACGAACCGGTGGTCCTCAAGCACTTCGTCAATTCGTTCCGCGAAACCGAATTGCAGTCGATCCTCGACGAGCAAGGCATCAAGGAACTGGTGGTGGCCGGCAGCATGAGCCACATGTGCATCGACGGCATCACCCGTGCCGCCGATGACCTGGGCTACAGCGTCACGGTGATCCACGACGCCTGTGCCTCCCGCGATCTGGAATTCAATGGCGTGACCGTTCCAGCGGCGCATGTGCATGCCGCATTCATGTCGGCTCTCGGTTTTGCCTATGCCAAAGTGATATCGACCGAGGAGTTCCTGTCCGCCAACTGATCGACCCCGCAAACGCTCAAGGCCGGTAGCCTCACACAGGTTACCGGCCTTTTTTGTGTGTCTGAAAATCTCACGCGTGAGCCATTGTGAGCTGTCAGAATTGACTGTAGTGTTTCAGCGCGTGAGTTTTCATAACGGGAGTGGCCACCATGAAAAGCAGCTCTTCAGCACGGGCATCCGCCGGCAAGGAAGAGCGCTCGAAACCGTCCACGAAAAAGCCCTCGAGCTTCTACATGAAGCAGATGCGCGCTGGACTGGCCGCCGCCGGTTATGTGAAACACGAAACTTGGGTGCTTCCGGAAAATCGAAGCCTGCTCAAGCAAATGGAGCAACAGCTACGCCAACCGATTCTGGCTGGCTCATTCATGTCGGAGAATTACATGAGCGCAGGTAACAACTGGACCATCGACCGCCTGTTCACCGCCCTTCAGGCCCTGGACGAAGTGGTATCGCAGGAAATCACCCTCTCCCTCGTCCAAGGCTCCGAATCCAGCATCAAGCTGGAAATGAACGAGTTTGGTGGCCTGCCGATTTACATCGCGGTGGTCGGCGAGCAGATCATCGTCGACACCGTACTGGTCGACATCGACTCGATCAGCGACGTGCGTGCCTTCAACGAAGCCGTGTTGCGCAGCCGCGAGCTGTTCCCGCTGTCCTCGATCGGTATCGAATCCATGCCGAACGGGCAGACCGTCTACAACATGTTCGGCGCGCTGAGCTCCGACTCGAGCCTGACCAACGTGGTCACCGAGATCAAAACCCTGGTGGACAACGTGCATCGCGCCAGCGAAGCCTTCGAACACTTCTTCAAGTAATCCTCTTCCAAGCCATTCGCAAACAGGGAAAATCCAATGACTCAGTCCATCTGGAGCAAGTTGTTCACCGCATTGCGCGGCGGCGCCAGCGAAGTCGGCGAGGCCATCGTCGACCAGCAGGCCCTGCGCATCCTCGATCAGGAAATCCGCGACGCCGACAGCGCCCTGGCCAATGCCAGGCGCGAGCTGGTGACTATCATGGCCAAACACAAACTCTCGGCCGATCGCGTCGGTGAGTACAACGCCAAGATCAAGGACTTGGAGTCCAAGGCACTCGCCGCGATCCAGGCCAATCGCGAAGACCTGGCGCTGGAAGTGGCCGAAGCCATTTCGACCCTGACCAACGATCTGGATGTCGAACAGAAGCAGGCCACCGAGTTCGGCACCTACGCCGACAACATGCGCAAGGACATCAACAAGGCCGAAGCGCGGATCAAGAGCCTGCGCCAGCAAGTGGACATGGCCAAGGCCCGCGAAAGCGTGCAGAAGGCCCAGGTCAGCGCTTCGATTGCCAGCGGTGGCGCCAACGGCAAGCTGGAAACCGCGGTCGGCACTCTCAATCGCCTGCAAGCCAAGCAACAGCAGCGCGCGGCTGAGCTGAACGCCCAGGACGAACTGGCAGAGGCTTCATCCGGCAACGATCTGGATCGCAAACTGCGCGAGGCCGGCATCACCCCGGACGCAGGCAGCGCCAACGCCATTCTCGAGCGCCTGAAAAAACAGTCCGCCGAGTGATCCAGGCGGCAACCGCAGAGCAAGAAGGGCATTGATTGCCCTTCTTTCATTTTGTCGATTCGAGGTCTTCGATGGGATGGTTTAAAAAGTTCATGGGGCTCGAAGCTCCAAACTCGGACTCGAAGTGGATTGCCAACGACAGCGTGCCGTCCAATGAGGCGCTCGCCGGGCCGCTGGGCCTGGCGTTCGGCAAGGGCGTGATGTTCGACTCGACCCTGAAACTGCTGCTTGACGGAAAAACCACCGTGGCGATCCCCGAGTCCCAGCAGATCTGGAGCGCCGGCACCATCGACCTCGGTCAATCGACCTGGCTGTCGCGCTACTACCTCAACGACGAAGATCACTGGCTGCAAGTGCACACCAGCGGCGAAATCGCCGGACAAGTCGAGTCGGTGATCCTGTTCAATTACCTGGATTACGTCACCATCAACACTGAAGCGGAACTGCGCCGGCTGGCAGGTCCCGACAGCCTGATCGGCCTGCCGACCTACACCCACGACGGCGTGGTTTTCACCCGTGAATGGGGCAGCGAGGCCGGCCAGACGGAACTGGTGTCGCTGAGCGAAAACCTGAGCAATCCCGAGGAGACTTACAGCATCGGACACCATTCGATGCTCTACGCCCGCGACACCGGCCTGACCAATCGCCGGGAGTTCCTGCTGTTTTCCGTCGAGGAAGACGCAGAGGGCACCATCAGCCTGAGCACGTCCCGGGGCATCTCGCTGTACACCACCGATCTGACTATTTTTTAAACAGGAAGTTATCCATGCTGGAAGCACTCTCCATCTCCCTGAACAAAGCCGCCGTGCTCGGGTTCGTCTTGTACCTTGGCGGCGCTGCGGCGTTATTCGCATTGTTCCAGCTGATCTACACCCGAATCACGCCCCACAAGGAATTCGAACTGATCCGCTCGGGCAACGTGGCCGCCGCGATTGCCCTGGGTGGCGCGATCATCGGTTTCGCCATTCCGGCCAGCAATGTCATCGCTTACTCCATCAGCATTCTGGATTTCGTTGTCTGGGCCGTGATCGCCGCGTTCGTCCAGTTGCTGGCGTTCCTGATGACCAGCCTGGTGCTCAAGGGCGTGTCCGAGCGCATTCAAAAAGGTGAAATTGCTGCGGGTATCTATGTGGCGGCAGTGGCCATCAGCGTCGGCATGTTGAACGCCGCGTGCATGACCCCATCCCAGAACTGACGGCAGGGAGCGCCGAATGAAACGAAGCAAGTACGTACAGCTTCCGCTGGCCGCGTCGGTCGCCATGGCGATATCGGGCTGCGGGCCAACGGAAAAAACCTACGCTGTGCAGAAGAAGTACAACTTCCAGTCCGTTCAGCAGTGCGCCGATGAAAAGTTGCCGGTGGATGTCTGCTCCGACGCCTACATGACCGCCCTGGCCGAGCATCGCCGCATGGCCCCGGTGTACGACAACCAGGCCGATTGCGATGCCGACTTCGTCGCCGACTGGTGCCAGCAGGACTCGGCCGGCAAGTTCATCCCCCGGCTGGGCGGCTTCGAACTGACGGCTGATGGCCAGGTCACGCAATCCCAGGTGGACGCCGCGCGGGCCCAATTGCCTGCCTCAGAAACCAGCAACAGTGGCGGCGGTTCGGGCTTTTCCACCAGTAGCCTGCTGACCGGCCTGCTGATCGGCAACATGCTGAGCAACAACCGTAACAGCTACTACTCCGAGCCGGTCTATCGCTATCGCGATGATCGTGGCAGCTACGGTTCTTCCACGCTCAGTCAGCGGATCGCCAAGGGCTCAACGTTCTACCGCTCCAACCAGGCGAAATACGGCAGCGGCTACAGCACCACCTCTACGCGCCCGGCCAAGAAACCGATTTCCGTGGCTTCTTCCACCTCCCGTGGCGGCTTCGGCAGCAAGGCCAGTGCCCGCAGCGGCTGGGGCGGCGGATCGAGCAGCTGAGGACGCAAGGCCATGAAGAAAATCCACTGCGCAGAGCGGCATGACTGGAAACAGACGGCCGAGAGCCTCGGCTTTCTGTTCCATACCATCGACGACGAACCCTACTGGGACGAAAGCGCGTACTACCAGTTCACGCTCAAACAGATCGAAAACGATCTGGAAGACCCGACCACCGAGATCCACGAAATGTGCATGGATCTGGTGGCCCGGGTGGTCAAGAGCGAAGAGCTGCTGGAGCGCCTGAGCATTCCTGCGCCCTTCCACGACCTGATCCGCACGTCGTGGCTCGAAGGCCATCCGCACCTGTACGGGCGCATGGATTTCTCCTACAACGGCAACGGCCCTGCCAAGTTGCTGGAGCTGAACTACGACACCCCCACCAGTCTGTACGAAGCCGCCGCCTTTCAATGGGGCTGGCTGGAGCAGTGCATCGAGCGCGGATTGCTGCCCAAGGGTTCCGACCAGTTCAACAGCATCGACACCAAACTGCATCAGGCCTTCGCCCAGCTTCAGCTCAAGCAACCGTTCTACTTTGCCTCGATGAAAGACTCGGTGGAGGACAGGGGCACCACTGACTATCTGCGCCTGATCGCCGAAAAGGTCGGCATCGAATCACGGCACATCGATATAGAAGATATCGGGCTGACCAGTGAAGGCCGTTTCGTCGATCTTGAAGATCGCTGGATCCCTCACCTGTTCAAGCTGCATGCCTAGGAGTTCATCTTCCACGAACCATTCGGCGCGGCGATTGCCGAGAGTGACACGCAGTTTTTCGAGCCGGCCTGGAAGTCGATCCTGTCCAACAAGGGCATCCTGCCGCTGCTGTGGGAATTCAACAAAGGTCACCCGAACCTGCTCGCCGCCCATCTGGATACCGAGCCAGGCAAAGCGGTGCCCAAGGGCTGGGTTCGCAAACCGTACTTCTCGCGGGAAGGCGCCAACATCGAGCTGCAAACCACGGAGGGCCTGATCGTGAAGCAGGATGGGCCTTACACGGACGCACCGTTCATCCTGCAGGAATTCGCCCCGCTGCCGAAATTCGACGACAGCTATACGCTGATCGGCTCCTGGGTGATCGGCGATCAGGCGGCGGGCATCGGTGTCCGGGAAGACAACAGCCTGATCACCAAGGACTCGAGCCGGTTCCTGCCGCACCTGATACTCGACTGAAAAATCGCGGGTAACAAAAAGCCCGGGATCCTTTGGGAATGCCGGGCTTTTTTTGTTCCAAGCGTTTTGCTTAGAACGGGATATCGTCATCAAAGCTGTCGAAATCCGGAGCTGGCTGCGGAGCGGCCTGTTGTGGCGCTGGACGCTGCTGCGGTGCCGACTGCTGAGGGCGTGGAGCCTGCTGGCGTGGCGCGGACTGCTGGTAGTTGTTACCACCGCCTTGTTGGTCACCCTGCTGTGGACGACCGCCCAGCAGCTGCATGGTGCCTTGCATGTCGACCACGATTTCAGTGGTGTAACGCTTGATGCCGTCTTTTTCCCACTCGCGGGTCTGCAACTTGCCTTCGATGTAGACTTGCGAACCTTTACGCAGGTATTCGCCGGCAATTTCCGCCACTTTGCCGAACATCGATACACGGTGCCATTCGGTCTTTTCGACTTTCTGACCGGTTTGCTTGTCGGTCCACTGTTCACTGGTCGCCAGACTCAGGTTGGTCACGGCGTTACCGTTCGGCAGGTAGCGAACTTCAGGATCCTGGCCGCAAGTGCCGACCAATATGACTTTGTTAACCCCACGGGCCATTACGTTCTCCTAGGCTACGCACGCTGCCCCGGCCGGGTTGTTCACCAGGTCTTCCAGGGTGCTGCGATCCAATAGTTCGGTGTCCAATTTGATGTAAATGGCCGCCTCATCAGCGACTATCACTGCATCTGTTACCCCTACGACGGCCTTCAGGCGCTCGACCAGACCCGCTTCGCGGATCGCCTCGGGCGACAACGGCAAGCGCAGGCTTGTCACGTAGGGAGGTTCACGCATGGTAACAGCAAAGGCCAGCCAGAGTGCAGCCAGAGCCGCACATCCCAGGAACACAACCGACAAACCGCCGTGCTGGAACATCCAGCCGCCGAGAATTCCGCCCAATGCCGAACCGAGGAATTGACTGGTGGAATAAACCCCCATCGCCGTGCCCTTGCCGCCAGCCGGTGAAACCTTGCTGATCAGCGACGGCAGCGAAGCCTCCAGCAGGTTGAACGCGGTGAAGAACACCACCGTACCCACCACCAGAGCCCGCAGGCTGTCGCCGAACTGCCAGAAGAATAGCTCAGTGAGCATCAGCGTCACGACGGCACCGAGCAGAACTCGTTTCATTTTGCGTCGTTTTTCGCCGTAGATAATGAACGGGATCATGGCGAAGAACGAGATCAGCAGCGCCGTGAGGTACACCCACCAGTGCTGTTCCTTGGGCAGCCCGGCCTTCTCGACCAGCGCAAGCGGCAAGGCCACGAAGCTCGACATCAACATCGCGTGCAACACGAAGATACCCAAATCCAGGCGCAACAGGTCCGGGTGCTTGAGTGTCGGCATCAAGGCCTGGCGCGCGACGCCGGACTCGCGGTGCTGCAATGGACCGGTGGAGCGCGGCACCATGAACATCACGATCACGATACCCACCAGCGCCATGCCACCGGTGGCCAGGAACAATCCGGAAAGGCCGAAAGCCCGGGTCAGCAAGGGACCGACCACCATCGCCACGGCGAACGACAGGCCGATGGTCATGCCGATCATGGCCATGGCCTTGGTGCGATGCTGTTCGCGAGTCAGATCGGACAGCAGCGCCATGACCGCCGCGGAAATCGCTCCAGCGCCCTGCAGGATACGACCGGCGATCACGCCCCAGATCGAATCGGCGTTGGCCGCCAATACGCTGCCAAGGGCGAATACCACCAACCCAAGGTAAATCACCGGGCGACGGCCGATACGGTCGGAAATGATGCCGAAAGGAATCTGGAAAATTGCCTGGGTCAGGCCATAAGCGCCAATCGCCAGCCCGATCAGGGCCGGGGTCGCTCCGGCGAGGTCCATGCCATAGGTCGCCAGTACCGGCAACACCATGAACATGCCCAGCATGCGGAAGGCGAACACCAGGGCCAGACCGCTCGCCGCGCGGGTCTCGCTGCCACTCATGCGTTCGCTGTGGGGATCGTGCATGGAAAAACCTCGTGTGAACCGGCGGCGATTCTACCAGTCCGATCGATTGACTGGGTATATCGCGACGCTTTGCCGCGTGTAGATGAAAGACCTTTCATGTAAGCCTGCAATGACATCATTCGATAGTGTGCATCCATCCAGTATTTGGCCGTATACTCCTACGTTTTCGACGCCCGCCAAGCGAGGCCACTTTGGACAAGATCCTGATCCGTGGGGCTCGAACCCACAACCTGAAGAACATCGACCTGACCCTGCCGCGGGACAAGCTGATCGTCATCACCGGCCTGTCCGGCTCCGGCAAGTCGTCGCTGGCCTTCGACACACTGTACGCCGAAGGCCAGCGCCGCTACGTCGAATCGCTGTCAGCCTACGCCCGACAATTCCTGTCGATGATGGAAAAGCCCGACGTCGACACCATCGAAGGCCTGTCGCCGGCGATCTCCATCGAACAGAAGTCGACCTCGCACAACCCGCGCTCGACCGTCGGCACCATCACCGAGATCTACGACTACCTGCGCTTGCTGTATGCCCGCGTCGGCATCCCGCGCTGCCCGGATCACGACATCCCGCTGGAAGCGCAGACCGTCAGCCAGATGGTCGACCTGGTCCTCGCGCAGCCGGAGGGCAGCAAACTCATGCTGCTGGCACCGGTCATCCGCGAGCGCAAAGGCGAGCACCTCTCGGTCTTCGAAGAGCTGCGAGCCCAGGGTTTCGTTCGTGCCCGGATCAACGGCAAGCTCTATGAGCTGGACGAAGCGCCAAAGCTCGACAAACAGAAGAAACACACCATTGACGTGGTGGTCGACCGTTTCAAGGTCCGCGCCGATCTGCAACAACGTCTGGCCGAATCCTTCGAAACTGCGCTCAAGCTGGCGGACGGCATTGCGCTGGTGGCGCCGATGGACGACGAACCGGGCGAAGAGATGATCTTCTCCGCACGCTTCGCCTGCCCGATCTGCGGCCATGCCATCAGCGAACTCGAACCCAAACTGTTTTCCTTCAACAACCCGGCCGGCGCCTGCCCGACCTGCGATGGCCTGGGGGTCAAGCAGTTCTTCGACATCAAGCGACTGGTCAACGGCGAGCTCACCCTGGCAGAAGGGGCGATTCGCGGCTGGGACCGGCGCAACGTCTATTACTTCCAGATGCTTGGCTCATTGGCCAGCCACTTCAAGTTCAGCCTGGAAGTGCCGTTCAACGAGCTGCCGGCCGACAAGCAAAAGCAGATCCTGCACGGCACCGGCTCACAGAACGTCGACTTCAAATACCTGAATGATCGCGGCGACATCGTCAAACGCTCGCACCCGTTCGAAGGCATCGTGCCGAACCTGGAGCGTCGCTATCGCGAAACCGAATCGGCTTCGGTGCGCGAAGAACTGGCCAAGTTCCTCAGCACCCAATCCTGCCCGGACTGCCGTGGCACCCGCCTGCGGCGTGAGGCGCGGCATGTGTGGGTGGGCGAGAAAAACCTGCCGGCAGTGACCAACCTGCCAATCGGCGATGCCTGCGAGTATTTCGGCGGGCTGTCGCTGACCGGTCGTCGCGGCGAGATTGCCGACAAGATCCTCAAGGAAATCCGTGAGCGCCTGCAGTTCCTGGTCAACGTCGGCCTCGACTATCTGTCGCTGGACCGCAGCGCGGACACGCTGTCGGGCGGTGAAGCACAACGTATCCGTCTGGCCAGCCAGATCGGTGCGGGGCTGGTCGGCGTGCTGTACATTCTCGACGAACCTTCGATTGGCCTGCACCAGCGCGATAACGACCGCCTGCTGGGCACTCTGAAGCACCTGCGCGACATCGGTAACACGGTGATCGTGGTCGAACACGACGAGGACGCCATTCGCCTGGCCGACTACGTGGTGGATATCGGCCCGGGGGCCGGGGTCCATGGCGGCGCCATCGTTGCCGAGGGTACGCCGGACGAGGTGATGTCGCATCCGGATTCGCTGACCGGCAAGTACCTGTCGGGTCGGGTGAAGATCGAAGTACCGGCCAAGCGCACACCTCGCAACAAGAAGCTGTCGCTGTCGCTGAAAGGCGCCCGTGGCAACAACTTGCGCAATGTCGATCTGGATATTCCGATCGGCTTGCTGACTTGCGTGACGGGTGTGTCCGGCTCGGGCAAATCCACGCTGATCAACAATACGCTTTTCCCTCTCAGCGCCACGGCGCTGAACGGTGCGACGACACTCGAAGCGGCTCCGCACGACAGCATCAAGGGGCTGGAGCATCTGGATAAGGTGGTCGATATCGACCAGAGCCCGATTGGACGCACGCCGCGCTCCAACCCGGCGACTTACACCGGGTTGTTCACGCCGATTCGCGAGCTGTTCGCCGGCGTGCCAGAGTCCCGCTCCCGCGGTTATGGTCCGGGGCGCTTCTCGTTCAACGTAAAGGGTGGGCGCTGCGAAGCCTGTCAGGGCGATGGTCTGATCAAGGTCGAGATGCACTTCCTGCCGGACATCTACGTACCGTGCGACGTCTGCAAGAGCAAGCGCTACAACCGCGAAACCCTGGAGATCAAGTACAAGGGCAAGAGCATTCACGAGACCCTCGAGATGACCATCGAGGAAGCCCGAGAGTTCTTTGACGCGGTCCCGGCCCTGGCGCGCAAGCTACAGACGTTGATGGACGTCGGCCTGTCCTACATCAAACTGGGGCAATCGGCGACCACGCTGTCCGGTGGCGAGGCACAGCGGGTCAAGCTTTCCCGCGAACTGTCCAAGCGCGATACCGGCAAGACCCTGTACATCCTCGACGAGCCGACAACCGGCCTGCACTTCGCGGATATCCAGCAACTGCTCGACGTATTGCACCGCTTGCGCGATCACGGCAATACCGTGGTGGTGATCGAGCACAACCTGGACGTGATCAAGACAGCCGACTGGCTGGTGGACCTGGGGCCGGAAGGCGGCTCCAAAGGTGGCCAGATCATCGCCGTTGGCACACCAGAGGAAGTCGCCGAGATGAAACAATCTCATACCGGCTACTACCTCAAACCGCTGCTGGAGCGTGATCGGGCCTGATCAAGGCCCATGAAAAAGCCCCGGTCACTGTCTCAGTGGCCGGGGCTTTTTTGTATCTGGGTGAATCAGGCGTGGGACTGCAGGTAGTTCTGGATACCGATCAGCTTGATCAGGCCCAGCTGCTTTTCCAGCCAATAGGTGTGATCTTCTTCTGTGTCGTTGAGCTGAACTTCGAGGATCTCGCGGCTGATGTAATCCTGGTGCTTCTCGCAGAGCTCGATGCCTTTGCAGAGAGCGGCGCGTACTTTGTACTCGAGGCGCAGGTCCGCTTCCAGCATCTCCGGTACCGTGGTGCCGACATCGAGATCATCAGGACGCATGCGTGGAGTACCTTCGAGCATCAGAATGCGGCGCATCAGTGCATCGGCATGCCCGGCTTCTTCTTCCATCTCGTGGTTGATTCGTTCGTAGAGCTTGGTGAAACCCCAGTCCTCATACATCCGCGAGTGCACGAAATATTGGTCACGCGCGGCCAATTCGCCGGTCAGCAACGTGTTGAGGTAATCGATAACGTCTGGGTGGCCTTTCATCGCCCTACATCTCCCTGCTTGAAAGTCTGTAGTTTGAACCAACACGACTCCATCGTCACGGACCAAACGCAATAAAAGCGAAGATATTCTTAGAAAAGCAGCCTAAATAACGCAAAAACCGCCCAAATAAGGGCGGTTCTGCTTCTCATTTAGACTTCGTTAATCTGTACATTGAGCAGCTTTGCGATTGCTTCTCCATACGCCGGATCAGCCCTGAAGAAATGCTGCAACTGGCGATCGACGACATCGCTCGATACACCTGCCATCGCACCAGCGATGTTGCTAACCAGCAGCGTCTTCTGTTCATCGCTCATCAGGCGGAACAGCGCGCCTGCGTGGCTGTAGTAGTCCGTGTCTTCGCGATGATCGTAGCGATCGGCAGCGCCACTCAGAGCCAACTGCGGCTCGGCGTAGTGCGGAGTTTGCTTTGGCGAGTCGACGTAGCTGTTGGGCTCGTAATTCGGCGCCGCGCCACCATTGGTGCCGAACGCCATCGAACCATCGCGCTGGTAGCTGTTGACCGTGCTACGAGGTGCGTTCACCGGCAGTTGCTGGTAATTGGTGCCCACACGGTAGCGGTGCGCGTCGGCATAGGCGAAGACGCGACCTTGCAGCATGCGATCCGGAGAGAGGCCTACACCTGGCACCATGTTGCTTGGGCCAAAGGCAGCCTGTTCTACTTCCGCGAAATAGTTGAGCGGGTTGCGGTTCAATTCCAGCTCACCGACCTCGATCAGCGGAAACTCTCTCTGCGACCAGGTTTTGGTCACGTCGAACGGGTTTTCGTAATGCGCAGCGGCCTGGGCCTCGGTCATGATTTGGATGCACACGCTCCATTTCGGGAAATCACCGCGCTCGATGGCTTCGAACAGGTCGCGCTGGGCGTAATCCGGGTCGGTACCTGCCAGGCGCGCGGCCTCTGCTGGCGCCAGGTTCTTGATGCCCTGCTTGGTTTTGTAGTGCCATTTCACCCAGTGCCGTTCGCCCTTGGCGCTGATCAGGCTGTAGGTGTGGCTACCGAAGCCGTGCATGTGGCGATAGCCGTCGGGGATGCCGCGGTCCGAGAACAGGATCGTAACCTGGTGCAGTGCCTCAGGGGAGTGCGACCAGAAATCCCACATCGCTTGCGCACTTTTCAGGTTGCTTTGCGGCAGACGTTTTTGGGTGTGGATAAAGTCCGGGAATTTCAAAGGATCACGGATGAAGAACACTGGCGTGTTGTTACCCACAATGTCCCAGTTGCCTTCTTCGGTGTAGAACTTCAGCGCAAAACCCCGTGGGTCGCGCTCAGTGTCAGCCGAACCACGTTCACCACCCACAGTGGAGAATCGCAGGAAGGTGGGAGTTTGTTTGCCGACAGCCGCGAACAGCTTGGCGCTGGTGTACTCGGTGATATCACGAGTAACGGTGAAGGTGCCATATGCCCCTGAGCCTTTGGCATGCACGCGGCGCTCTGGAATGTTTTCACGGTTGAAGTGCGCCAACTTCTCGATCAGGTGGAAGTCGTCGAGCAGCAGCGGCCCACGTGGGCCGGCGGAGCGGGAATTCTGATTATCAGCGACAGGAGCGCCACTGGCAGTGGTAAGTATCTTGTTTTGGCTCATGCGATCTCTTCCTTTATCGGTCTTGAACTGCCGGCTAATCGGCTGAAAGGAAGTATTGACGATGAACATGACACCATCTAATTCATTAACTCATCTCAATCGATAGAGATTACCAATACCAAGAGAACGTCAATCCACTTTTCAAGCGCGCACAAAAAACCGGGCACTGGGCCCGGTTCTTTGTTTCAGACTGACGTCTTACTCAGCGGAAACAGCTTCGCCGCCGGTAGCACGATCAACCAACTCGACGTACGCCATAGGAGCGTTGTCGCCAGCGCGGAAACCGCACTTGAGGATGCGCAGGTAGCCACCCTCACGGGTAGCGTAACGCTTGCCCAGGTCGTTGAAGAGCTTGCCTACGATAGCTTTCGAACGAGTACGGTCGAAAGCCAGACGACGGTTGGCAACGCTGTCTGTCTTGGCCAGAGTGATCAGCGGCTCGGCAACGCGGCGCAGTTCTTTGGCTTTTGGCAGAGTAGTTTTGATCAGCTCGTGCTCGAACAGCGACACCGCCATGTTCTGGAACATGGCCTTGCGGTGCGAGCTGGTGCGGCTCAGGTGACGCCCACTTTTACGATGACGCATGGTTCATTCCTTACCAAACACTACGTTCGGTGATTACGACGATCAGGCAGTCGCCTTGTCGTCCTTCTTAAGACTTGCAGGCGGCCAGTTGTCGAGGCGCATGCCGAGGGACAGACCGCGGGAGGCCAGAACGTCCTTGATTTCAGTCAAGGATTTCTTGCCCAGGTTCGGAGTCTTCAACAGCTCTACTTCGGTACGCTGAATCAGGTCGCCGATGTAGTAGATGTTTTCCGCCTTAAGGCAGTTAGCCGAACGTACAGTCAGTTCCAGATCGTCAACCGGGCGAAGCAGGATCGGATCGATCTCGTCTTCCTGCTCGATTACCACTGGTTCGCTGTCACCTTTGAGGTCGACGAACGCAGCCAACTGCTGTTGCAGAATGGTTGCAGCACGGCGGATAGCCTCTTCAGGATCCAGAGTACCGTTGGTTTCCAGATCAATAACCAGCTTGTCCAGGTTAGTACGCTGCTCGACACGGGCGTTTTCCACCACGTATGCGATACGGCGAACCGGGCTGAACGAAGAGTCGAGCTGCAAGCGACCAATGCTGCGGCTTTCGTCTTCATCGCTCTGACGCGAGTCTGCCGGCTCATAACCACGACCACGAGCTACTACGAGCTTCATGTTCAGGGCGCCGTTAGACGCCAGGTTAGCGATTACGTGATCGGGATTAACGATCTCGACATCATGATCCAGCTGAATATCGGCAGCGGTAACCACCCCCGAACCCTTCTTCGACAAGGTCAGCGTAACTTCGTCACGGCCGTGCAGCTTGATAGCCAGACCCTTAAGGTTCAACAGGATTTCAATTACGTCTTCCTGTACACCTTCGATGGCGCTGTACTCGTGGAGCACACCGTCAATCTCGGCCTCGACTACTGCACAGCCAGGCATTGAGGACAACAGGATGCGGCGCAGCGCGTTGCCCAGGGTGTGGCCAAAACCACGCTCGAGAGGCTCGAGAGTGATCTTGGCGCGGGTTGGACTGACAACCTGCACATCAATGTGACGGGGTGTCAGGAACTCATTTACCGAAATCTGCATGGATGCACCTATTTTCTAGCCCTTACTTGGAGTAGAGCTCGACAATCAGGCTTTCGTTGATGTCGGCGGACAGATCACTGCGAGCTGGAACGTTCTTGAAAACGCCCGACTTCTTCTCAGTGTCTACTTCTACCCACTCTACGCGGCCACGTTGAGCACACAGATCGAGAGCTTGGACAATGCGAAGTTGGTTTTTTGCTTTCTCGCGAACAGCAACCACGTCACCAGCACGAACCTGGTAGGACGGAACGTTAACGGTTTTGCCGTTTACGCTGATCGACTTGTGCGATACCAGCTGACGGGATTCGGCACGAGTCGAACCAAAGCCCATACGGTATACAACGTTGTCCAGACGGCATTCGAGCAGTTGCAACAGGTTTTCGCCAGTTGCGCCTTTCTTGCCAGCAGCTTCTTTGTAGTAGCCGCTGAACTGACGCTCGAGAACGCCGTAGATACGACGGACCTTCTGCTTTTCACGCAGTTGGGTGCCGTAATCGGACTGGCGACCGCGGCGCTGGCCGTGGATACCAGGTGCTGCTTCAATGTTGCACTTCGATTCGATCGCGCGCACGCCGCTCTTCAGGAAGAGATCGGTGCCTTCGCGACGAGCGAGTTTGCATTTTGGACCAATGTAACGAGCCATTCTTTACAATCTCCTGGATTACACGCGGCGCTTCTTCGGCGGACGGCACCCGTTGTGCGGGATTGGCGTCACGTCGGTGATGCTGGCGATCTTGTAGCCACAGCCGTTCAAAGCGCGGACTGCGGATTCACGACCTGGACCTGGGCCCTTGACGTTTACGTCGAGGTTTTTCAGGCCGTATTCCAGCGCAGCTTGACCAGCACGCTCAGCAGCTACTTGAGCAGCGAACGGGGTGGACTTGCGGGAACCGCGGAAACCCGAACCACCGGAGGTAGCCCAGGAAAGAGCGTTACCTTGACGGTCGGTAATGGTCACGATGGTGTTGTTAAAAGAAGCATGGATGTGGGCGATGCCATCAACCACTGTCTTTTTAACTTTTTTACGAGGACGAGCAGCAGGTTTTGCCATGATTAAATTCCTGTCGATTCGCTGGGGCGATTACTTGCGGATCGGCTTACGCGGACCTTTACGGGTACGCGCGTTGGTCTTGGTACGCTGACCGCGTACTGGCAGACCACGACGATGACGCAGACCGCGATAGCAACCGAGGTCCATCAAGCGCTTGATTTTCATGTTGATTTCGCGACGCAGGTCACCTTCAGTGGTGAACTTCGCCACTTCGCCACGCAGCTGTTCAATTTGCTCGTCGCTCAGATCCTTGATCTTCGCAGCTGGGTTTACCCCAGTCTCTGCACAGATTTTCTGTGCAGTAGTGCGACCAACACCATAGATGTAGGTCAGCGAGATAACAGTATGCTTGTTATCTGGAATGTTAACGCCTGCAATACGGGCCATTCAGTGGGACTCCAATTGACAGCTACCTACGCCCCGGAAGCCAAGAAATAGGGCGCGAGATAATATCGCTGTAATAACAAATAATCAACCCGGCAGCGCACTAGCTGCCGGGCTTGAAGCACAATCACACTCAGCCTTGGCGCTGTTTGTGACGCGGTTCCGCGCTGCAAATTACTCGAACAACACCTTCGCGGCGAATAATCTTGCAGTTACGGCACAGCTTTTTCACCGATGCACGAACTTTCATCACCAACTCCTCGAACCTTATGGGTACTCAGCGCAACATGCCGCTGCCGTAACCCTTCAGGTTGGCTTTCTTCATCAGGGATTCGTACTGGTGCGAAACGAGGTGCGATTGTACTTGGGACATGAAGTCCATCACAACCACGACCACGATCAGCAACGAGGTCCCGCCAAGGTAGAACGGAACGTTGGCTGCAACCACCAGGAACTGGGGCAACAGGCAGACGGCCGTCATGTAAAGAGCACCGAACATGGTCAAGCGAGTCAGAACGCCATCAATGTAGCGCGCAGACTGCTCACCTGGACGGATGCCCGGAATAAAGGCACCGGACTTCTTCAGGTTTTCCGCTACGTCTTTCGGATTGAACATCAACGCCGTATAGAAGAAGCAGAAGAAAATAATCCCTGCACTAAACAGCAGAATATTCAACGGCTGACCAGGAGCGATCGACTGCGAGATGTCCTGCAACCAGCCCATACCTTCAGACTGGCCGAACCAGGCACCCAACGAAGCCGGGAACAGCAAGATGCTGCTCGCGAAAATGGCCGGAATAACGCCGGCCATGTTCACCTTCAACGGCAAGTGGCTGGTCTGCGCAGCAAAGACCTTGCGGCCCTGCTGACGCTTGGCGTAGTGAACAGCGATACGACGCTGACCACGCTCAATGAACACCACGAAACCGATAATCGCTACTGCCAGCAAACCGATGGCAACCAGGGCGAAGATGTTGATATCACCCTGACGCGCAGACTCGAAAGACTGCCCGATCGCTCTCGGAAGACCGGCGACGATACCCGAAAAAATCAACATCGAGATACCGTTGCCAACACCACGCTCAGTAATCTGCTCACCCAGCCACATCATGAACATCGCGCCAGCCACAAAAGTGGATACCGCGACGAAATGGAAGCCAAAGTCACCAGTGAACGCTACGCCCTGCCCCGCCAGACCAATGGACATGCCAATAGCCTGAACGAGGGCGAGGACGACAGTGCCGTAGCGGGTGTACTGGCTGATCTTGCGACGGCCAGCTTCACCTTCCTTCTTCAACTGCTCCAGCTGCGGACTGACAGCGGTCATGAGCTGCATGATGATCGACGCCGAAATGTACGGCATGATCCCCAGTGCAAAGATGCTCATACGCTCCAGCGCGCCGCCGGAAAACATGTTGAACAAGCTAAGAATGGTCCCCTCATTCTGTCGAAACAGGTCCGCGAGTCGGTCCGGGTTGATACCTGGAACCGGGATGTGTGCGCCTATTCGGTAGACGATAATCGCCAGGAACAGAAAACGCAGACGAGCCCAGAGTTCAGACATACCGCCTTTGCCGAGCGCAGAGAGAGCACCTTGCTTAGCCATTTATTCCTCGAACTTGCCGCCAGCTGCTTCGATAGCCGCACGCGCACCTTTGGTGGCGCCGATTCCCTTTCCGATGGTTACAGCGCGAGCCACTTCACCGGACAGCATGATTTTCACGCGCTGTACGTTGACGTTGATCACGTTGGCATCTTTCAGGGACTGCACGGTGACGATGTCGCCTTCCACTTTAGCCAGCTCGGACAGACGCACTTCTGCGCGATCCATGGCTTTCAGGGAAACGAAACCGAACTTCGGCAGGCGACGATGCAGCGGCTGTTGACCGCCTTCAAAGCCTGGAGCAATGGTGCCACCGGAGCGGGAGGTCTGACCTTTGTGACCACGGCCACCAGTCTTACCCAAACCACTACCGATACCACGGCCCGGACGATGCTTTTCGCGACGGGAACCCGGCGCTGGACTCAGATCATTGAGTTTCATCGATTAACCCTCGACACGCAGCATGTAGTAAGCCTTGTTGATCATCCCGCGATTCTCGGGAGTATCCTGGACTTCTACAGTGTGACCGATGCGACGCAGACCCAGACCCTTAACGCACAGTTTGTGGTTAGGGATGCGGCCGGTCATGCTTTTGATCAGCGTAACTTTTACGGTAGCCATGATCAGATGATCTCCTTCACGCTTTTGCCACGCTTGGCAGCAATGGACTCAGGAGATTGCATAGCCTTCAGACCCTTGAAAGTGGCGTGAACCACGTTTACAGGGTTAGTCGAGCCATAGCACTTGGCCAGAACGTTCTGAACGCCAGCAACTTCGAGAACGGCACGCATAGCGCCGCCAGCGATGATACCGGTACCTTCAGAAGCAGGCTGCATGTAAACCTTCGAAGCGCCGTGAGCGGACTTCGTGGAGTACTGCAGAGTGGTGCCGTTCAGATCAACCTGGATCATGTTGCGGCGAGCAGCTTCCATTGCCTTCTGGATCGCAGCAGGCACTTCACGCGACTTGCCACGGCCGAAGCCAACACGCCCTTTACCATCACCAACCACGGTCAACGCGGTGAAAGTGAAGATACGGCCGCCTTTAACGGTTTTGGCTACGCGGTTAACTTGAACCAGCTTCTCGATGTAGCCTTCGTCGCGCTTTTGGTCGTTATTTGACATAACTTAGAACTCCAGCCCAGCTTCACGAGCAGCATCAGCCAGCGCCTTAACGCGGCCGTGGTACTTGAAGCCAGAGCGGTCGAAAGCCACCTGCGAGACGCCAGCGGCCTTAGCACGCGAAGCGACCAGCTGGCCAACCTTAGTGGCCGCGTCGATGTTGCCGGTGGCACCATCACGCAGTTCTTTATCCAAAGTCGAGGCGCTTGCCAGGACTTTGTTGCCGTCGGCCGAAATGACCTGGGCGTAGATGTGCTGCGAAGAGCGGAACACGCAGAGACGCACGACTTCGAGTTCGTGCATTTTCAGGCGTGCTTTGCGAGCGCGACGCAGTCGAGTAACTTTTTTGTCGGTCATTTGCTATGCCCTACTTCTTCTTGGCTTCTTTACGACGGACGACTTCGTCCGCGTAGCGCACACCTTTGCCTTTGTACGGCTCTGGTGGACGGAAGTCGCGGATCTCGGCGGCCACTTGACCTACCAGCTGCTTGTCGATGCCCTTGATCAGGATATCGGTCTGGCTAGGAGTCTCAGCAGTGATGCCTGCCGGCAGTTCGTAATCCACTGGATGCGAGAAGCCAAGAGCCAGGTTCAGCACTGTGCCTTTTGCTTGCGCTTTGTAACCAACACCGACCAGCTGGAGCTTGCGCTCGAAGCCTTGGCTTACGCCTTGGACCATGTTGTTAACCAGCGCACGAGTGGTACCGGCCATTGCGCGAGTCTGTTGATCGCCATTGCGAGCAGCGAAACGCAACTCACCGGCTTCTTCAACGATCTCAACGGACGAATGGACGTTCAGTTCGAGAGTGCCCTTGGCACCCTTCACCGAAAGCTGTTGGCCTGCGAATTTTACTTCGACGCCGGCTGGCAGCTTAACGGGGTTCTTAGCGACGCGAGACATGCTTATCCCCCCTTAGAACACAGTGCAAAGAACTTCGCCGCCGACACCGGCAGCGCGCGCAGCACGATCAGTCATCACACCCTTGTTGGTGGAGACGATAGACACGCCCAGACCGCCACGAACTTTCGGCAGATCTTCGACGGACTTGTACTGACGCAGGCCTGGACGGCTAACGCGCTTAACTTCTTCGATAACCGGACGGCCTTCGAAATATTTCAGCTCGATAGACAGCAGTGGCTTGGTTTCGCTGCTGATCTGATAACCCGCAATGTAACCTTCGTCCTTCAGGACTTTGGCAACAGCCACCTTCAACGTGGAAGAAGGCATGCTTACGACGGACTTTTCAGCCATCTGGGCATTACGGATTCGAGTTAGCATGTCCGCTAACGGGTCCTGCATACTCATGGGCTAGACGCTCCTAAAACAGAAAAATTAGCCTTGCGGCTACTACGTATCGCCGAGAATCTCCGAGCATAAAAAACACGGGCTCAGGCGAGCCGGGTATTCTAGACACACCCCGGAAATGAATCAAGCCCCATAAGGGGCTTGATTCAGATTCAAGGCCACCGGCGGTCAGGTTATTGCAAACCGGAACGCCGAGACTTTGACAGTGCTTACCAGCTGGCTTTAACCAGACCTGGTACGTCACCACGCATTGCCGCTTCACGCAGTTTGTTACGGCCCAGGCCGAACTTGCGGTAAACGCCATGCGGACGACCAGTCAGGCGGCAACGGTTACGCATGCGCGAGGCGCTTGCGTCACGTGGTTGCTTCTGCAGAGCTACGGTAGCTTCCCAACGCGCTTCTGGACTTGCGTTCAGATCAACGATGATAGCTTTCAGCGCTGCACGCTTGGTGGCGTACTTGGCAACAGTGAGCTGACGCTTCAGCTCACGGTTTTTCATGCTCTTCTTGGCCATTTTCCTACTCCAATCAGTTGCGGAACGGGAATTTGAAAGCACGCAGCAGTGCGCGGCCTTCGTCATCGTTCTTGGCAGTGGTGGTCAGGGTAATGTCCAGACCGCGGAGAGCATCGATCTTGTCGTAGTCGATTTCCGGGAAAATGATCTGCTCTTTCACGCCCATGCTGTAGTTGCCACGACCATCGAAGGACTTGGCATTCAGGCCGCGGAAGTCGCGAACCCGAGGCAGGGAGATCGACAGCAGACGATCCAGGAACTCGTACATACGCTCACGGCGCAGGGTCACTTTGACGCCGATCGGCCAACCTTCACGGACTTTAAAGCCAGCGATGGATTTGCGAGCGTAGGTCACAACGACTTTCTGGCCGGTGATCTTTTCCAGGTCAGCAACAGCGTGCTCGATGACTTTCTTGTCGCCGATCGCTTCGCCCAGACCCATGTTCAGGGTGATCTTGGTAACGCGCGGAACTTCCATCACGTTCGAAAGCTTAAGTTCTTCCTTAAGTTTCGGTGCGATTTCCTTCCGGTAAATCTCTTTTAGTCGTGCCATGGTCTTCTACCTAGCAGTGTTCAAGCATCAACCGCTTTTTGGGTCGACTTGAAGACACGAATTTTCTTACCGTCTTCTACTTTGAAACCAACGCGGTCAGCCTTGTTGGTTTCGCCGTTGAAGATGGCGACGTTGGAAGCGTGCAGTGGCGCTTCTTTCTCGACGATACCGCCTTGTACGCCCGACATCGGGTTAGGCTTGGTATGACGCTTGACCAGGTTCAGACCACCAACAACCAGACGGTTGTCAGCAAGAACCTTCAGCACCTTACCGCGCTTACCTTTGTCTTTGCCGGCGATCACGATGATCTCGTCGTCACGACGAATCTTTTGCATGTCGGATCTCCTTACAGCACTTCTGGGGCGAGCGAGACGATCTTCATGAACTTCTCAGTACGAAGTTCACGGGTCACTGGCCCAAAGATACGGGTGCCGATCGGCTCTTGCTTGTTGTTCAACAGAACAGCAGCGTTGCCATCAAAGCGGATAATGGAGCCATCAGCACGACGTACGCCGTGACGAGTGCGGACTACTACAGCAGTCATCACTTGGCCTTTTTTCACTTTACCGCGAGGAATTGCTTCCTTGACGGTAACTTTGATGATGTCACCGATACCAGCGTAACGACGATGGGAGCCACCCAGCACCTTGATGCACATAACACGGCGAGCGCCGCTGTTATCGGCCACATCGAGCATGGATTGAGTCTGAATCATATAATTTCTCCGACCCCTAGTCCTTAGACTTCCACAGCGCGTTCGAGAATATCAACCAGCGCCCAAGACTTGGTCTTGGCCAAAGGACGAGTTTCACGAATAGTGACTTTGTCGCCGATGTGGCACTGGTTGGTTTCGTCGTGCGCGTGCAGCTTAGTCGAACGCTTAACATATTTACCGTAGATCGGGTGCTTAACGCGACGCTCGATCAGAACGGTGATGGTTTTGTCCATCTTGTCGCTGACAACACGGCCAGTCAGCGTACGGACAGTCTTTTCGGCTTCAGCCATGATCACTTACCTGCCTGCTGGTTGAGCACAGTCTTCACGCGAGCGATGTCACGCTTAACTTGCGAGAGCAGATGCGACTGCCCCAACTGGCCAGTTGCTTTCTGCATGCGCAGATTGAACTGGTCGCGCAGCAAGCCGAGCAGTTGCTCGTTCAGCTGCTGTGCGGATTTTTCACGAAGTTCATTCGCTTTCATCACATCACCGTCCGCTTAACAAAGGAGGTGGCGAGCGGCAGCTTTGCAGCAGCCAGGGCGAAAGCCTCACGCGCCAGCTCTTCAGAAACACCCTCGATTTCATACAGGACTTTGCCTGGCTGAATCTGGGCAACCCAGTATTCGACGTTACCCTTACCTTTACCCATCCGAACTTCGAGAGGCTTTTTGGAAATAGGCTTGTCCGGGAATACACGGATCCAGATCTTGCCGCCACGCTTTACGTGACGGGTCAGAGCACGACGCGCTGACTCGATCTGACGAGCGGTGAGACGACCACGAGCAACAGACTTCAGCGCGAACTCGCCGAAGCTGACTTTGCTACCGCGCAGTGCCAGACCACGGTTGTGGCCGGTCATCTGCTTGCGGAACTTCGTACGCTTTGGTTGCAACATTTTGCGTACCCCTTACTTAGCAGCTTTTTTACGAGGCGCTGGTGCTTGTGGCTTCAGCTCTTCTTGGCGACCACCAATTACTTCGCCTTTGAAGATCCAAACCTTCACACCGATCACACCGTAAGTGGTGTGAGCTTCGTAGGTGGCATAGTCGATATCGGCACGCAGGGTGTGCAGTGGCACACGACCTTCGCGATACCATTCAGTACGTGCGATTTCAGCACCGCCGAGACGACCGCTCACTTGGATTTTGATGCCTTTGGCACCAATGCGCATGGCGTTCTGTACTGCGCGCTTCATAGCGCGACGGAACATTACACGACGCTCCAGCTGCTGAGCTACGCTCTGCGCAACCAGCATACCGTCGAGCTCCGGCTTGCGGATCTCTTCGATATTGATGTGCACAGGCACACCCATTTGCTTGGTCAGGTCCTGACGCAGTTTCTCAACATCTTCACCTTTCTTCCCGATAACGATACCTGGACGAGCGGTGTGGATGGTGATGCGTGCAGTTTGAGCCGGACGATGGATATCGATACGGCTTACGGACGCGCTTTTTAGTTTGTCTTGGAGATACTCACGCACATTCAGATCTGCGAGCAAATAGTCCGCATAAGTCCGACCGTCTGCGTACCAGACGGAGGTGTGCTCCTTGACGATTCCCAGGCGAATGCCAATGGGATGTACTTTCTGACCCATCTCTTCGACTCCGTTACTTGTCAGCAACCTTGACAGTGATATGGCAAGACCGCTTGACGATGCGATCAGCACGGCCTTTGGCACGTGGCATGATGCGCTTCAGCGAACGCCCTTCGTTGACGAAAACGGTGCTGACCTTCAGGTCATCAACGTCTGCGCCTTCGTTATGCTCGGCGTTGGCTACGGCCGACTCCAGCACTTTCTTCATGATCTCGGCGGCTTTCTTGCTGCTGAAAGCCAACAGGTTGAGCGCTTCGCCCACCTTCTTCCCGCGGATCTGGTCGGCGACCAAGCGGGCTTTCTGGGCGGAGATTCGAGCGCCCGACAACTTAGCGGCTACTTCCATTTCCTAACCCCTTAACGCTTGGCTTTCTTGTCTGCCACGTGCCCGCGATAAGTGCGGGTACCGGCGAACTCGCCCAGTTTGTGGCCGACCATGTCTTCGTTCACGAGAACTGGGACGTGCTGACGACCGTTGTGTACAGCGATGGTCAAACCGACCATTTGTGGCAGGATCATCGAACGGCGCGACCAGGTTTTCACTGGTTTGCGATCGTTCTTCTCCGCCGCCACTTCGATCTTCTTCAGTAGGTGAAGATCGATAAAAGGACCTTTTTTCAGAGAACGTGGCACTGTCGTATCCCTCTATTTACTTGCGACGACGGACGATCATTTTGTCGGTACGCTTATTACCACGAGTCTTCGCGCCCTTAGTCGGGAAGCCCCATGGCGATACCGGATGACGACCACCGGAGGTACGACCTTCACCACCACCATGCGGGTGGTCAACCGGGTTCATGGCAACACCACGAACGGTTGGGCGAACGCCACGCCAGCGTTTGGCACCAGCTTTACCCAGCGAACGCAGGCTGTGCTCGGAGTTCGAGACTTCACCCAGGGTCGCGCGGCATTCAGCCAGCACTTTACGCATCTCACCAGAACGCAGACGCAGGGTCACGTAGACACCTTCACGAGCGATCAGCTGAGCCGAAGCACCAGCGGAACGAGCGATCTGAGCGCCTTTACCTGGCTTCAACTCGATGCCGTGTACGGTGCTACCAACTGGAATGTTACGCAGTTGCAGAGCGTTGCCCGGCTTGATCGGCGCCAGAGCACCTGCGATCAGCTGGTCGCCAGCGCTCACGCCTTTAGGGGCGATGATGTAGCGACGCTCGCCATCTGCGTACAGCAGCAGAGCGATGTGAGCAGTACGGTTTGGATCGTATTCGATACGCTCGACAGTGGCAGCGATGCCATCTTTGTCGTTGCGACGGAAGTCGACCAGACGATAATGCTGCTTATGACCACCACCAACGTGACGAGTGGTAATACGGCCATTGTTGTTACGACCACCAGACTTCGATTTCTTCTCGAGCAGCGGTGCGTGAGGAGCGCCTTTATGCAGCTCCTGGTTGACCACCTTGACCACAAAACGGCGGCCAGGGGAAGTCGGTTTGCATTTAACGATTGCCATGATGCACCCCTTCCTTACTCAGCACTGCTGCTGAAATCGAGATCTTGGCCTGGCTGAAGGGAGATAACTGCCTTCTTCCAGTCATTACGCTTGCCCAGACCGCGAGCAGTACGCTTGCTCTTACCCAGAACATTCAGGGTAGTAACGCGTTCTACTTTCACGCTGAACAGGCTTTCGACGGCCTTCTTGATTTCCAGCTTGGTTGCGTCAGTAGCAACCTTGAAAACGAACTGGCCTTTCTTGTCTGCCAGAACCGTAGCCTTCTCGGAAACGTGCGGGCCAAGCAGAACTTTAAATACGCGTTCCTGGTTCATCCCAGCAGCTCCTCGAATTTCTTCACGGCCGACACGGTGATCAACACCTTGTCGTATGCGATCAGACTAACTGGATCGGAACCTTGCACATCACGAACATCTACGTGCGGCAGGTTGCGAGCAGCCAGGTACAGGTTCTGATCAACAGCGTCCGACACGATCAAAACGTCGGTCAGGCTCATGTTGTTCAGCTTGCCCAGCAGGTCTTTGGTTTTCGGAGTTTCAACAGCAAAATCCTGAACCACGACCAGACGATCAGTACGCACCAGCTCAGCAAGAATCGAACGCAGCGCAGCGCGATACATTTTCTTGTTCAGCTTCTGGGAGTGATCCTGAGGACGAGCTGCGAAAGTGGTACCGCCGCCACGCCAGATTGGGCTACGGATAGTACCGGCACGAGCACGGCCAGTACCTTTCTGACGCCATGGGCGCTTGCCGCCACCGGAAACGTCGGAACGGGTCTTCTGCTGCTTGCTACCCTGACGGCCGCCAGCCATGTAGGCCACGACTGCTTGGTGAACCAGCGTCTCGTTGAATTCGCCGCCAAATGTCAGTTCGGAAACTTCGATCGCTTGAGCGTCATTTACATTTAATTGCATGTCAGCTTCCCCTTAACCGCGAGCCTTGGCTGCTGGACGTACAACCACGTTGCCGCCAGTAGCGCCAGGAACAGCGCCCTTGACCAACAACAGATTGCGTTCAGCGTCCACGCGCACTACTTCGAGGGACTGCACGGTCACGCGCTCAGCGCCCATATGACCGGACATTTTCTTGCCCTTGAATACACGACCAGGAGTCTGGCACTGGCCGATAGAGCCTGGAACGCGGTGGGATACGGAGTTACCGTGGGTGTTATCTTGCCCGCGGAAGTTCCAACGCTTGATCGTACCCTGGAAGCCTTTACCTTTGGACTGACCGGTTACATCAACCAGCTGACCAGCGGCGAAGAGTTCGGCTTTGATCAGATCGCCGGCCTGGTACTCGCCTTCTTCAAGACGGAATTCCATTACGGTACGACCAGCGGCAACGTTCGCCTTGGCGAAGTGGCCAGCCTGAGCTGCTGTTACACGCGAAGCACGACGCTCGCCGACAGTGACTTGCACTGCACGATAGCCATCGGTCTCTTCAGTTTTGAACTGGGTGACACGATTCGGCTCGATCTCAATGACCGTGACCGGAATGGAGACACCTTCTTCGGTGAAAATACGGGTCATACCGCATTTACGACCGACTACACCAATAGTCATGTTGTAAACCTCATGAGTGTACGGGGCTTTCACCCGCTATGGCCGCCCATTTCAGAGCGTTACACGACCAAGACCGAGTCTTAGCCGAGGCTGATCTGCACTTCCACACCGGCCGCAAGATCAAGCTTCATAAGAGCATCAACGGTTTTATCCGTTGGCTGGACGATGTCCAGAACGCGCTTATGAGTACGGATCTCGTACTGGTCACGCGCGTCTTTGTTGACGTGCGGGGAGACCAGAACGGTGAACCGCTCTTTACGGGTAGGCAATGGAATTGGACCACGCACTTGAGCACCAGTACGTTTCGCGGTTTCCACGATTTCCTGGGTTGATTGGTCGATCAGGCGATGGTCGAAAGCCTTCAACCTGATACGGATTTGCTGATTTTGCATTGGATTTCAGACTCCGGCTGCTATTCCCACCGGGCGCAATACGCCCGTTAAAAGGAGGCGCAATTCTATAGACGCCCCAGATAGGTGTCAACCCAATAAAAAAGCCCCCGCTGAGCGGGGGCTTTTTCAAAGCATCAAAGCTATCTCGACAAGAGATTACTCGATGATTTTAGCTACAACACCAGCACCAACGGTACGGCCGCCTTCACGGATAGCGAAGCGCAGACCGTCTTCCATTGCGATGGTTTTGATCAGGGTAACAGTCATCTGAATGTTGTCACCTGGCATTACCATTTCAACGCCTTCTGGCAGCTCGCAGTTACCGGTCACGTCAGTAGTACGGAAGTAGAACTGTGGACGGTAGCCTTTGAAGAACGGAGTGTGACGGCCGCCTTCTTCCTTGCTCAGAACGTAAACTTCTGCGGTGAACTTGGTGTGCGGCTTAACCGAACCTGGCTTAACCAGAACCTGACCACGCTCAACGTCGTCACGCTTGGTACCACGCAGCAGAACGCCGCAGTTCTCGCCAGCACGACCTTCGTCCAGCAGCTTGCGGAACATTTCAACACCGGTGCAGGTGGTGGTGGTGGTGTCACGCAGACCAACGATTTCCAGTGCGTCTTGAACGCGAACGATACCGCGCTCGATACGACCAGTCACAACAGTACCACGACCGGAGATCGAGAATACGTCTTCGATTGGCATCAGGAACGGCTTGTCGATAGCACGCTCTGGCTCTGGGATGTAGCTGTCCAGAGTTTCTACCAGCTTCTTAACAGCGGTAGTGCCCATTTCGTTGTCGTCTTTGCCTTCCAGCGCCATACGAGCGGAACCGATGATGATTGGAGTGTCATCACCTGGGAAGTCGTAAGTGCTCAGCAGGTCGCGAACTTCCATCTCAACCAGTTCCAGCAGCTCAGCGTCGTCTACCAGGTCAGCCTTGTTCAGGAAAACCACGATGTACGGAACGCCTACCTGACGGGACAGCAGGATGTGCTCACGGGTTTGTGGCATCGGACCATCGGCAGCCGAGCAAACCAGGATCGCGCCGTCCATCTGGGCAGCACCGGTGATCATGTTCTTCACGTAGTCAGCGTGACCTGGGCAGTCAACGTGAGCGTAGTGACGAATGTTCGAGTTGTACTCAACGTGCGCGGTGTTAATGGTAATACCGCGAGCTTTTTCTTCTGGAGCGCTGTCGATCTTGTCGAATTCAACTACGGCCGAACCGAAAACTTCGGAGCAGACGCGAGTCAGAGCAGCGGTCAGAGTGGTTTTACCGTGGTCAACGTGACCGATGGTGCCAACGTTTACGTGCGGTAGGGAACGATCAAATTTTTCTTTAGCCACGACAATTAACTCCTTGCCTAAAGGGGACTGAAACAGCCTTATTTTTTAACAATAGCTTCGACGATGTGCGACGGAGCTTCAGAGTACTTCTCGAATTCCATAGAGTAACTTGCGCGACCCTGGGACATGGAGCGAACGTCGGTCGCATAACCGAACATCTCGCCCAGCGGAACTTCGGCGCGAATTACCTTGCCGGAGACCGTATCTTCCATACCCTGAATCATGCCGCGACGACGGTTAAGGTCGCCCATCACGTCACCCATATAGTCTTCAGGTGTAACAACCTCTACCTTCATGATCGGCTCAAGCACCACACCGCCACCCTTCTGGGCCAGTTGCTTGGTCGCCATGGAAGCAGCCACCTTAAACGCCATCTCGTTGGAGTCGACGTCGTGGTAAGAACCATCAAACACGGTAGCCTTCAGACCGATCAGCGGATAGCCGGCAACGACGCCGTTCTTCATCTGCTCTTCGATACCCTTCTGGATAGCCGGGATGTATTCCTTAGGAACCACACCACCCACTACTTCGTTCGCAAACACCAGACCTTCCTGACCATCGTCAGCAGGGGCGAAACGAATCCAGCAGTGACCGAACTGGCCACGACCACCGGACTGACGAACGAACTTGCCTTCGATTTCGCAGTTCTTCGTGATCTTCTCACGATAGGAAACCTGAGGCTTACCGATGTTGGCTTCGACGTTAAACTCGCGGCGCATCCGGTCAATCAGGATGTCCAGGTGCAGCTCGCCCATGCCAGAGATGATCGTTTGACCGGTCTCTTCATCAGTCTTGACGCGGAAAGAAGGGTCTTCCTGAGCGAGTTTGCCCAGTGCGATACCCATTTTTTCCTGGTCATCCTTGGTCTTAGGCTCAACGGCTACCGAAATAACCGGCTCCGGGAAGTCCATGCGAACGAGGATGATTGGCTTTTCAGCGTTGCACAAGGTTTCACCAGTGGTGACGTCCTTCATGCCGATCAGGGCCGCGATGTCACCAGCGCGTACTTCCTTGATCTCTTCACGGTTGTTTGCGTGCATCTGCACCATACGACCGACACGCTCTTTCTTGCCTTTGACCGAGTTGATAACGCCGTCGCCGGAGTTCAACACGCCCGAGTAAACACGGACGAAAGTCAAAGTACCCACGAATGGGTCGGTAGCGATCTTGAACGCCAAAGCCGAGAACGGCTCGTTGTCGTCCGCATGACGCTCCATGTGATGCTCCTCGTCATCCGGGTCGGTACCCTTGATGGCAGGAATATCGGTAGGAGCTGGCAGGAAGTCGATAACGGCGTCGAGAACCAGGGGAACGCCCTTGTTCTTGAAGGAAGAACCGCAAACAGCCAGGACGATCTCACCAGCGATAGTACGCTGACGCAGAGCAGCCTTGATTTCCTCAACGGAGAGTTCTTCCCCTTCGAGGTACTTGTTCATCAGCTCTTCGCTGGCTTCGGCCGCAGCCTCAACCATGTTGTTGCGCCATTCTTCAGCCAGTTCCTGCAGTTCGGCAGGGATAGCTTCACGACGAGGCTTGGTGCCCTTGTCAGCATCGTTCCAGTAAACAGCTTCCATGGTCATCAGATCGATCTGACCCTGGAAATTGTCTTCGGAACCGATAGCCAACTGAATCGGCACCGGAGTGTGACCCAGACGCTGCTTGATCTGACCGATCACGCGCAGGAAGTTCGCACCAGCACGGTCCATCTTGTTTACGTAAACAAGACGCGGAACGCCGTATTTGTTGGCCTGACGCCATACGGTTTCGGACTGAGGTTCAACACCCGAAGTACCACAGAACACAACGACAGCGCCGTCGAGTACACGCAGGGAACGCTCAACTTCAATAGTGAAGTCTACGTGACCCGGGGTATCGATTACGTTGAAGCGGTACTGGTCCTTGAACTGCTTGTCAGAACCCTGCCAGAAAGTGGTAATTGCAGCAGAAGTAATGGTAATACCACGCTCCTGCTCCTGCACCATCCAGTCGGTGGTCGCGGCGCCGTCATGCACCTCGCCCATTTTGTGACTTTTGCCAGTGTAAAAAAGGACGCGCTCGGTGGTGGTGGTTTTACCAGCATCCACGTGAGCTACGATACCAATGTTACGGTAGCGATTAATCGGTGTAGTACGAGCCATAAAGCCCTCGCAAAATTAGTGACGCTAAAATTAGAAGCGGTAGTGCGAGAAAGCTTTGTTAGCTTCAGCCATGCGGTGCACGTCTTCACGCTTCTTAACTGCAGCACCTTTACCTTCAGCGGCATCCAGCAGCTCGCCAGCCAAACGCAGAGCCATAGACTTCTCGCCACGCTTACGGGCGAAGTCTACCAACCAGCGCATTGCCAGAGCGTTACGACGGGAAGGACGAACCTCGACCGGAACCTGGTAAGTAGCACCACCAACGCGGCGCGACTTCACTTCGACCAGCGGAGCGATGGCGTCGAGTGCTTTTTCGAAGAGTTCCAGGGGATCGGTGCCGGTCTTACGAGCCGCAACGGTTTCCAGGGCACCATAAACGATACGCTCGGCAACGGCTTTCTTGCCGCTTTCCATAACGTGGTTCATGAATTTGGCGAGGATTTGGCTTCCGTATTTCGGATCGTCCAGAATCTCACGCTTTGCTGCTACGCGACGTCTTGGCATTGATAAGCCCTCAAACGGTCTTCAGGTTAGTTCGGAACAGATCTCGAGAGATGCGTGCCCGACCTTACTCTTATCGACTCAATAAAATAGATAACTGCAGAGCGGCCGATTACTTCGGACGCTTGGTACCGTACTTCGAACGACCCTGGTTACGACCTTTAACGCCGGAAGTATCCAAAGAACCGCGAACGGTGTGGTAACGAACACCTGGCAAGTCTTTTACACGACCGCCGCGGATCAGTACCACGCTGTGCTCTTGCAGGTTGTGGCCTTCACCACCGATGTACGAGGAAACCTCGAAACCGTTGGTCAGACGCACACGGCATACTTTACGCAGTGCCGAGTTAGGTTTTTTCGGCGTGGTGGTGTACACACGGGTGCACACGCCACGACGCTGCGGGCAGTTCTGCAGCGCAGGCACGTCGGATTTCTCGACGATACGCTTACGCGGCTGACGTACCAGCTGGTTGATAGTTGCCATCTACTAGCTCCACTGTTGTCTTGCGACGCTATTGTCTTGCAAGAAAAGCAAAATGGCAGGAACGAATCCCCGCCAAATTTAGGGGTACAAGAGTCTAAAGAGGATCCTGCCCCCAGTCAAGGCAAGGCCCCGCCCTCCCCGCACATCCAACCTCGACAATTTGTCTTGATTCGATGAACGGAGCGGCCAGGGCCTCACGCTTATTTACCGCAGAACTCAGTTACCGCTCGAGTTCAGCGCTTCGGTCAGTGCAGCTTCCACTTCACTGGCGCTCACGCGCAACGGTTTGTCCGCATCACGGCGACGCTTACGCTCGCTGTGATAAGCCAGACCGGTACCAGCCGGGATCAGACGACCCACGACCACGTTTTCTTTCAGGCCGCGCAGGTAATCGCGCTTGCCGGTTACCGCCGCTTCGGTCAATACGCGAGTGGTTTCCTGGAAGGAAGCCGCCGAGATGAACGATTCGGTGGATAACGACGCCTTGGTGATACCCAGCAGAACGCGGGTGAACTTGGCGACAAACTTGTCTTCCGCGTTCAGACGCTCGTTCTCTACCAGTACGTGAGTCAGTTCCATCTGGTCGCCCTTGATGAAGCTGGAGTCGCCGGACTCGGAGATCTCAACTTTACGCAGCATCTGACGCAGGATGGTCTCGATGTGCTTGTCGTTGATCTTCACGCCTTGCAGACGGTAAACGTCCTGGATCTCGTTAACGATGTACTTGGCCAGCGCACTCACACCCAGCAGACGCAGGATGTCGTGTGGATCGCTTGGACCGTCGGAGATAACTTCGCCGCGGTTCACTTGTTCGCCTTCGAAGACGTTCAGGTGACGCCACTTCGGAATCAGCTCTTCATACGGATCGCTACCGTCGTTCGGGGTAATGACCAGACGGCGCTTGCCCTTGGTCTCTTTACCGAACGCGATGGTACCGCTGACTTCCGCCAGAATCGAAGCCTCTTTCGGACGACGAGCTTCGAACAAGTCGGCAACACGCGGCAGACCACCGGTGATGTCACGAGTCTTCGAAGTTTCTTGCGGAATACGCGCGATAACGTCACCGATCGCGATTTTCGCACCGTCCGCAACACCGACCAGGGCGTTAGCTGGCAAGAAGTACTGAGCGATAACGTCAGTGCCTGGCAGCAACAGATCCTTGCCGTTGTCGTCGACCATCTTCACGGCAGGACGGATGTCCTTGCCAGCAGCTGGACGATCTTTCGGATCAAGTACTTCAATGTTGGTCATACCGGTCAATTCGTCAGTCTGACGCTTGATCGTGATGCCTTCTTCCATGCCCACGTAGGTCACGGTACCTTTCATTTCGGTAACGATCGGGTGAGTGTGCGGATCCCACTTGGCCACGATGGCGCCAGCGTCGACCTTGTCACCTTCTTTAACCGAAATCACAGCACCGTACGGCAGCTTGTAACGCTCGCGCTCGCGACCGAAGTCATCAGCGATAGCCAGCTCACCGGAACGGGATACCGCCACCAGGTGACCATCTGCTCGCTCAACGTGCTTCAGGTTGTGCAGACGGACGGTACCGCCATTCTTCACCTGAACGCTGTCGGCTGCGGAGGTCCGGCTTGCAGCACCACCGATGTGGAACGTACGCATTGTCAGCTGGGTACCCGGCTCACCAATGGACTGGGCAGCGATAACGCCGACCGATTCACCGATGTTCACCTGGTGACCACGAGCCAGATCACGGCCGTAGCACTTGGCGCAAATGCCATAGCGGGTTTCGCAGCTGATCGGCGAACGCACGATCACTTCGTCGATGCTGTTCAGCTCGATGAATTCAACCCACTTCTCGTCAACCAGCGTGCCGGCAGGAACGATGACGTCCTCGGTACCTGGCTTGAATACATCACGGGCGATAACACGACCCAATACGCGCTCACCCAGAGGCTCTACAACGTCACCGCCTTCAATGTGCGGAGTCATCAGCAGGCCGTGCTCGGTGCCGCAATCGATCTCGGTAACAACCAGATCCTGCGCCACGTCTACCAGACGACGAGTCAGGTAACCGGAGTTCGCAGTTTTCAATGCGGTATCCGCCAAACCCTTACGAGCACCGTGAGTGGAGATGAAGTACTGAAGTACGCTCAAACCTTCACGGAAGTTCGCAGTAATCGGCGTCTCGATGATGGAACCGTCTGGCTTGGCCATCAGACCACGCATACCGGCGAGCTGACGGATTTGCGCAGCAGAACCCCGCGCACCCGAGTCGGCCATCATGTACATCGAGTTGAAGGATTCCTGGTCGACTTCGTCACCGTGACGGTCGATGACTTTCTCTTTCGAGAGGTTGGCCATCATCGCCTTGGAAACTTCGTCGTTCGCCTTGGACCAGAGGTCGATTACCTTGTTGTACTTCTCGCCCTGGGTTACCAGGCCGGAAGCGTACTGGCTTTCGATCTCTTTCACTTCGTCGGTAGCGGTACCGATAATGCGGGCTTTTTCATCTGGGATAACGAAGTCGTTAACACCGATGGAAACGCCGGAAATGGTCGAATAGGCAAAACCGGTGTACATCAACTGGTCAGCGAAGATCACGGTCTCTTTCAGACCAACCACGCGGTAGCACTGGTTGATCAGCTTCGAGATCGCCTTTTTCTTCATCGGCAAGTTGACGACGTCGAAGGACAGACCTTTTGGTACGACCTGGAACAACAGCGCACGGCCGACGGTGGTGTCGACGATACGGGTGCTGGTCACGCTGCCGCCATCACGATCGTTAACGGTTTCGTTGATCCGCACTTTGACTTTCGCGTGCAGCGCGGCTTCGCCAGCGCGGAATACGCGGTCAACTTCCTGCAGATCCGCGAACACACGACCTTCGCCCTTGGCGTTGATCGCTTCACGAGTCATGTAGTACAGACCCAATACAACGTCCTGCGACGGAACGATGATCGGCTCACCGTTGGCTGGCGACAGAATGTTGTTGGTCGACATCATCAACGCACGCGCTTCCAGCTGGGCTTCCAGTGTCAGCGGTACGTGCACGGCCATTTGGTCGCCGTCGAAGTCGGCGTTGTACGCAGCACAGACCAGCGGGTGCAGCTGGATAGCCTTACCTTCGATCAGTACCGGTTCAAACGCCTGGATACCCAGACGGTGAAGGGTCGGTGCACGGTTGAGCAGAACCGGGTGTTCGCGAATCACTTCAGCAAGAACGTCCCAAACTTCCGGCAGCTCGCGCTCGACCATCTTTTTGGCGGCCTTGATGGTGGTTGCGAGACCACGCATTTCCAGCTTGCCGAAAATGAACGGCTTGAACAGCTCGAGAGCCATTTTCTTCGGCAGACCGCACTGGTGCAGACGCAGGGTCGGACCTACGGTAATTACCGAACGACCGGAGTAGTCAACACGCTTACCGAGCAGGTTCTGACGGAAACGACCTTGCTTACCCTTGATCATGTCAGCCAGGGATTTCAGAGGACGCTTGTTGGAACCGGTGATAGCGCGGCCACGACGACCGTTGTCGAGCAGTGCGTCGACAGCTTCCTGCAACATACGCTTTTCGTTGCGCACGATGATGTCCGGAGCGGACAGATCGAGCAGACGCTTCAAGCGGTTGTTACGGTTGATCACTCGACGATACAGATCGTTGAGGTCGGAAGTCGCGAAACGACCGCCATCCAGTGGGACCAGTGGACGCAGATCTGGCGGCAGAACCGGCAGAACGGTCAACACCATCCACTCTGGCAGGTTGCCGGAACCCTGGAAGGCTTCCATCAACTTCAGACGCTTGGACAGCTTCTTGATTTTGGTTTCGGAGTTGGTTTGCGGAATTTCTTCACGCAGACGGCCAATCTCGTGTTCCAGATCGATAGCGTGCAGCAGTTCGCGGACAGCTTCGGCACCCATGCGGGCATCGAAATCGTCACCGAATTCTTCGAGGGCTTCGAAGTACTGCTCGTCGTTCAGCAGCTGACCTTTTTCAAGGGTGGTCATGCCTGGATCGATAACGACGTAGCTCTCGAAGTAGAGAACGCGCTCGATATCACGCAGGGTCATGTCCATCAGCAAGCCGATACGGGACGGCAGCGACTTCAGGAACCAGATGTGGGCAACCGGCGATGCCAGTTCAATGTGCGCCATGCGCTCACGACGAACTTTTGCCAGTGCAACTTCAACGCCGCACTTCTCGCAGATCACACCGCGGTGCTTCAAGCGCTTGTACTTACCGCACAGGCACTCGTAATCCTTTACCGGGCCAAAGATCTTGGCGCAGAACAGACCGTCACGCTCAGGCTTGAACGTACGGTAGTTGATGGTTTCCGGCTTTTTAACTTCACCGAACGACCACGAACGGATCATCTCAGGCGATGCCAATCCGATACGGATGGCATCGAACTCTTCGACTTGACCCTGGTTTTTCAGCAAATTCAGTAGGTCTTTCAAGGCCTTTCCTCCTGGCGGAGCAGAGAGCGGGCAATCCTGCCCCGCTCTCGATTCGCGTCACGTGTTATTCGGTTTCCAGATCGATATCGATGCCGAGGGAACGAATTTCTTTGATCAACACGTTGAAGGACTCGGGCATGCCCGGCTCCATACGGTGATCGCCGTCCACGATGTTTTTGTACATCTTGGTCCGACCGTTCACATCGTCCGACTTCACTGTGAGCATTTCTTGCAGAGTGTATGCAGCACCGTATGCTTCCAGTGCCCAGACCTCCATCTCCCCGAAACGCTGACCACCGAACTGCGCCTTACCACCCAGCGGCTGCTGGGTAACCAGGCTGTACGAACCGGTAGAACGCGCGTGCATCTTGTCGTCTACCAAGTGGTTCAGCTTCAGCATGTACATGTAGCCAACGGTAACCGGGCGCTCGAACTTGTTGCCGGTACGGCCGTCAGTCAGCTGCATCTGGCCACTTTCTGGCAGATCAGCCAGTTTCAGCATGGCCTTGATTTCAACTTCCTTGGCACCGTCGAATACCGGAGTGGCCATAGGAACGCCGTTGCGCAGGTTCTGAGCCAGATCCAGGATTTCCTGGTCGGAGAACGTATCCAGCGCTTCGTTACGACCACCGATCTGGTTGTAGATCTCATCCAGGAAGGTGCGCAGTTCAGCGACCTTACGTTGCTCTTCGACCATGCGGTTGATCTTCTCGCCCAGACCTTTGGCCGCGAGGCCCAGGTGGGTTTCAAGGATCTGACCAACGTTCATACGCGAAGGTACGCCCAGCGGGTTGAGGACCACATCGACCGGGGTGCCATTGGCATCGTGCGGCATGTCTTCAACCGGCATGATCACGGAGACCACACCTTTGTTACCGTGACGACCGGCCATCTTGTCGCCCGGCTGGATGCGACGACGGATTGCCAGGTAAACCTTGACGATTTTCAGCACGCCTGGAGCCAGGTCATCGCCCTGCTGCAGTTTGCGCTTCTTGTCTTCGAACTTGTCGTCCAACAGACGGCGGCGATCAACGATGTAGGCCTGAGCCTTCTCGAGCTGCTCGTTCAGAGCATCTTCAGCCATGCGCAGTTTGAACCACTGACCATGCTCAAGACCGTCGAGGACCTCATCAGAGATGACCTGACCTTTCTTCAGACCTGCGCCGCCTTCGGCTACGTGGCCGACCAGAGCGGAACGCAGACGTTCGAAGGTAGCACCTTCAACGATACGGAACTCTTCGTTCAGATCCTTGCGGATCTCGTCGAGCTGGCTCTTCTCGATGGACAGGGCGCGGCTGTCACGCTCAACGCCGTCACGGGTGAAGACCTGAACGTCGATGACCGTACCTTTGGTACCGGTTGGTACGCGCAGGGAAGTGTCTTTAACGTCGCTGGCCTTCTCACCGAAGATCGCACGCAGCAGTTTTTCTTCCGGTGTCAGTTGGGTCTCACCTTTCGGAGTGACCTTACCAACCAGGATGTCGCCCGGGCCAACTTCGGCACCAACGTAAACGATACCGGCTTCGTCCAGCTTGTTCAGTGCAGCCTCACCCACGTTCGGGATGTCCGCAGTGATTTCCTCTGGACCAAGCTTGGTGTCACGCGCCACACAGGTCAGTTCCTGAATGTGGATCGTGGTGAAACGGTCTTCCTGTACCACACGCTCGGACAGGCAGATGGAGTCTTCGAAGTTGAAGCCGTTCCATGCCATGAACGCGATGCGCATGTTCTGACCCAGAGCCAGTTCACCCATGTCGGTGGACGGACCGTCGGCCATGATGTCGCTGCGCTGAACCCGATCACCTTTACGCACCAGCGGACGCTGGTTGATGCAGGTGTTCTGGTTGGAGCGGGTGTATTTGGTCAGGTTGTAGATGTCCACACCGGCTTCACCGGTTTCAACTTCGTCATCTGCAACACGAACAACAATACGGCTGGCGTCGACAGAGTCGATCACGCCGCCACGACGAGCCACGACGCAAACGCCGGAGTCGCGAGCCACGTTACGCTCCATACCGGTACCTACCAGCGGCTTGTCAGCACGCAGGGTTGGTACAGCTTGACGCTGCATGTTCGAACCCATCAACGCACGGTTGGCGTCGTCGTGCTCGAGGAACGGGATCAGCGACGCTGCAACCGAAACAACCTGCTTCGGCGATACGTCCATCAAGGTGACGTCTTCTGGCGCCTTGACGGTGAACTCGTTCAGGTGACGAACGGCAACCAGTTCATCGACCAGGTACTTCTTCTCGTTCATCGTGGCCGAAGCCTGAGCGATCACGTGATCAGCTTCTTCGATGGCCGACAGGAATACGATGTCGTCAGTGACCAGAGCGTCTTTCACCACACGGTACGGGCTCTCGAGGAAGCCGTACTGGTTGGTGCGCGCATACGCAGCCAGGGAGTTGATCAGACCGATGTTCGGACCTTCCGGCGTCTCGATCGGGCATACACGACCGTAGTGAGTCGGGTGTACGTCACGAACTTCAAAGCCGGCGCGCTCGCGAGTCAAACCACCCGGGCCGAGTGCGGAAACACGACGCTTGTGGGTAATCTCGGACAGCGGGTTGTTCTGGTCCATGAACTGGGACAGCTGGCTGGAACCGAAGAACTCTTTTACCGCCGCAGCCACTGGCTTGGCGTTGATGAGATCTTGCGGCATCAGGCCTTCGCTTTCAGCCATCGACAGACGCTCTTTGACCGCACGCTCAACACGTACCAGGCCAACGCGGAACTGGTTCTCGGCCATCTCGCCTACGCAGCGAACACGACGGTTACCCAGGTGGTCGATGTCATCGACGATGCCTTTACCGTTACGGATGTCGACCAGAGTCTTCAGTACCGCGACGATGTCTTCCTTGCACAGTACGCCCGAACCTTCGATTTCGGTACGACCGATACGACGGTTGAACTTCATCCGGCCGACCGCAGACAGGTCATAGCGCTCAGGACTGAAGAACAGGTTGTTGAACAGGGTTTCGGCAGCGTCTTTGGTTGGCGGCTCGCCTGGACGCATCATGCGATAGATCTCGACCAGGGCTTCCAATTGGTTGCTGGTGGAGTCGATCTTCAGCGTATCGGAGATGAACGGACCGCAGTCGATGTCGTTGGTGTACAGAGTCTCGACGCGAACGACCTGAGCCTTGGCGATTTTTGCCAGGATCTCGGTGCTCAGCTCGGTGTTGCACTCAGCCAGGATTTCGCCGGTAGCCGGGTGCACGATCGCCTTGGCGGTAGTACGACCCAGGACGTAGTCCAGAGGCACGTCCAGCATTTTGATGCCGGCTTTTTCGATCTGGTTGATGTGGCGCGCGGTAATACGACGGCCCTGCTCAACGATGACTTTGCCGCTGGCATCCTGGATGTCCAGAACAGCAACTTCGCCACGCAGACGGGAAGGCACCAGCTCCAGGCTGAGCGTTTCGCCGCTCAGGTGGAATACGTTGGTGGTGTAGAACGCGTCCAGCACTTCTTCAGTTGTATAGCCGAGCGCGCGCAGCAATACCGATGCAGGCAGCTTGCGACGACGGTCGATACGCACGAATACGCAGTCTTTCGGGTCGAACTCGAAGTCCAGCCACGAACCGCGGTAAGGAATGATGCGCGCGGAGTACAGCAGCTTACCGGAGCTGTGCGTCTTGCCACGGTCGTGGTCGAAGAACACACCCGGAGAACGGTGCAGCTGGGAAACGATCACACGCTCGGTACCGTTGATTACGAAGGTACCGTTTTCAGTCATCAGGGGGATTTCACCCATGTAGACTTCTTGCTCTTTGATGTCCTTGATCGCTTTGTTCGACGATTCTTTGTCGAAAATGATCAGGCGCACTTTTACCCGCAAAGGTACGGCGTAAGTTACACCGCGCAATACGCATTCTTTGACATCAAATGCCGGTTCGCCCAGACGATAACCGACGTACTCCAGCGCAGCATTGCCGGAGTAGCTGATGATCGGGAAAACGGATTTGAAGGCCGCATGCAGGCCCACGTCGCGGAACTGATCTTTAGTCGCTCCCGCTTGCAAGAATTCACGATACGAATCCAGCTGGATGGCCAGGAGGTAAGGCACATCCATGACGTCCGGCAACTTGCTAAAGTCCTTGCGGATACGTTTTTTCTCAGTGTATGAGTAAGCCATCAGCGTTCCCCAGCTTGGTCACCTGCTTGTTTGGCCCTCCCGACGGGAGTAGCCAGAAAATCGTGCAAACCCCATGGTTTGCGCCACCGCATCGGGTGGTACAGCTCGTTATAGGCGCCGACCCAGTCGAGCGCCAATAACGGAAAAAGGCCGGTGGCAAAAGCCACCAGCCATCAGCCTTTCGCTTGACGCTCGGGCTGGAGGAGCAAAGTCGATGCTTACTTCAGCTCGACTTTAGCGCCTGCTTCTTCCAGCTTCTTCTTAGCGTCTTCAGCAGCTTCTTTCGAAACGCCTTCAGCTACAACCTGAGGAGCGCCGTCGACTTTCTCTTTGGCTTCTTTCAGGCCCAGACCGGTCAGTTCACGAACTGCCTTGATCACGTTTACTTTCTTCTCGCCGGCTTCAACCAGAACAACGTTGAACTCGGTTTGCTCTTCAACAACAGCGGCAGCAGCAGCTGGACCAGCAGCAGCAACAGCAGCGGTCACGCCGAAGGTTTCTTCCATTGCTTTGATCAGCTCAACAACTTCCAGAACGGTTTTCTGGCCGATTGCTTCGATGATTTGTTCGTTAGTCAGAGACATGACTTGAATCCTGTATTGGGGTGACAGCCTACGCAGCCATCAAATTAAACATATGATTTTGAAAGATTCGACTGCGCCTTAGGCTGCAGCAGCTTCTTTCTGGTCGCGAACGGCTGCCAGGGTACGAGCCAGCTTGCTGGTAGCGCCTTGGATCACGCTCATCAGTTTCGCAATAGCTTCGTCGCGGGTCGGCAAAGTAGCCAACACGTCGATCTGGTTAGCGGCAAGGAACTTGCCATCAAACGCAGCTGCCTTGATCTCGAACTTGTCCTGCCCCTTGGCGAACTCTTTGAACAGACGAGCAGCAGCGCCCGGGTGTTCGTTGGAGAAAGCGATCAGGGTAGGGCCGGTGAACACGTCGTTGAGAACACTGAACTCAGTGCCATCAACAGCGCGCTTGAGCAGGGTGTTACGTACGACACGTACGTAAACGCCAGCTTCACGAGCCTCTTTACGGAGTCCGGTCATTGCGCCTACTGTTACGCCACGGGCATCGGCCACGACAGCGGACAGAGCGACTTTGGCAGCCTCGTTGACTTCAGCGACGATGGCCTTCTTGTCTTCGAGTTTAATTGCCACGGGTTTAACTCCTGCTTGTTACCGTTTCATCCAGTCGAAACCGGATGTCGTTTTGGTGTCTGATTCGGTAAGGAACCGGGAGCACCATCTGCGTAGGCTTGTGGTTTAAGACTTTCGTCGCCTACGGTCTTGGACAGCCCCCGCCAGGCAGGGACCCCAATTTTTCAATTGGCGCAATCTCTTGCGCCAATTCGCGTCTTACGCGTCCAGCGAGCTCTGATCGATGACCAGACCTGGGCCCATAGTGGTGCTCAGGGTTACGCGCTTGACGTAGATACCTTTCGAAGAAGCTGGCTTGATACGCTTCAGGTCAGCGATCAGGGCTTCAACGTTTTCCTTCAGCTTGACGGCATCGAAGCCGATCTTGCCAACGGAAGTGTGGATGATGCCGTTTTTGTCGGTGCGATAACGAACCTGACCAGCCTTGGCGTTTTTAACCGCGGTAGCTACGTCTGGAGTTACGGTGCCGACTTTAGGGTTAGGCATCAGACCACGTGGACCGAGGATCTGACCCAACTGACCTACAACGCGCATTGCATCAGGAGATGCAATCACTACGTCATAGTTCAGGTCGCCGCCTTTCATTTCGGCAGCCAGTTCGTCCATACCTACACGGTCAGCGCCGGCAGCCAGAGCGGCCTCAGCAGCTGGACCCTGGGTGAACACAGCAACGCGAACGGTCTTGCCAGTGCCGTGCGGCAGCACGGTAGCGCTACGAACGACCTGGTCGGATTTACGTGGGTCAACACCCAGGTTTACAGCAACGTCGAACGACTCGCTGAACTTGACAGTCGACAGCTCGGCCAGCAGTGCAGCGGCGTCTACAATGTTGTAGGACTTGCCTGCTTCGATTTTGCCGGCGATAGCCTTTTGACGCTTGGTCAGCTTAGCCATTACACACCCTCCACGTTAAGGCCCATGCTACGAGCAGAACCGGCGATAGTACGCACGGCTGCTTCCATATCAGCTGCAGTCAGATCCGCGTTTTTGGTTTTCGCGATTTCTTCCAGCTGAGCACGAGTTACGGTGCCAACCTTAACGGTGTTCGGACGAGCGGAACCGCTGGTCAGACCTGCCGCCTTCTTCAGCAGAACCGAAGCAGGGGTGGATTTGGTTTCGAACGTGAAGCTACGGTCGCTGTAAACAGTGATGATCACTGGAGTCGGCAGACCTGGCTCAAGACCCTGAGTACGGGCATTGAAAGCCTTGCAGAATTCCATGATGTTCACGCCGTGCTGACCCAGAGCAGGACCAACAGGTGGGCTTGGGTTAGCCTGAGCGGCCTTCACTTGCAGCTTGATGTAAGCGGTAATCTTCTTGGCCATGAGGCACTCCAATTACGGGTTCAAACGCCTCGAAAGGCTCCCCGGTTGCTTGCGCGTTTATCCCAGTGACGACAAAACCCCACAGCCTACGGCTGCGGGGTTGGGATGCTTGCTCAACTAGACCTTTTCGACCTGGCTGAACTCCAACTCTACCGGAGTAGAGCGACCGAAAATGAGCACTGCCACCTGGATCCGGCTCTTTTCGTAGTTAACTTCTTCGACAACGCCGTTAAAGTCAGCGAACGGACCGTCATTGACACGAACAGTCTCACCCGGCTCAAACAGCGTCTTAGGCTTCGGCTTATCGCTACCATCAGCGACACGACGCAGAATTGCCTCTGCTTCTTTGTCAGTAATCGGCGCAGGTTTATCAGCGGTCCCACCGATAAAGCCCATGACACGAGGAGTATCCTTGACCAAGTGCCAAGTACCCTCGTTCATATCCATCTGGACCAGCACATAGCCTGGAAAGAATTTGCGCTCGCTCTTGCGCTTCTGACCATTCCGCATCTCAACCACTTCTTCAGTGGGGACCAGAATTTCGCCGAAACCATCTTCCATGCCAGCCAGCTTTACACGCTCGATCAACGAGCGCATTACGTGCTTCTCGTAACCCGAGTAAGCATGAACAACATACCAACGCTTAGCCACGGGACACCCTTAACCGACAATCAAGGAAACAAGCCAGCCGAGCAGGGAATCAAGACCCCACAACAGCAACGCCATAACCAGAACAACAGCCACAACGATCAACGTGGTCTGAGTGGTTTCCTGACGAGTTGGCCATACGACTTTACGAATTTCGGTGCGCGCTTCCTTCACCAGCACAAAGAAAGACTTACCCTTGACAGTCTGCAGACCCACAAACGCAGCGACAGCAGCAATCACGAGCAAAGCAAGCACACGGTACAGGATCGGCGAAGCAGAGAAGTACTGATTGCCAACAACGCCAACAACCACCAAAGCGACTACCACTAGCCACTTGAGCAGATCGAAGCGAGAGCCTTGAGCTTCAGCTTTAGGAGTCATCTATGAAGATCCTGTGAAAAGAAAGCCAGACACACCTGGTGAATCTGGCAGGTCAGGAGGGAATCGAACCCCCAACCTACGGTTTTGGAGACCGTCGCTCTGCCAATTGAGCTACTGACCTAAAACAAAATCAGGCCGACCATTATGCTGACCTGAAGGAGACTTTACAACAGCTTAATCAATGACCCGGTCTAGACAGGAATCCGGCCATACAACACCACCAAATCCAACACAACCATTGCAGGCCATTAAAACAAAGGCAGATATTTTCATATCTGCCTTGTTATATGGAGCTCTTGAGCGGATTTGAACCGCTGACCTCACCCTTACCAAGGGTGTGCTCTACCAACTGAGCTACAAGAGCGTAACACTATGCAAAACCTGCAAACTTGGAGCGGGTAGCGGGAATCGAACCCGCATCATCAGCTTGGAAGGCTGAGGTTCTACCACTAAACTATACCCGCGAGGCGTGCAGCTCTCGCTAAAATGGTGGAGGGGGAAGGATTCGAACCTTCGAAGTCGTAGACGTCAGATTTACAGTCTGATCCCTTTGGCCGCTCGGGAACCCCTCCTAAGCGAGCCGGCATTCTATACTATGCCAGCCTTCTGTCAAGCATTTTCTCATTAAAATCTTGAGGTTAGCTGCTTTGACTTCGCTTCACATCGCTTACCGCTTTAGGTCTTCGCTGTGGAGCGGGCGCCATTCTATGCAAACTATTCCGAAGGCGCAACCCCCTCGCAAGGCATTATTTTATGTTTTAACTCATTGAATTCTTTAGAAAGGTTTATCAGCTGCAGGTCATCCAGCCAGCGCCTGCTTTCCGGGGCAACACGCACCCAGTACGACGCGGTTTCCGAGCCCGCCCTGGGCAAACTTTGAAACTTGACGTCCATACCCGTCAACCTGCGCTCAAGCCCCTGAGCTGCGTCCTGCCGAGCAAAACCACCCAAGTAGAGACAACCACCATCAGCCTGAACCACCTTGCCCTTGTCCCTGGCTGCGTCAGGCGCCTCACTCAAAAGCCGAATATCCTGCTGCCCTCCTTTATATAAACTCAGAGGCGTTACGTCCTTTGCCCGCAAAGGAGCCTCTTGCTGATGCCAGATGTAGTAAAAGACGTTCAGAACAAGCAGCAGTAAAAACAACCAGCGCATAAAGACCTCAGGGCAAGGGACAAGCCATGGCCAAGCCAACAAATACCAGATCCGGAACCACCTTGGCCTGCGGCACCATCTCCGAGACCTGGGATGCATCCCCACCCGTAAGAAAGACCGTGAAATCTTGCCCCCAATAGTCGCGCGCCAATTCAAGCTGAGTGAGAACGAAACCTCGCAACATCAGCAGACAACCGCGCTCAACCGCCTCAACCGTCGTACGACCCGGGATAAGGTTCTCCAACGCACGTTCAGCCGCGGCGTCGCCATAGCGAATTTTCCGGGTATGGGTACGGAGCTGGTTACGCATCAACGGCATCCCCGGACAAATGAACCCACCAAGATGCTCGCCATCCGCAGCAACGAAATCCGCTGTAACGGCCGTACCAAAATCCAATACAAGGCAAGCGCCCGCAGCCAGGTGATACCCCCCCAACAAGGCGAGCCAGCGATCAAGTCCCAACCGCTCAAATTCTTCGTAACCATTACGAACGCCGGACATTTCCTGTGCTGGGGCGGCACAGACCACCGAAACATCAAAGGATGCCTTTAGTAATGCGATTAACACACCGGTTTCCTCGGCAGTGCGGACACTCACCAGCCGACAAAACTTCAAGGACAACCCATCTAGCGCATTCAAACCGTCAATCAGCGCATGATCAGAATCGGCAACACCCTCCCCCACCAGCAGGCAGGCATTCGCGCCGAGCACACGCCATTTGATAAAGCTGTTTCCACAGTCAAGCTCAAGAATCATTGCGCAACCTCAAGCTGAGCTCGCCGCCACTGAAGACCTTTTCCACACCACCCACCTTCAGACGCAAGGCGCCCTGACTATCGATACCTAATACTTCACCATCGATCTGGTTGGCACCCGCGATTAGCGACACCGCGCGCCCCTGCCATAGATGGTTTTGCTCCCACTCAGCCTGGACTGCTGCAAAACCGCCAACCCGATGCCGTTCGAGGTATTTCTGAAGCATCCCCCCCAGCTCCGCAACCAAACGATTACGATCGAAGGCCCTGCTGGCTTCCAAGCGCATAGAGGTCCACTGCTGATCAACCTCATCAGTCATCTGCATGTTCACATTTATACCGACACCCAGCACCACGTGACACACATCAGCAGGATCGCCAACCAACTCAAGCAATATCCCTGCAATTTTTTTCTGGCCGACCAAGACATCGTTAGGCCACTTCAAGCCCACACCAGGAACACCAAGCTCACGCAGAGAATGCATAACGGCGAGCCCAACAACGAGGCTCAGGCCTTCCAGCTGGCGCATCCCACCATCAATACGAAGCACCAGGCTGTAGTAGACGTTTTCCGCGAACGGACTTACCCACTTCCGACCACGCCGTCCGCGCCCAGCTGTCTGCCGCTCAGCGAGCACCAGAAATGGCGCAGGCTGAAGCCGCTCGATCGCCCGCAGGGCTTCAGCGTTCGTGGAATCGATTGAGTCGAAGACCAGCACAGGCCAATCGCGGTACGGCGGCATTTTCTTGATTTCTGCAGAATCAAGTAGCGTCAGCGGCGCAGACAATTGATAGCCACGCCCTCGCACTTTGTGAATGGTCAGCCCCAGCTCAGCCTCTAGCTGTTGAAGCTGCTTCCATACAGCACTGCGACTGACACCCAAGGCAGAACCCAGAGCTTGGCCCGAGTGAAATCGACCATCCTTAAGAAGCTTTAACAACGTCAGCATGCAAGTCTCGCCTCACCATGAGGCCCGCATGATAGCCACGCCCGGAGCTATTGCATAGAAATGTGGCGAAACGAA
>NZ_JAIQWX010000035.1 GCF_020164475.1 Pseudomonas sp. REP124 | reverse complement strand
CAGGAGTTCGGTTGGAGGCTTACTCGCTGTCGGGGCTCTTGCGCCGATACGGAAACACATCAATCACCTTCCCCGCCCGAATCGCCCCCTGCAAACCCTTCCAGTAATCGGCGTTGTACAACTCGCCATGCAAGCTGTCGAACAGCTTGCGCTGCCCCGAATCGGCAAACAGGAATGGCGGAAACTCTTCGGGGAATACGTCCAGCGGCCCGATCGAATACCAGGGCTCGGACGCCATTTCATCTTCGGGGGTACGCGGCGGCGGGATGTGGCGGAAGTTGGCTTCGGTGAGAAAGCAGATTTCGTCGTAGTCGTAGAACACCACCCGGCCGTGACGGGTGACGCCGAAGTTTTTCAGCAGCATGTCGCCAGGAAAAATGTTCGCCGCCGCCAGTTGCTTGATCGCCAGACCGTAATCATCCAGCGCCTCGCGAACCTGCGCCTCGTTGGCGTTTTCCAGGTACAGGTTCAACGGCGTCATCCGCCGCTCGGTCCAGCAGTGGCGGATCAGCACCGTGTCGCCTTCCACCGACACCGTGGACGGCGCGACTTCCAGCAACTCTTCCAGGCACGCCGGCTCGAACTTCTCCAGCGGGAAACGGAAGTCGGCGAACTCCTGGGTATCGGCCATGCGCCCGACACGGTCGACGCTTTTCACCAGCCGGTACTTTTCGATCACCGTGGCGCGATCGACGTTTTTCGACGGCGAGAACCGGTCCTTGATGATTTTGAATACGGTGTTGAACCCCGGCAGGGTGAATACGCTCATCACCATGCCGCGCACGCCGGGGGCCATGATGAACTGGTCGTCAGTGTTGGCCAGGTGATTGATCAGTGCCCGGTAGAACTCCGACTTGCCGTGCTTGTAGAAACCGATCGAGGTGTACAGCTCGGCGATGTGCTTGCCCGGCAGGATACGCTTGAGGAAACCGATGAACTCCGCCGGCACCGGCACATCCACCATGAAATACGAGCGAGTGAAGGAGAAGATGATCGACACGTCGGCTTCGTCGGTGATCAACGCATCGATCTGGATGCCGCGACCTTCCAGGTGCAACAGCGGAATCGCCAGCGGCCACTGCTCGTCGGCGGTGTAGATGCGCCCCACCAGGTACGCGCCCTTGTTGCGGTACAGCACCGAGGAAAACAGCTCGACACTCAGATCCGGGTCTTTGCACACCCAATCCGGAAGGTTCTCGCGCAGCTGCGCCTCAAGACGACGCAAGTCGCCGGGCAGATCGGCGTATTCCTCGCTGAAGCGGTAATCGGCAAAGATGCTGGCGAGCATGCCCGACAGCTGGCCCTGGGGCTTGTAGGTGCGGGTTTGTGCAGCGCGGGCCCGACGCAGGCTCGGCCGGGTGGTGTGGATGAACATGCAGCCGTCGCTGATCAGGTCGTGGCTGAACAGGCCGCAGAAAATCGAGTTGTACCAGGTCTCCGACAGCTCATCGTCGAAGCGCAGGTCGATCAGCTTGATGTAGGCGCTTTTGACCAGCGGCCAGCAGCTCACGTCCAGGGTGTCGTCGTCGAACGCGATACGCAGTCGCCCGACCGTTTCGCCGACTTTCTCTTCATAGAGGTTGATCCGCGCTGCCGAAGCCGATTGCGTCTCCTGCCATTGCGCCTGCTCGAACCGGGCCCGCGCACCGTCGGTGATGCGGCGAAAATGCTCGCGGTAATCGTCAAAGCCGTCGAGGATCAGACGGGCGATGTCGGCGGCTGGCCAATTCTGCGGCATGGTGAGACCTCTGCGGGAATTCCAAAGCCTTGAGCTTAGCCAGTGAAGCGGGTGCAGGAGAAGTGTAATTTTTGGCCCGAATTAAATGCCCGATTTGCGGTTGCCATCGATCAGGCGCTCGGCAACACTCTCGTCCCGATCAAGCCAGGAGCGCACCGTGAACCCCGTCGATCTTTTCCGATTACTGTCGCTGGCGGCCATCTGGGGTGCGAGTTTCCTGTTCATGCGCATCATTGCCCCGGAGATTGGCACGATCCCCACTGCGTTTTTCCGGGTGTCCATTGCGGCCGCCGGTTTGCTGGTGATTCTGGGGTTGATGCGGGTGCGCTGGGAATTCAAGGGCAAGCTGAAAACCGTGATGCTGCTGGGGGTGATCAACTCGGGCCTGCCTGCGACGCTTTACTCGGTGGCCGCCCAAGTGCTGCCCGCCGGTTACTCGGCGATCTTCAACGCCACGACGCCTTTGATGGGTGTGTTGATCGGCGGCCTGTTTTTCCATGAACGGCTCACTGTCGCCAGGCTCGGTGGAGTGTTTCTGGGGTTGCTGGGTGTCGGCGTCCTGACCCGTGCCGGTCCCGTTGCCTTTGACACTCAACTGCTGATGGGCGCCCTCTCCTGCCTGCTGGCCACCACCTGCTACGGTTTTGCAGGGTTCCTCGCACGACGCTGGCTGGATCAGGCCGGCGGGCTCGACAGTCGGCTGTCGGCGCTGGGCAGCATGCTGGGGGCTACGTTGTTCCTGTTGCCGCTGTTCGGTTACAGCGCGATCAGCCATCCTCCGGCGAGCTGGGGCGGCTGGAATGTCTGGCTGTCGCTGCTGGGGTTGGGGCTGGTGTGCACGGCCTTTGCCTACATCATTTACTTCCGCCTGCTCACTGCGATCGGCCCGGTGAAGTCATCCACCGTGACCTTTGCGATCCCGCCCTTCGGGGTGTTGTGGGGGGCGATGTTTCTGGATGAGCCGCTGTCGATGGCGCATGTTTATGGCGGGGTGTTGATTGCGGTGGCGTTGTGGTTGGTGTTGAAGCCCACGGCGACCCGGTAATTTGCGGTGATGTTGATGACGCCTTCGCGGGTAAGCCTCGCTCCTACAGGATGGGTATGAACAACCACCAACCCTGTAGGAGCGAGGCTTGCCCGCGAAGAGCTTTACGCCGACTAAAGCCTTAAAGCGCTCGCACCTCACCGATTGGCAACGGCTGTTCACTTTCACCAATGCCATTGACCAACGGCGCACCGAATTCCTCCAGGCTGATCTGGAAACGGTCCCCCGGCTGGGTCTTCACCCCGTCGGCAAACGACAGCGTGGCGGTGCCGAAGTAATGCACGTGGACATCACCGGGACGCAGGAACTGCGCGTACTTGAAGTGATGAAATTCCAGGTTCGCGAGGCTGTGGCACATGTTGTCCTCGCCGCTGAGAAACTCTTTCTCCCAGAGGGTCTGGCCGTCGCGCTTGATGCGGCTGGTGCCGACCAGGTGCCGGGGCAATTCGCCGACGCGCAACTCCGGACCGTAAGAGCAACTACGCAGTTTCGAATGGGCCAGGTACAGGTAGTTGCGGCGCTCCATGACGTGGTCGGAGAACTCGTTGCCCAGGGCATAACCGAGGCGATACGGCAGGCCGTCATGGCCGATGACATAGAGCCCGGTCAGCTCCGGTTCTTCACCGGCGTCCTCTGCAAATGGCGGCACCGGGAAGTCCGCGCCGGGACGCACGACGATGCTGCCGTCGCCCTTGTAGAACCACTCCGGTTGCGCACCGACCTGCCCGTCCGCCGGCTTGCCGCCTTCCAGGCCCCACTTGAACATGCGCATGGTGTCGGTCATACCGGCTTCGACCGCGCCTTCCTGCTGGTGCATCTTGTCCCGCGTCGAAGCGCTGCCCAGGTGAGTCAGGCCGGTGCCGCTGATCAGGCAGTGCGCCGGGTCTTCGTGGTCCAGCGGCGGCAGTATGCGGTGCTCATGCAGCAACTGCGCATAATCGAGGCTCGTTTCGCTGCCACGCAGAATGGTTTCTTCCGCCAGGCTGCGCCCGGCACGGATCGCCGCGAGTGCCAGTTCTCGGGTGCTGCGGGTGTCTTTCAACACCTGGACCTGTGAGCCATCGACCACGCCCACCTGGCGATCGCCGTTACTGTTTTCAAATTGAATCAGGCGCATGTCGGCCTCCGCAAAGTCATGGATGGCGCCGCCCGGAAGCGGCGCTTCAAGGTCACTCGATGATGTTGAATTCGCTCAGGAACTCATCGGAGATTTCCAGGCCCAGACCCGGCTTGTGATCGTCGAGCTGGATGTAGCCGTTGACCGGTTGCGGCTCGCCCTTGAACACGTAGTAGAAGAGTTCGTTTCCGACTTCGACGTCGAACACCGGGAAGAACTCGGCCATCGGCGAAGCGGTGGTGGACATGGTCAGGTGGTAGTTGTGCATCTGCCCGGCGTGAGGAATGACCGGCACCGACCAGGCTTCGGCCATGGCGTTGATCTTGCGCGCGGCGGTGATGCCGCCGACACGGTTGGTGTCGTACTGGATCACGTCGACGGCGCGGCGCTCCAGCAGGTCCTTGAAGCCGTAGGAAGTGAATTCGTGCTCGCCGCCGGAGATCGGCATGATCCCCATTTTTTTCAGTTCGATGTAACCCTCGATGTCATCGGCTATCACCGGTTCTTCCAGCCAGCGCGGTTCGAACTCGGCCAGTTTCGGCAACATGCGACGGGCGTATTCCAGGGTCCAGCCCATGTAGCACTCGAGCATGATGTCCACATCCGGACCTGCCAGTTCACGCAAAGCGCGCACCTGCTCGATGTTGCGACGCATGCCCGCCGGGCCGTCTTTCGGGCCGTAGCCGAAGCGCATTTTCAGCGCGGTGAAACCCTGGTTCAGATAGCCCTGGGCTTCTTCGAGGAACAGGTCGAGGTTGTCGTTGGCGTAGAGCTTGGAGGCGTAGGTCCAGATCTTTTCCTTGGTGCGTCCGCCCAGCAGCTTGAACACCGGCTTGTTGACCGCCTTGCCCATGATGTCCCAGATCGCGATGTCGATCGCCGAGATCGCCGCCATGCCGATGCCCTTGCGGCCCCAGGCGTGGCTCTGGCGGTACATTTTCTGCCAGATGTATTCGTTGTCGAACGGGTCTTCGCCGATGGCGATCGGTGCCAGGTAAGTGTCGATGATTTCCTTGGCCACGCGCGGCGCCAGGGCGCAGTTACCGATGCCGACCAGGCCTGTGTCGGTTTCGACTTCCACCACCAGCCAGCCGTGGAAACGGAACGAGCCCATGGCGTCGCCGCGTTCGAACAGGATGTCGCTGGCGTTGGTGCAGAAGTGCGCCTGAGGGGGAACGACTTTGCCTTTCCACTCGAATACGCGGGTACGGATCGCTTTGATTTTCATGAATACAGTTCCTTGCTGGCGCTTCTTGTAATTGTCGGGTCGTGTGCGCGGAACCGCCTGGTTGGCGGCTTCCGGCATTCGATGGAGCGACTTTAGCCAGCGCCCGGGGACTGCGGATAATCACTTATGCGTATCCGGCGATAACCTGGGGTGATATCGAAAAGCGGTTATTGCCTGAAATGGGTTATCAGGCAAAAAAGCAGTGTGGGAGCGGGCTTGCTCGCGAAGGAGTCCTGTCAGGCAACGAAGATGTCGACTGACAGACCGCATTCGCGAGCAAGCCCGCTCCCACAGGGATTTAGGGTGTTTGGGAGATTTGGGTCAGTGGCGGCTGGCACCCATTCGGCAGGCGATTTCGAAGGCCTGGCGGGTGGCGCCGACGTTGGCCTTGCCTTGGCCTGCGATGTCGAAGGCGGTGCCGTGGGCCGGGGTGGTGATCGGGATTGGCAGGCCGCCCTGCACCGTGACGCCACGGGAGAAGCCCATCAGTTTGATCGCGATCTGTCCCTGGTCGTGATACATGGTCACCACCGCGTCGAAGGCGCTCGCATCACCCTGGACCTTGAGGAAAATCGTATCACCCGGGTACGGTCCTTCGGCGGCGATGCCCTTTGCCTGAGCCGTGCGAACGGCCGGGCCGATGATGTCGATTTCTTCCCGGCCGAAGGAGCCGTTGTCGCCGTTATGCGGGTTCAAACCGCAGACGCCGATCCGCGGTTTCTCCAGGCCGCTGCGCTTGAGGGCGGTGTCGATCAGTTCAATCGCTTCCACCACCCGCTGCTCACTCAACATGCCCGGGACTTCGGACAGAGCGACGTGGGACGTCACCCGCGAAGTCCACAGATTGTCGAGCACGTTGAATTCACAGAACGGCCCATGGAAATCCAGCAGTTCAGCGAACCAGTGCAGCTCGTCGTTGTGGGCCATGCCGGCCATGTGCAGCGAAGTCTTGTTCAGCGGGCCGAAAAGGATCGCGTCTGTAGTACCGGCCTCGGTCAGGCGCAGCGCCTGTTCCAGGGTATCGAGGCTGTAACGTCCGCCAATCACACTGGCTTCGCTACGCGGGAATTCTCCAACCGCAGCGCCGCGAAAATCGTAGAACAGCGGCGTGTCGTCGACGAACGACAACTGCTCAAGCGAATCCACCTGGCGATAAGGAAACTGCACACCGGCGATGTCCATGCCGCGACGCATTTCCGTTTCATCGGCAATCAGAATCACCTGTGCCTTGCTGCGTACTTCAGCCTCAGCGAGCAGCCGGGCGATCAGTTCCGGGCCGATGCCCGCCGGGTCGCCCAGGACCATCGCGATGGTAGTTTTTTTCATGCTTCACTCCTCAAGGGTTCAGGCTGCGCCCGGTCAATGGCGCAAGGCTCGCAGCGATAGATGTGCTGCGCGTTGCTGTAGAACAGTCGCTCCTGATCGGCCACGGGCAGATCGGCGACGATGGATTTGAAACCGCTGTAGATGTCATCGAACGAGCCGCACAGGCTGTCCACCGGAAAGTTGCTGGCGAACATCACCCGGGCGGTGCCGAACATGGCGATCACCTCGCGCACGATCCAGGCGTTGTCGATGGCGCGCCAGGCCCTGCCCGCCTGGCCCAGCCCGGAAATCTTCACCTGCACGTTGGGCCACTGGGCCAGACGCGACATCGCCAGGCGCCAGCCGGCCAGGCCTTCGGCGCTGCGATCGCTGGGCAGGCCGGCGTGGTTGAGGATCAGCGTGGTGCCCGGAAAATCCCGGGCCAGGCGCTCGGCTTCGTGCAGGTTCCACCAGGGCGTCTGCAGGTCGAAATGCAGCCCCAGCCCTTGCAGCGCGGCATAACTGCGGCGCCAGTGTTCATTGCTCATCAGGCTGCGCACATGGCCGACCTCGGCCGGCGACACAGGGCCACCGGGTTTGTGCCGCACGCTGCGCACACATTTGTAACTCGCTTGCTCGGTGAGCACCGCGATGGCGTCCGGATGATCGAGCCAGGCTTGCGCGACGATCGCGTTCGGCACGCCGTAGCGGGCGGCCAGTTGTTCGATGAAGCGGGTCTCACCAATCGGGTCCTGCGGGTCCCACTCGGTCTCGATGTACACCGTTTGCACGACGTTATGGGGACCGGCATCGGCGAAGTAATCGTCAGGAAAATAACGACTTTTGATCGCACTGTAATCGCCGTAGCGAAACGGGATGTTGGCCTCGGGCGCGAGCCACGGATGATGGTTGATCGTCGGGTCCCAGAAGTGGTGATGGGCGTCGATGATCGGGCCTTTCCATAGGCTTCTTGAAGACGACTCAGCCATGACGCACCTCATCCAGGCTGATGAACAGGGTGGCGAGCACGAACACTGCCGAACACACCGCGAAGAACCCGAGCACCGGCGCGAAGCCACCGCTCATTTGCAGAATCACACCGACCAGAATCGGCACCGCGATACCGCCGGTGCTGCCGGCCATATTCATCACGCCTCCGATCAGACCGACCCGCGCAGGCGCCGCCAGCAACGCCGGGAAGCTCCAGTAGAGACTGCCCCACATCAGGAAGAACGCGGTCAGGGCCAAGAGAGCCACGGCGGCGTAGGGATTGCTCAAGGTCGGCAACAACAGGAAGGCGCCGAGGGCCACCAGGCCGGAAAATGCCAACAGACTCTTGACCGCCACGCCGCGTTTAACGCCCTTGCGGATCAGGCCGTCGCAGAGGAAACCACCGGTCAGCGAACCCAAGGCGCCGCAGATGAAAATCACGAAGGTCGCCGCGCCAATGCCCTTGATGTCAAAGCCGCGAGCCTGAGACAGATAACTCGGGCCCCAGGTCAGCAGACCGAAATACACCATCGCCCAACTGGCTCGCCCGATCAGCAGGCCGCTCAAGGAACGGGCGGCGATGCCCAATCCTTTGACTGGCGCACGGGCTGCCTCCGCGGCAGGCGTGGCGCGCCCGGCGTTGATCTTTTCCAGCTCCAGCGCATTGACCTGCGGATGGGTATTGGGGTCATCGCGCAGATAACGCCACGCCAGCCAGGCCAGCGCCAGGGTCGCGACACCGGCGATCACGAACGCCAGACGCCAGGAATCCAGCGCGACAATCAGATAGGCGATGATCAGGCCACCAAGCGCCACGCCCAACGGGCTGCCGCTGTCCATCAACACCGCGCCGCGACTGCGCTCGCTCGGCGCGAGCCACAGGGAAATCAACTTGCCACCGGACGGGAACAACGGTGCTTCCGAAGCCCCCAACGCCACGCGGGCAAACAACAACGACAGGCCGCCGGTGGCAAACGCCGCGAGTACCTGGAAGGTGCCCCACAAGCCGGTGGACCAGCCGATCACCCGATGCGGGCCGAAGCGATCGATCAGCCAGCCGCCGGGAATCTGCAACAGCGCATAGGCCCAAAAAAAGCTGCTGAGAATCAGCCCTTGCATGCTCGGTGACAGGGAAAATTCGTTGGCGATGGTGGGCATTGCGATGGACAGCGACACACGATCAATCAGGTTGACCATGGTCAGTGCAAAGATGATCGCGAAGATCCGCCAGCGCACATTGCTGGCCTTGGCGGCGGTGGTCTGCGGGATTGCAGCGGCAGCGGCAGCGGACGGAGCCTCGGCGCCGGGCAATTGCAGGGAAGCACTGGGACGAGCCATGGTGCGTACCTCTTTTATTATTTTTGTGAAGACGCCGCAATTTCGCGGCCTTGGCGAGCACTATCGAAGGCTCAGCGATAACCGTCTAATCAAACCTGGAAATAAGGCGATAGCCTTGAGTTATGGCACACGGCCCTTTCAATGAGCTTTCACCCCTCCAGCGACTGTTTCCACTTGTTTCCAGAACACCGCACCCTGTAGCAGCTGGCGAAGCCTGCGTCCGGCTGCGAAGCATTCGTAAAATCAGCTAATGCGGTGTTTCAGATAGACCTCGCACACAGGGTTTGCGACTGTTGCGCAGCCGGACGCAGGCTTCGCCAGCTGCTACAGGTCTGCAACATTTGACCTGCACACTAAAGAGCTATAACCCCAGGCTATCGGTGTATGTATTGTTTTGACTAGACGCGACGACCCGACGTTCCCACACTCGGTCCAGGCTTGCGGCTTTACCGCGCAGACAAGTCACTCATAACAAATACAAAAACGAGGCTCTTCCACCATGCGAAATGCATTCGTCCGTCGCACATCCCGTCTGATGCTTGGCTGCTCACTGATCGCCGCCGGCACCCTTCCTGCTCTCGCCAACGCGGCCTGGCAACCGGACAAGAACGTCGAAATCATCGTTGCCGGCGGTCCTGGTGGCGGTACCGACCAGCTCGGTCGCCTGATCCAGTCGATCATCACCACCCACAAGCTGCTCGACGTGAACACCATCGTCCTGAACAAGGGCGGTGGCAATGGCGCCGAAGCCTTTCTCGACATGAAGATGAACAAGGGCGATGCCGAGAAACTGGTGATCGGCACCAACAACATCTACCTGCTGCCGCTGGTCTCCAAGCTCGGTTACCAATGGCAGGAACTGACGCCGATCGCCGCAGTGGCCGAGGATGACTTCATTCTCTGGAGCTACAAGGGCGCGCCGTGGAAAGACGCGAAAGGCTTCTATGACGCGGTCAAGGCCGACCCGTCGAAACTGCGCATGGGCGGCAGCCAGTCCAAGGACGTCGACCAGACCCTGACCCTGCTGCTCAACCAGACCAACAACAGCAAACTGGTGTACATCCCGTTCAAGAGCGGCAGCGAGGCCGCCACGCAACTGGCCGGCAAACACATCGCCGCCAACGTCAACAACCCCAGCGAAAGCATCAGCCAATGGCGCGGTGATCAGGTCGAACCGCTTTGCGTTTTCAGTAAAGAGCGCATGACCTACACCGAAAAAGTCGCCGGCGACAAAGCCTGGGCCGACGTACCCACCTGCCACGAACAGGGCCTGGGCATCGATCAGTACCGCTTCCCGCGCACCGTGTTCATGCCCGGCGAAGTCAGCGCCGAGCAGCGCGCGTTCTACGTCGAACTGATGCGCAAGGTCACCGAGACCCCGGAGTTCAAGGCCTACGTCAAGCAGAACGCGCTGGTGCCGACTTTCCTCGAAGGCGAGCCGCTGACCGCCTACATCGAACATGACACCGCCCGCGTCACCCCGGTGTTCAAGGAAGCCGGCTGGCTGAAAAACTAAAGTTGTCCGGCCGCTCGCCTGCGGGCGGCCGTCCTCTGCTGGAGACGTTTTCATGTCCCATTCTTCGGATTCACCGGCGCTGGTCGGCACCCGCTGGGTCGAACTCGGCCTGGCGCTGTTCACCACTGTGCTTGGCGTGGTGGTGATGTTCGGCAGCTACGAACAAGGCATCGGCTGGGGCGACGCCGGCCCCGAGCCGGGTTACTTCCCCTTCTATATCGGTCTGCTGTTGAGCGCAGCCAGCATCGCCAACGGCGTATTGGCGCTGGTGCGCTGGCAGGTCTTGAGTGTGGCGTTCGTCAGCCGCAGTGCGTTCCGCCAGGTGATGTCGGTGTTCCTGCCTATTGCCCTGTTTGTCGGCGCCATGCCGTTCACCGGCATTTACCTCGCATCGGTCGTGTTCATCGCCTGGTTCATGTGGCGTGACACCGATCGCGCCAAACCTTATGGCAAGTGGATGATCGCCTGCGTGTCCATTGGCGCGGCACTGTTCAGCTATCTGGTTTTCGCATTGTGGTTCAAGGTCCCGCTGGATGCAGGTCCCCTGGGCGACGGTATTGCCCTGGCCTGGAGACATTTCAAATGAGCGAATTCGATTCCCTGCTGCAAGGCATGAACCTGATCCTCACCCCGGGTCACATCGGCCTGATGGTGGTCGGCGTGCTGCTGGGCATTCTGGTCGGCGTGTTGCCCGGCCTCGGCGCCCCCAACGGCGTGGCGTTGCTGCTGCCGCTGACGTTCACCATGTCGCCGGTGTCGGCGATCATCTTGCTGTCGTGCATGTATTGGGGGGCGTTGTTCGGCGGATCGATCACTTCGATTCTGTTCAACATACCCGGTGAGCCCTCATCGGTGGCGACGACCTTCGACGGCTACCCGATGGCCCGCGAAGGCCGCGCCGCCGAAGCCCTGACAGCCGCGTTCAGCTCGGCACTGATCGGCGCCCTGTGCGGGGTCATGCTGCTGACCTTCCTGTCGACCCGCATTGCCGAGTTCGCCATGTCCTTCAGCTCGCCGGAGTTCTTCGCGGTGTATCTGTTGGCGTTCTGCACCTTCATCGGCATGAGCAAGAACCCGCCGCTGAAAACCGTGGTGGCGATGATGATCGGCTTCGCCATGGCGGCGGTCGGCATGGACACCGTGTCCGGCAACCTGCGCCTGACCTTCGACCAGCCGATGCTGATGACCGGCATCAGCTTCGAAGTGGCGGTGATCGGCCTGTTCGGCATCGGCGAAATCCTCTGCACCGTGGAGGAAGGCCTGGTGTTCCGTGGCGAGCATGCGCGGATTACGCCGATGGTGATTCTGCGCACCTGGGCCAAGCTGCCGCGCTACTGGTGGACGATCGTGCGCAGCACGCTGGTGGGTTGCTGGATGGGCATCACTCCCGGCGGTCCGACGGCGGCATCGTTCATGAGCTACAGCCTGGCGCGACGTTTCTCCAGGAACCGCGACAACTTCGGTAAAGGTGAAGTCGAAGGGGTGATCGCTCCGGAAACCGCCGACCACGCCGCCGGTACCAGCGCCCTGCTGCCGATGCTGACCCTGGGCATTCCAGGTTCCGCTACTGCCGCGGTGATGCTCGGTGGCCTGATGATCTGGGGCCTGCACCCTGGCCCGACGTTGTTCGTCGAACAGCACGACTTCGTCTGGGGCCTGATCGCTAGCATGTACCTGGGCAACGTGGTGAGTCTGATCGTGGTATTGGCGACCGTGCCGTTGTTCGCCTCGATCCTGCGCATTCCGTTCTCGATCATTGCGCCGATCATCATCATGGTCTGCGCCATCGGCGCCTACTCGGTGCACAACTCGTTCTTCGACGTGGTGCTGATGCTCGGCTTCGGCGCGCTGGGTTACCTGTTCAAGAAACTCGGCTACCCGATCGCCCCGCTTGTGCTGGCGGCGGTGTTGGGCGATAAGGCGGAAGATGCGTTCCGTCAGTCGATGCTGTTCTCGGACGGGCAACTGGGGATCTTCTGGTCCAACCCGTTGGTGGGCAGCCTGACCACGGCCGCCCTGCTGATGCTGTTCTGGCCGATGATTTCCAAAGCGCTGCAAACCCTGATCGGCCTGCGCAAATCCCCTGCCGCCAAGGCAAAATCGGTGCTGTGACACAGCAATGCTGGCAACGCCTGACATTTGTTGTCAGGCTTGCCGCAGTCTTTTCTGCGAGCGCGGCCCATGACCCGAATTCCTGTTGCCAATGTGATCCACAGCCGTCTGCGTCTGCGCCAACTGCGCTTGATGCTGGCGCTGCAGGAATTGGGCTCGTTGCGCCGCGCCGCCGACCATATCGGCATGACCCAGCCGGCGGCGACCAAGATGCTCCACGAAGCCGAGGATCTGCTCGGTGTCGAACTCTTCGAACGTCTGCCCCGGGGCATGCGTGCGACCCCGTTCGGGGAAACCGTCATCTACTACGCGCGCATGGTGTTTGCCGAACTCAGCGGCATGCGCGAGGAACTGGTGGCGCTCGAATCCGGCAACCTCGGTCGGGTTGCGGTCGGGGCCATTCCGGCGTTGGCGTCGGGGTTGTTGACCCGAACCATCGCGACGCTGAAACAAAGCCATCCGAGGTTGTCGATGAGTATTCAGGTCGATACCAGCGATGTGTTGGTGCAGGCGCTGTTGCAGGATCAACTGGATGTGGTGCTGGGGCGAATCCCGGTCGGGGCGCGGGCCGAAGAATTGCTCTTCGACAGCCTTGGCGAAGAAGCCTTGTGCGTGATTTGCGGCGCGGAAAATCCGCTGGCGAAGGAAACGCAACTGAGCTGGGCCGAATTGCAGAACCAGACCTGGGTGCTGCAACAGCATCCAAGCCCGATGCGCGCGATCATCAATCAGGTGTTTCACAACGCGCGGGTCGACATCCCCAGCAGCATCGTCGAGACCACCTCGATCATGACCTTGCTGTCGCTGATCCAGCAGACCGACATGCTCGGCGTGACACCGGTTTCGGTAGTCGAGGATTACCCGGGGCGCGACTTGCTCGCGGTGCTGCCGATCAAGTTCGAGGCACGGTTGCCGCCTTATGGCTTGATCACCCGGCGTCATCGCATTCAATCGTCGGCGATGCAGGCGTTCATGCATTCGGTGCGCGCCGAACATACGCTGGCCAAATGAAAAGACCCAGCGCAATCAATGCACCGGGCCTTTTTCGGTTTACGCGGTTTTACGGAATACGAAGAACAGACCGATGATGATCAGCAGCATCCCCAGCAGGCTAAACGCCGCCAGCTTGTTGCCGAAAATCAGGTAGTCCATCACCGCCGTCACCGCCGGTACCAGATAAAACAGGCTGGTGACATTCACCAGATTGCCCCGGGCGATCAGGCGATACAGCAGCAGGGTCGCCAGCACCGACACCACCAGCCCCATCCACAGCACCGGCACGACAAACCCCGTGTTGTGCTCGAAATGAAACGGCTGAAATGGCACGAAGATTCCGCACAGCAGCAATCCCGCGAGGTACTGCACGGGCATCGTGCCGAGAGGGTTTTCAGTAATGCGCTTTTGCATGATCGAGCCGAACGTCATGCTCGCCAGCGCCAGCAAACCAAAGAGCATCCCGGCCAGCGACATACCGGCCAGACCGATGCCCTGATACACCACCATGATCAACCCGGCGAGCCCCAGGCACAGGCCGAAAATCCGGCTGGCCGAGCGCTGACGCTCCATGATCACCACAGTGAGAATCGGCTGAACGCCCATGATGGTCGCCATCACTCCCGGCGTGACTTTCAAGTCCAGGGCCAGCAGATAGAAAATCTGATAAGCCCCCAGCAACACCACCCCGGTGGCCATCGCGTACTGCATCGGTTTCCCGCCCTTGGGTAACTTCAGCTTGAGCAACGGCACCAGCAACACCAGCCCGCACAGGGCGATGACAAAGCGAAACAGCAGAAAGGCAAAGGGAGAGGCGTGAGCCAGGCCCCATTTGGAGAAAATCGCCCCGCTGCTCCACAGCAGGACGAACAGGCTCGTGGAAGTCGCCGCGAGCGCGGACTGTCTGGAAAAAGCAAACATGAATACCACCTGTAGTCAGGCAAAAAGCCAACTCAGCCGAAGCTGAAATTCAGTCGTTGTTTCAGGCGGGCGGCAGGGATCAGCAGAAAACGCCGATCAGCCCCGAATGCCAACACCCGGCGGTGAAACCACCGCGCACACTGGAGTGCGACTGACAGGAGGGGGGTAATGACTGATCTGCACAGGCTGCTGATTCCCGCACGGCACGACGCCAGCGTTGACCGCTGAATCGACTACCGCGTTGATGAGGGATGCAGGCATGGGCTGATCTTTTTGATGAGGTGGAGGGTGTGCTGAGAGACACCGAGCGCTGACTATAACCAGCGGGTGACATGAATTGCAATGACTTGAACAGTCAAAGGAGGAGAGATCCTCGTATCTTGAAAACTATGCAATTTATGACCAGCAATGGAGCGGGTATGCGTAAAGCTCTAAAAAAATCTAGGCAGAGGAAAGGCTGTGGCGCTGCTAGAAACAAGGCTATAGGGCTGACTGCAAGCCAACTGCGTTTACTCAATGCAGCGTTTGAAGGAGCCGCTACCGATGAGCCTGTCGGCGTTCTGGCAGGAGCGTCTTTCAAACTCTCCTCATAACGACACGCTCCCTGTAGGAGCTGCCGAAGGCTGCGATCTTTTGATCTTGTTCTTAAAAAAAGCAAAATCAAAAGATCGCAGCCTTCGGCAGCTCCTACAGGGCAGTGTTTTTCATTCGGCAGGAGACACTACCCGAACAGCCAATACCCCAACAACGTCAACACCACCACCGCCAGCACCGGCCGCAACACCCGATAAGCCTTGGGATTACGCCGTTTCCACTGCTTGACCACGCCACTGACCTTGTCGCTCGAATTCTTGCTCCAGGCGTAGGCCTTGTTGATCCCCCCGACGCGCTCATCGTCCAGATTCTGCGGTGCGGTGGCACGACCGAGGAAAGCGCTGATCGCGCGGTTGATGCGGGTCATCAGGCGGTTGCTCAAGGGGCGCTCGATGTCGCAGAACAGGATGACACGGGTCTTGTCGGTTTCGTTCTTGACCCAGTGCACGTAGGTCTCGTCGAACATCACGTCCTCACCGTCGCGCCAGGCATAGACCTGGCCGTCGACGAAGATGCGGCAGTCGTCGGAGTTGGGTGTCGAGAGGCCCAGGTGATAACGCAGAGAGCCGGCGAATGGATCGCGGTGGGGGTTGAGGTGGCTGTTGCCCGGCAACAGCGCGAACATGGCGCCCTTGACGTTGGGAATGCTGCTCACCAGTTCCACGGTTTTCGGGCACAGCAGCTCGGCCGAAGGCAAGGGGCTGTCGTACCACTTGAGGTAGAAACGCTTCCAGCCTTTCTTGAAGAACGAGCCGAAACCGGCGTCGTTGTTCTTTTCGGCGGCGCGAATGTAGCCCTCATCGAACAAGTGCATCGCTTCGTCGCGAATGACTTCCCAATTGTCCTTGAGCACATCCAGTTCGGGGAATTTGCTGCGGTCCAGGTAGGGTTTGGAAGGAACGCCGGAGAACAGGTACATCAGGGCGTTGTAGGGAGCGAAAAGGGCCGAATGGTTGACGAACTGGCGCAGAACCGGCAATCGCGCCTTGCCCCGCAAATGCACATAGAGGGTGCTGCCCAGAAACAGCAACAACAACGAGGCCTTTGCGGCAAGGGATAAGGTCATCAACAACTCCTTGGTAACAGACACTTTGCACAACGCCATTTGCCCGACATTGCTGTCGGCATATAAACACGACCGACTTCAGGGAAAAACCGTCTGCCCCAACATTCTGTATCAATAAATACGCAATAAAGCCTTTATTAACATGCGATGCCTGAACGCCGGCTGACCTGATCCACCCAAAAAGTCCAACGCTGTGGCGAACCCTTCGCCACAGCGTTCGATCGTCAAACCCTTACTGCTGATTCTCCTGATCGGTGAACAGATCGCTGAACAGCATGCTCGACAGGTAGCGCTCACCGGAGTCGGGCAGGATCACCACGATCGTCTTGCCCTGCATTTCCGGCGTTTCGGCCAAACGAACCGCCACCGCCATTGCCGCGCCGCAGGAGATGCCACACAAAATCCCTTCTTCCTGCATCAGACGCAGGGCCATGGCCTTGGATTCGTCGTCGCTGACCAATTCCACGCGGTCGACGATCGACAGGTCCAAATTCTTCGGCACGAAACCGGCACCGATACCCTGGATCTTGTGCGGGCTCGGCTTGATTTCCTCACCCGCCAGCGCCTGGCTGATCACTGGCGATACAACGGGCTCCACAGCGACCGAAATGATCGGTTTGCCCTGGGTATTCTTGATATACCGCGATACACCGGTGATGGTTCCGCCTGTTCCGACGCCTGACACCAGAACGTCGACCGCGCCGTCAGTGTCGTTCCAGATTTCGGGACCGGTGGTCTTTTCATGGATGGCCGGGTTGGCCGGATTGTCGAACTGCGCCGGCATGAAGTACTTGGACGGATCGCTGGCAACGATCTCACCGGCTTTCTCGATCGCGCCTTTCATGCCCTTGGCCGGCTCGGTCAGCACCAATTCCGCCCCCAGAGCCTTGAGCACCTTACGCCGCTCGATACTCATCGACGACGGCATGGTCAGCATCAACTTGTAGCCCCGCGCCGCAGCGACGAAGGCCAGGCCGATGCCGGTGTTGCCGGAGGTTGGCTCGACGATGGTCATGCCAGGCTTGAGTCTGCCGGTGCTTTCGGCGTCCCAGATCATGTTCGCGCCAATCCGGCACTTGACCGAGTAACCGGGGTTGCGCCCTTCGATCTTGGCCAGAATGGTCACGCCGCGCGGGGCGATACGGTTGATCTGTACCAGCGGCGTGTTGCCGATGGAATGGGCGTTGTCAGCGAAGATACGGCTCATGACGGGTCCTTGATACAGCATTCGATAGCGCACAAAGGTAAGCCTGTTGCCCGTGGTCGTCCAGTCGGGTCGAACGTCCGGGTGTCAGCGCAGTCAATGGCTTTAGATTGCCAGAGATTTGCGAGCATGAAACGTCGATACCGCTGGCCCTTGTGGACCCTCGCCGGCCTCGTTGCGCTGCTGATTGCCCTGCACTTCGCCCTGCCCTATCTGGTGCGCGATTACCTCAATGAGCGCTTGGCTGACATGGGCGATTACCGCGGCCAGATCACTGACGTGGACCTGGCCTTGTGGCGCGGTGCCTACAAGATCAATGGCCTGAAAATCGTCAAGGTCGAAGGCAAAGTGCCGGTGCCGTTTGTCGATGCGCCTTTGATCGACCTTTCAGTCAGTTGGCATTCCCTCTGGTATGACCGTGCGGTCGTGGCCGAAGTGAGGTTCGTCAATCCCGAGGTAAATTTCGTCGATGGCGGCGCCAACAAAAAGAACTCGCAAACCGGTGAAGGCACCGACTGGCGCGCCCAACTGGGCAAATTGCTGCCGATTACCTTGAACGAGGTAAAAATCGATGACGGCAAGATCAGTTTCCGCAACTTCAACTCCAAGCCCCCGGTGAACATGAATGCCACTAACGTCAATGCCAGCATCTACAACCTGACCAACGTGGCCGACACCGAAGGCAAACGCGATGCTCGTTTCGAAGGCAAGGCCCTGTTGCTAGGTCATGCGCCTCTGGAAACCAATGCCACCTTCGACCCGCTGAGCAATTTCGAGGAATTCGAGTTCCGCCTGCGGGCCAGAGACATCGAACTCAAACGCATGAATGACTTTGCCTCTGCCTACGGCAAGTTCGACTTCAATGCCGGCCACGGGGATGTGGTCATTGAGGCACAGGCTAAAAAGGCGAAACTGACCGGGTACATCAAGCCGTTGTTGAAAGATGTCGACGTATTCAATTGGCAGCAAGATGTCGAGAACGAGAAGAAAGGCCTGTTCCGCTCAGTGTGGGAAGCCTTGGTGGGAGGAACCGAAACCGTCCTGAAAAACCAGGGTAAAAACCAGTTCGCCACAAGAGTCGAACTTAGCGGCAATGTCCATCAGCAAAATATCAGCGCGTTCGAAGCGTTTTTGCAGATTTTGCGCAACGGATTCATCCAGGCCTTCAATGCCCGCTATGAACGGCCGAAGCCGGATGCCGGTTAAGGTTTGCGAGTAACGACGTAGCGGCCGTTTTCTTCGGCCGCACGCTGCTGATTCGTCTGCTGTTGTAGGAAATCCCAGCCCAGGCAAGCAAGGGCCAATGAGCGTGGTACCGCTTCGCGACCGCTGCTGTAACGACTGATACTGCGGGTACTGACGCCCAATGCCTCGGCAGCCTGGTTGAGCGGCAAACCGGTGCGAGCGCGCCAGTCGATGAAGATCCGGGTATTTTCGTCCGATGCGTTTTGCGCCAGCGCATCCAGGTACAGAGTGTCGGCACCGATCTGGATGTCCAACTCGGGCCATTCGACACTCCAGCCATCGTCGCCCAATTCGACGCCATTGAAGGCGTCACCGTGCAAAGGTTGCAGCCCCGGATAGGCTTGCAAGTCATGGGTCAGGTCAAGGGTCAGTTGCTGACCGTCAATAAAGGTCAGAGCCAGACGATAATCCGGCAGCGCCTGAACCCTGGTCAGCCTTGGTCGTTTCATGGGTAACATCGTTTCCAATCCTCCAGTAATTGCGTCTGATGGGCCCTTACCCAATCCAGCGCTTCCTTGATGATCAGCGGCGGCGCCTTGCCTCTCATCACTTCGATGGTTTCCAGGCTCAGCATGACATCCAGCCCGCCACCGGTGAGGTGGACGTGGGGTGGCGGACGGTCCTTTTCACGCAACTGAATGCGGTATGTATCGCGGAATCGGTATTTGGTAGACATGCGCCGAACGCTATCGCCAAAATGGCGATAGCTCAATACTGGCGAGCCGCCGAGACTGAGTCAAGATGTGACGCTCCATTCAGAGACTGAATAAGCCGTCTGCGTTCACAGTCGACCGGACACCGCGTTATAGTCGGGGCTGACTATTTGTTGTTATTGCGCCCCGCCCTGCCTCGCTCAGGTCGGCATAAACCGTTCGAGGATTAGCAGATGAAGTTCGAAGGCACCCAGGCCTACGTCGCCACCGATGACCTGAAGCTGGCGGTCAACGCCGCCATCACCCTGGAGCGGCCGCTGCTGGTCAAGGGCGAACCGGGCACCGGCAAGACCATGCTCGCCGAGCAGTTGGCCGAATCCTTTGGCGCCAAGCTGATTACCTGGCACATCAAATCCACCACCAAGGCTCACCAGGGCCTGTACGAGTACGACGCGGTCAGCCGTCTACGCGATTCGCAGCTGGGCGTGGACAAGGTTCACGACGTTCGCAACTACTTGAAGAAGGGCAAGCTCTGGGAAGCCTTCGAATCCGAGGAGCGGGTGATCCTGCTGATCGACGAGATCGACAAGGCCGACATCGAGTTTCCCAACGACCTGCTGCAAGAACTCGACAAGATGGAGTTCTACGTTTACGAGATCGACGAGACCATCAAGGCCAAGAAGCGTCCGATCATCATCATTACCTCCAACAACGAGAAAGAGCTGCCGGACGCCTTCCTGCGCCGCTGCTTCTTCCACTACATCGCCTTCCCAGACCGTAGCACCCTGCAGAAAATCGTCGACGTGCACTACCCGGACATCAAGAAAGACCTGGTCAGCGAAGCGCTGGACGTGTTCTTCGATGTACGCAAGGTGCCGGGCCTGAAGAAGAAGCCTTCGACTTCCGAATTGGTGGACTGGCTCAAGCTGCTGATGGCCGACAACATCGGTGAAGCGGTGCTGCGCGAGCGCGATCCGACCAAGGCCATCCCGCCGCTGGCCGGTGCCCTGGTGAAAAACGAACAGGACGTGCAACTGCTCGAGCGTCTGGCGTTCATGAGTCGTCGCGGCGCTCGATAAGGGTCAACACCATGTTGCTCAACCTGTTCAATGAGATGCGTGCAGCCAAGGTACCGGTTTCGGTGCGCGAGCTGCTGGACCTGATCAACGCGCTCAAGCAGCGCGTCACCTTCGCGGACATGGACGAGTTCTACTACCTGTCCCGAGCGATCCTGGTGAAGGACGAACGGCATTTCGACAAGTTCGACCGGGCCTTCGGTGCCTATTTCAATGGCCTGGACAAGCTCGACGACCACTTGCAGGCCCTGATTCCGGAAGACTGGTTGCGTAAGGAGTTCGAACGCTCGCTGACCGATGAAGAGCGCGCGGCGATTCAGTCCCTCGGTGGCCTGGACAAGCTGATCGAGGAGTTCAAGAAACGCCTGGAAGAGCAGAAGGAACGCCATGCCGGCGGCAACAAGTGGATCGGCACCGGTGGCACCAGCCCGTTCGGCTCCGGCGGCTTCAACCCGGAAGGCATTCGGGTCGGCGATGCCGGCAAGCGCCAGGGCAAGGCGGTCAAGGTCTGGGACCAGCGCGAGTACAAGAACCTCGATGATTCGGTGGAGCTTGGCACGCGCAACATCAAGGTCGCCCTGCGTCGTCTGCGCAAGTTTGCCCGTCAGGGTGCGGCGGAGGAGCTGGATATCGACGGCACCATCGACCACACCGCCAAGGACGCCGGCCTTTTGAATATCCAGATGCGTCCGGAACGGCGCAACACGGTCAAACTGCTGTTGCTGTTCGACATCGGCGGCTCGATGGACGCCCATGTGAAGATCTGCGAGGAACTGTTCTCGGCCTGCAAGACCGAGTTCAAGCATCTGGAGTACTTCTACTTCCACAACTTCATTTATGAATCGGTGTGGAAGAACAACATGCGCCGCACCTCCGAACGCACCTCGACCATGGACCTGCTGCACAAGTACGGTGCCGACTACAAAGTGATCTTCATCGGCGACGCCGCCATGGCGCCCTATGAAATCACCCAGCCGGGCGGCAGCGTCGAGCACTGGAACGAAGAAGCAGGCTACGTGTGGATGCAGCGCTTCAAGGAGAAGTACAAGAAGCTCATCTGGATCAACCCGTATCCCAAGGACACCTGGGGCTACACCTCGTCGACCAACATCGTGCGGGATTTGATCGAGGACCAGATGTATCCGCTGACCTTGCGGGGGTTGGAGGAAGGGATGCGGTTTCTGTCCAAGTAACTCGGTTTACTGGGCGGACGCCATCGCGGGCAAGCCCGCTCCCACAGTGTTTAGCGTCGTGCACAGACTTTGTGTTCACGGCAAAACCTGTGGGAGCGGGCTTGCCCGCGATGCTTTTAGCTATTCAAAAAGCGCTGCAAATACTCAACTTGCTCCCGATGCGCAACCTCCTGCACCACCGGCCGCAACCGCACCGACGCCCCGGGCAAACACTGCGCCAACCGCGCCAGCGCCAACGGCGTCAACGCCCCCAGCCTTGGATACCCGCCGATGGTCTGCCGATCATTGAGCAACACGATCGGCTGCCCGTCCGGCGGCACCTGCACCGCCCCCAGCGGAATACCCTCGGAAATCATCGGCTTGCCCTGATACTGCAACGCCGTGCCCAACAACCGAATCCCCATCCGGTCGCCACGGCTGTCGAGGTTCCACACGCTGTTGAACGCATCGAACAGGCTCTGCCCGCTGAACTCACCGATTTGCGCCCCGAGTATCAAGTCCAGCGGCGCATCCAGGCTCAGGTCGGGCTGCTGCTCCGGGGTCAACGCCCGCAGCAACATCACTGAACTGCCCGAATAGCTCAGCTGCGCGCCCTTGCCCAGCGCCCGACCCATGCCATCCAGTCCACCCAGTTCTTCACGCACCACGGTTGCGCTGCTGCCCAACACCTTGGGCGCCTCGAAACCGCCAGGGGCCGCCAGATAGGCGCGAGCGCCGAGCAAGGGCTGGGTAAATTGCAGGCGCTGGCCTTTGCCCAACCTGAAACTGCGCCACGGTGCCAGCGGCTCGCCGTCCAGTTGCGCGCCAAGATCAGCGCCGGCCAGCGCCAGCACGCAATCGTCCTGCGCAACCACAGTAAAACCGCCGAGGGTGATCTCGATCACCGATGCGTCGAGCCCGTTGCCCAGCAGCCAGTTGGCCCAGGACATCGAGCGCCAATCCAGCCCACCACCCTGTGTCACCCCCAGATGGCGCACGCCGAAACGGCCGGCGTCCTGCAACAGACACAATGGCGTACTCGCCTCAATCGTCAGACGGCTCATGCCAAGGCCTCCAGTGGCGTGTCGTCACCGCCCAGGTTGATGAACTCGGCATGTCCGACCGCTTCGAAGCGCACGGTGTCGCCCGGTTGCATCAGGCTGTAGCCGTCACGGTTGCGGTCGAACAGTTTGGCCGGCGTGCGGCCGATCAGGTTCCAGCCACCCGGCGACACCACCGGATACGCCGCCGTCTGTCGCTCGGCGATGCCGACGCTGCCAGCGGCGACTTTCTTGCGCGGCGTGTTCAGGCGCGGGGCGGCGAGCACTTCTTCCACCATCCCCATGAAAGCGAACCCCGGCGCGAAACCCAGGGCGAACACCTGGTATTCACGTTCGCTGTGACGGCGGATCACCTCTTCCACCGCCAGCCCGCTGCGCTGTGACAGCAGCGTCAGCTCCGGCCCCACGCTCAGGTCGTACCACACCGGCAATACATGGCAGGTGCCACGTGTGCGGGCGTTGGGCGACAGATCGATCAAGGCCTCGGCGATCAGCTCTCGGGCCTGGGACGGACTCAACGCGGTCAGGTCGTAATGCACCATCAAGGTCGTGTAGGACGGCACCAGATCGATCAACTGCGCGCCAAACGCGGTCCGCAGGCTTTCGCTGGCCGCCAGCATCCAGGGCATGTTGGCTTCGGCGATTTCGTCGAACAGGCGCACCATCAGACAATCGAGCGCGACCACTTCCACCCGCAGTTTCATGACGCGCTCTGCTCGTTCAGGGCCTGACGGATACGTTGCACGGCCGCCACCGAACTGGCGTTGTCGCCGTGCACGCAAAGGGTGTTGGCCTGCAAATGCAAGGCGCTGCCGTCGCTGGCGGCGAGGTGCTCGCCACGGGCAATCGTCAGGGCCTGACCGATGATTTTCTCCGACTCGTGATGCACCGCTCCTGGCAGGCTTCGGGAAACCAGCATGCCGGCACTGTCGTAGGCGCGGTCGGCGAAGGCTTCGAACCAGAGGGTCACGCCATATTCGTCACCCAGTCGCTGCGCCGCGCTGTTGTCTTTGGTCGCCATCAGCATCAAAGGCAGGCTGCGATCGTAAGAAGCCACGGCCTGCAGCACCGCGCGCAGTTGCGCCGGGTTGGCCATCATGTCGTTGTACATCGCTCCGTGGGGTTTGACGTAGCTGACCCGCCCGCCCTGGGCGCGGCAGATGCCGTCGAGGGCGCCGATCTGGTAATGCAGGATGTCCTGAAGTTCCTGGGCGGCGTAGGCCATGGAGCGGCGACCGAACCCCACCAGGTCCTGATAGGCCGGGTGAGCGCCGATCTGCACGCCGTGGCTGAGGGCCAGGCTGACGGTCTTGCGCATGATGCTCGGATCGCCGGCGTGAAAGCCGCAGGCGATGTTGGCGCAATCGATGAATGGCATGACTTCCGCGTCCAGACCCATGGTCCAGTTGCCGAAACTCTCGCCAATGTCGCAATTCAATAGCAGGCGGCTCACGATGAACACTCCTGTAGGTTTTATTCTTTTTTGCTGCGGGACATATCCGTCAGACAGGCCCGCAGATTAACAGTTACCGACTTCGAGTCATTGCGTGTCGAGTTGCTTGCCCCGGGTTTCCGGCAGGCTAAGGGCGGCCAGGATGACCACACCGTAGGACACCGCCGCAAAGGCCCCGATACCAACACTCAGCGGCACAGTCTGGCTGAGCAGGCCGATCAGCAGCGGGAACAAGGCCGCCAGCGCCCGGCCGATGTTGTAGCAGAAACCCTGGCCCGAACCGCGAATCCGCGTTGGGAACAACTCGGTGAGGAACGCGCCCATGCCGCTGAAAATGCCCGAGGCGAAAAAGCCCAGCGGGAAGCCCAGCCACAGCATCACGCCATTGCTGACCGGCATCTGCGTGTACAGCAGGACGATGGTGAACGAGCCGACCGCGAACAGGATGAAGTTCTTTTTCCGCCCAAGGATGTCGGTCAGATAGGCGCTGATGACGTAACCGACGTAGGAACCGATGATCACCATCGCCAGATAACCGCCCGTACCCAGTACGCTCAGACCCCGCTCGTTCTTCAGAAAAGTCGGAAGCCAGGAAGTGATCGCGTAGTAGCCGCCCAGCGCACCGGTGGTCAGCAAGGATGCGCGAATGGTGGTGAAGAGCATGCCGGGGGCGAAGATCTCGTAGAACTTCGAAGGGTTGGCCGGAGCTTCCTTGGCCTTGGCTTCACGGTAGATTTCCGGGTCTTTCACCAGACGGCGAACGAAAATCACGAACACCGCTGGGACGATGCCGAGGATGAACAGTGCTCGCCAGGCATCTTCCGGTGGCAAGACCGAGAACAGCAGCGCATACAGAATTGCTGTCAGCCCCCAACCCAGCGCCCAGCCGGATTGCACCATGCCTACGGCCTTGCCGCGATCCTTGGCGCGGATGACTTCACCGATCAGCACCGCACCAGCGGTCCACTCGCCGCCGAAACCGAAGCCCATCAGGGTCCGGGCGATCAGCAGTTGTTCATAGCTTTGGGCGAAACCGCAGAGGAAGGTGAAGAAGGCGAACCACAGCACGGTCAGTTGCAGCGTGCGCACCCGGCCGATGCGGTCGGAGAGAATCCCCGCCACCCAGCCGCCGATGGCCGAGGCGATCAGGGTGCTGGTGTGAATCAGCCCGGCCTGGCCGGTGGTGATGCCCCACATGGCAATCAGGGTCGGCACCACGAAGCTGAGCATCTGGGTGTCCATGCCGTCCAGGCCATAGCCGATCTTGCAGCTCCAGAAGGTACGGCGTTCCTGCTGATTGATGTTGCGATACCAGTCGAAAGGTCCGGGGCGAGCCGTGGCTTTCGGGATGGCGGTGGTGTCGGGCGCACTCATGGCAAATCTCCGCGCTGATTTTATTGGTATTGTTCTGAGCCCCGACGACGCCTATCGTGGGAACCGGATGGCCTGATTTTTGGGCGCGCGGCCCCGTCGCGTCCAACTAATAAAAACCCGCCTTAGACATAAGAAATTTTTATCCCATGAACCTGAAGTTTCTCGAGACCTTCGTCTGGGTCGCCCGTCTCAAGAGTTTTCGCCTGACCGCCGACAAGCTCTTCACCACCCAGGCGTCGATCTCCAGCCGCATCGCCGTGCTCGAAAGCGAACTGGGCGTGAAGCTGTTCGTGCGCGACTCCCGGGGCGTGAGCCTGACGCCGGAAGGCCTGAAAGTGCTCGATTACGCCGAGCAGATGATGGACACCATGCAGGCGCTCAAGCAGTCGATCGAGACCCGCTCGAGCAAGGCCGGGCGCGTGCGGATCGGGGTGATGGACACGGTGATCCATACCTGGCTCAGCCCGCTGGTGGCGCAGATCACCGATCACTATCCGCTGCTCGAAATCGAGCTGGTGGCGGATACGTCGCTCAATCTCTGCGATCAGCTGCAAAAAGGTTTTCTCGATGTGGCCCTGCAAACCGATCTGCTGCGTCAGGAAAGCGTGCGCAGCCTGGAACTGGCCAGCCATCCGATCGGCTGGATCGCCGCCAGCAATTCGCTGTACAACCGCGAATACGCAGGCGTTGCCGATCTGGGCAGTGAGCGGATCATCACCTACTCGAAAAACTCCCATCCTCACCAGGAAGTGCTCGCTCTGATGCAGGCCAACGGCGTCATGGCGCCGAGGCTGAACTGTGTGAATTCGGTGTCGGCGATCACCCGCTTGCTGCGTGACGGTTTCGGGATCGGCGCCCTGCCGCCGGTGCTGGTGGCCGAGGAACTGGCGCGTGGGGAACTGACCCTGCTGGACATCGACCAGCGTCCGCCGGATCTGCAGGTGGTGGTGTCGTGGCGGGTGGGCGCGGAATGGGTCGAGGAGATTGTGGCGTTGTGTCAGCAGGTGCTGGAGGGGTATGCGCGCAGGGTGGGTGAGCGTTACATCACCCTGGCGCGCTGACTTTCTTGATCCTGTGGGAGCGGGCTTGCTCGCGAAGGCGTCGTGTCAGATACATTGATTTCGACTGACACTCCCTCTTCGCGAGCAAGTCGAATCGTCGCACCGCCGCTCCCACAGGTTTAGTCCCTATGGTCATTCCAGACCGCGAGCATCCCGCTCTTCGATCGGTCGGCTCTGACGCTGGCGCTTGCCGCCCAGCACCACCCAGTCGATCAACCGGAACAGGCACTCGATGCCGAACGACAACAGCAACGCGCCGCTCATGCCCCAGATCATCGCTTCAGGCGTCAGCAGGATCTGGTAGCTGTAGCCGTTCCAGGTTTCCTTGCGAATGTCCGGATCGGCGGCCAGCACCACTTGCAGGAAGCGGATGTACCACGGGCCCTGCATCGCCTGGAATTGCTTGTCCAGCGCGACCTGGCGGGTCAGCAGATTGCTCAGGCTGTCGGCATCGCTGCGAAAGATCGGATCTTCGCTCGCCCGGTAATGAGCCACCAAGGCCTGCATATCGCCCTTGAAAAACTGGTTGGCGGTGTTCTGGAAGCCGCTCAACCCGGCCTGCGCTTCGATCAGATGCGCTTCGACCCGCTTGGCGTAATCGCTGATGAATCCCGGCACCTGAACACCGATCAACAGGCCCGCCGCAAACAACACCAGCCGTAGATAACTGAGCAACATGGGAACAGGTCCTTATTCGGTCATACCCTGGCTGACGCATTCACCGCGTCGCCACAGGCTCCATTGGCCCGGCTCGTAGCGGGTCCAGGTTTCGTTTTCGGTCAGAGGCTCGGTGGCGATGACCGTAACCACGTCGTTGGGCGTGGTTTCGGCCTGGAAATCGACGATCACATCGACATCCTTCAAGCGCGCCGGGCCGAACGGGGCACGACGGGTGATCTGCGCCAGCTTGGTCGAGCAATAGCAGAACAGCCAGTCGCCATCGCTGAGCAGGCAGTTGAACACGCCTTTGCTGCGGTATTCGGCGCAGGCGGCCACCAGATCCGGCAGCAGCTCTTCGACTTCCACCGGCTCCGGGAACGCGGCGCGCACGCGGTTGAGCAGATCGCAGAACGCCGCCTCGCTGTCGGTATCCCCGACAGGGCGGTAAAAACTGGTGATTGGCTGGAAGTCCGCCAGCTGGCCGTTGTGGGCGAAACACCAGTTGCGGCCCCACAACTCGCGGACAAACGGATGGGTGTTGGACAGGCAGACTTTGCCGACGTTGGCCTGGCGAATGTGGCCGATCACCACTTCGCTCTTGATCGGGTAGCGCTGCACCAGGTTCGCCACTTCCGACTCGCTGCTCGCCGCCGGGTCCTGAAACAGGCGCAAGCCGCGGCCTTCATAGAAGGCGATGCCCCAGCCGTCCCGGTGCGGACCGGTGCGCCCGCCGCGCTGCATCAGCCCGGTGAAGCTGAACACGATATCGGTCGGGACATTGGCGCTCATGCCCAATAACTCACACATGCTCGGACTCTCGCTTAAAGCCAGGGGCAGGATTACAGGCGGGGTTCGACCCGCATACGCTGGGGATTGCTCGGGACCGGTGGACGACCGTAGCGATCATCACCGGCGCCGCCGAAGGGTTGATCGTCTTCCCGGTCATCCGCCTGGACCGCGGCTTTGGCGGCGGCCGTCTGTGCCTTGCGAGCGTTGGAAGCGCGCTCGATGGGGAAGCGGATCGCCACGAACACCAGATAGATGGCGAAAGCGATCATGCCGTACATGAACAGGTCGGAAATCGCCCGCCAGGCGTTGTTGCCGACCTTGAACAACAGGTCCAGGGCGGTAATGGCGACCGCCGGGGCCAGCTTTTCCTTGACCGGGTCGATGATGGTCGGGCTGAACAGCAACACCGCCATCAGCACCCGCAGCGGCTCGCGCAACCATCGCCACATCCAGCGGGTCAGGCGCATCCACACCAACAGGCAGCCCAAAGCGGCAAAGGCGTAAAGGCCCCAGGCGATCAGATAGTCGTTCTCGGTCATGGTGTCCGTGGCATGGCAGGCAAATTGGCGCTTATGATAACGGCTTTTCGCACGTCAGGCTGCACCTATGCCTGCCGAGCCAGTCACAGAACCTGTGGGAGCGGGCTTGCTCGCGAAGGCGTCGGGTCAGAAACATTGATTCCGGCTGACACTCCCCCTCCGCGAGCAAGCCCGCTCCCACAGGTTGCGAAACCCCTATTCCGTATCTTGTCCGAGAGCCATTCATGTCCTTATCAGCGAACGCCCCACTCCCCCCGATCGCCCACAAGGCCGAAGGCTCTGACCCCTATGCCTGGCTGCAGGAACGCGACACCGCAGCGGTGCTCGACTACCTCAAGGCCGAAAACACCTACCAGGAAGCGCAAACCGCCGATCAGGCCGAGCGGCGCGAGACTTTGTTCCAGGAGATCAAGGGCCGGATTCTCGAAACCGATCTGTCCCTGCCCTCCCCCTGGGGCCCGTACCTGTATTACACCCGCACCACTGCCGGCGACGAATACGCCCGGCACTACCGCTGCCCGCGCCCGGCCGATGACAGCCTGACCCTCGACGAAAGCCAGGAACAGTTGCTGCTGGACCCGAACGTGCTGGCCAATGGCGGTTTCTTCTCCCTGGGCGCGTTCAGCATCAGCCCGGACCACCAGCGCCTGGCCTACAGCATCGATTCCACGGGCGACGAGATCTACACGCTGTTCGTGAAGGAATTGTCCGACGGCCGTGTCAGTGAGCTGGAGTTCCAGGACTGCGACGGCAGCATGACCTGGGCCAACGACAGCCTGACCCTGTTTTTCGGCGAACTGGACGACACCCATCGCCCGCACAAACTGTTGCGCTACCGACTGGACGGCACGGCCGCCGAAGAGGTGTTCCACGAGCCCGACGGTCGCTTCTTCATGCATTGCTACCGCTCAAGCTCCGAGCAGCAATTGCTGCTGTCGGTGGGCAGCAAGACCACCAGTGAAATCTGGGTGCTGGACGCCAACCAGCCGCAGCAGGCCTTCACCTGCATCGCGCCACGGGTCGAGGACCATGATTACGACGTCGACCACGGTATGCTGGACGGTCAATGGACCTGGTTCATCCGCACCAATCGCGACGGCATCAACTTCGCCCTGTACACCGCCGCCGATACCGGCGTCGCCCCCGTCGAATCCACCTGGCAAAACCTGATTCCCCATAGCGACAGGGTGATGATCGACGGCCTGAGCCTGAACGCCGGCGCCCTGACCCTGAGCCTGCGCGAAGGCGGCTTGCCAATCATCGAAGTCCACCCGCAGGACTTGCCGAGCTATCGGGTACAGCTGCCGGACGCGGCCTACAGCCTGCATGTGCAGAACAGCCTGGAATTTGAAAGCCCGCGGATTCGACTGCGCTACGAGGCGTTGAACCGTCCGGCGCAGATCCGCCAGCTCGAACTGGTCAACGGCGAGCAGAAAGTCCTCAAGGAAACCCCGGTGCTAGGCCCATTTGACGCCGATGCCTACGTCAGCCAGCGCCTGTGGGCCACGGCGCCCGATGGCACCCAGGTGCCGATCAGTTTCGTGGTCAAGCGCGAAGCCCTCGGCAAACCGACGCCGCTTTATCTTTACGGCTACGGCGCCTATGGCCAGAGCCTCGACCCGTGGTTCTCTCACGCACGCCTGAGTCTGCTCGATCGCGGCGTGGCGTTTGCCATCGCTCATGTGCGTGGCGGCGGCGAGCTGGGTGAAGCCTGGTATCGCGCCGGCAAGCAGAAACACAAGCACAACACCTTCAGCGACTTCATTGCCTGCGCCGAGCATCTGATCGCCTCCGGATTGACCACTGCGCCACAACTGGCGATCAGCGGCGGCAGCGCCGGCGGCCTGTTGATCGGTGCCGTGCTCAATCAACGACCGGAGCTGTTTGGTGCGGCGATTGCCGAAGTGCCGTTCGTCGACGCGCTCAACACCATGCTCGATCCGGATCTGCCGCTGACCGTCACCGAATACGACGAGTGGGGCAATCCGCAGGAGCCGGACGTGTACGATCGGATCAAGGCCTACGCCCCATACGAAAACGTCACCGCGCAGGCGTATCCTGCGACGCTGGTGATAGCCGGCTACAACGACAGCCGCGTCCAGTACTGGGAAGCGGCCAAGTGGGTGGCCAGGTTGCGCGCGACCAAGACCGACGACAATCTTCTGCTGCTCAAGACCGAACTGGGCGCCGGGCATGGTGGGATGAGTGGTCGGTACCAGGGATTGCGTGACGTAGCGCTCGAATATGCATTTTTGTTCAAGGTATTGGACATAGCCTGAGGAACTTGGCTTACGGTGTCGGTCTCATTTCCCGGCACCTGTGGGAGCGGGCTTGCCCGCGATGGATTCAAAAACGCCGTGGGGTGTCAGGCTCCCAGCGTTATCGTTGACGACCATCGCGAGCATGCTCGCTCCTACAGGGGATGGGGTTTGGCTCGAATCCGCAACAGACACAACAAAAAAGACCGCACGACATGTCAGAAACGACCTTGCTGAACAACGAAATCCGCGATTGGCTGATGGACTGCGGCCTGTTCAACCAGCTGTTGCCGGCGGACTTTGCCGCGGCTTCGGGCTATTTCAGCATCAGCACCATTGCCCAGGGCGAAGAGATTTTCCATGAGGGGGATGCCGGCAGCTTCATGTGCATCATCCACACCGGCCAGGTGGCTGTGCAAAAAACCACCAGCGACGGCCAACTGGTGACCATTGCCACCCTGCGCAGTGGCCGCTCATTCGGCGAAATGGCAGTGCTCGACGGCGAACGCCGCTCGGCAAGCTGCGTGGCGGCGAGCAACTGTCAGTTGCTCAATCTGGGCAAGGATTCGCTGGAAAAGATGCTCAACGACGCCCCGAAGATCGCCGCCAAGATCATCCGCGCCCTCGCCGTGTCCCTCTCCAAGCGCTTGCGCATGGTCGACGGGCAACTGCTCTCGCAGCAGGTTTAACCGCCGGGCGATTTGACCTTCGGCGGATTCTGCTCGATCCCCGGCACCGGTTGATCCTTGGTGGGCGGGCTGGGCATATCGATCGGCACCAGCGGCGGGCCGCCACTGCCGGCACCGACTTTTGGCACCACCGCCGGGGTGATCTGCGGGTAAGGCGTGGGTGTAGCGGTGCCAGGGGAACCGGGCATCGGCGCTGGACTGACGGGCGTGACTTGCAGCGGCTGTGCGGCTTGCACTGCAGTAATCGAGAGCGCGGCCAGGGCAATGACCGTTAGAATGGTGCGCTTCATCAATGGCTCCGTTGGCCTTGTTGTCATGTGCAGGCTACTCCCAACTGTGTTCGTTTGCCTTCCCCTCTGCCGTCATTTTCTCCTCAAGTGAGCCCCATGAAACGTTTCGTACTGCTCGATACCGCCCCAATTCCCGAGAACGGCGGTGCCCTTTGCCTATTCGAATATGGCGAGGATTTCGTCATCAAGATTCAGGGCGGTGACGGCGGGCAACTGATGAATACGCGCATGCACGGCTCAGAGGATGCCCTGGCCGAGATTCCTTGCCGCAAGGTCGCCGGACGCCCCGATTCTCGGGTGTTGATAGGTGGTCTCGGCATGGGATTCACCCTCGCCTCGGCGCTCAAGCACCTGGGCAAGAGCGCCGAAGTGGTGGTCGCCGAACTGGTACCTGGCGTGGTCGAGTGGAACCGCGGCCCACTGGGCGAGAAAGCCGGCAAACCCTTGCTGGATCCGCGCACCGTCATCCGCATGGAAGACGTGGCCAAGGTCCTGCAGGCCGAGCCGCAAGGCTTCGACGCGATCATGCTCGACGTCGACAACGGCCCCGAAGGACTGACCCGCAAAACCAACAGCTGGCTCTATTCATCAGAAGGCCTGGCAGCCTGCGCCAAGGCCATGCGCCCCAAAGGTGTGCTGGCAGTCTGGTCGGCCAGCGCCGACCGGCATTTTTCCGACAAACTGAAAAAAGCCGGGTTCAAGGCCGAGGAAGTGCAGGTCTTCGCCCACGGCAACCGGGGCACCCGCCACACCATCTGGATTGCCGAGAAGCTCAAGGGCTGAGCTAAACTCTGCTGTATAACCGTCATTAGTCTTTTACAAAGGTGAACCCATGAGTTCGTCAACCCCAACCAACACGTCGAAGCTGGATCGCATCCTCGCCGACAACCAGCGCGACAAGGAAATGGGCTATCGCGACAAGGCCCTGAAGATGTACCCGCACGTATGCGGCCGCTGCGCCCGGGAATTCTCCGGCAAGCGCCTGAGCGAGCTGACCGTGCACCACCGCGATCACAACCACGACAACAATCCGCAGGATGGTTCGAACTGGGAGCTGTTGTGCCTGTATTGCCATGACAACGAACACTCGCGCTATACCGACCAGCAGTACTTTGGCGAAGGCTCGCTGAGCACCCCGAAGATCGCCAAGGCGACGCACAATCCGTTTGCGGCGTTGGCTGGGTTAATGAAGAAAGAAGACTGATCTTCAGTGGCCTGACGGGCCTCTTCGCGGGCAAGCCCGCTCCCACAGGGTTTTGCGGTGATCACAAATTTTGAAATCACCATCAATCACTGTGGGAGCGGGCTTGCCCGCGAAGAGGCCATTCAAAACACCACCAATCTCAAACTGACCACCCCTCCCCCAATCCCCGTATAATCGCGCTTTTTTCCCCAAAGGCACCCCGCAAGTGGCAGACAAACGCTACAGCTGCATCGGTTTGTACAACCCCAAATCACCAGAGAACGTCGGTTCCGTGATGCGCGCCGCTGGCTGTTATGGCGTGGCGTCGGTGTTCTACACCGGCAAACGCTATGAGCGCGCCGCCGACTTCGTCACCGACACCAAGCGCGTCCACTACGACATCCCGCTGATCGGCATCGACGACCTGAAAAAGATCCTCCCGCTCAATTGCGTGCCGGTTGCCGTGGAGCTGGTCGAGGGCGCCCGCCCGCTTCCCGAATACACCCACCCGGACCGCGCGCTGTACATCTTCGGCCCGGAAGACGGCTCGCTGGACAAGGAAATCCGCGACTGGTGCGAAGACGTGGTCTACATCCCCACCACCGGCTGCATGAACCTGGCCGCCACGGTCAACGTCGTGCTTTACGACCGCATGGCCAAGGGCCTGAACACCCGCTCGGGGCCGAAATTCCGCTGATTTTCGCGACATTGGATGGAACGAGCGGGCAAGATCGGCAGTCAGCTTGAATATCGACCTATCAAAGCCCCACTGCCTGGAGACAGACCATGAGCGAACTCAAACGCGTAGAACGCATCGATTCCACCCCGTTCCAGAGCCCGACCGAGCAAAACGTCCAAGGCTGGGAACGCCTGGGCTCCCTGGCCGGTGGCGTGGTGATGGTCGGCAAGGGCCTGCGCCGTGGCGGGATCTTCGGCTTGATTCAGGTGGCTATCGGCGGAGTCGCCCTGGCTCGCGGCATCACTGGCCATAGCTCGGCGAAAAGCCTGCTGGAGAAAAGCCGTCAGGACATGAACAACGTGCGGGCGAAGATTCAGCGGGCGGGTGAGGAATTGAGCCAACTGAAAGCCAATGCAGAGGCGGCGACCAAGACCGCGACGGTAACCGGCAATGATTCATTGAAATCGCCCAAGGCATAAAAGCTAAAGATCGCAGCCTTCAACAGCTCCTGCAGGAGCTTGCGCGGGCTGCGATCTTTTTTATTGCAGCAAATCGGTGTCCAACACCTTGGAAGAATCCCCGATCACGCTCTCACTGAGCTGAACGAACTCCTTGGTATCCAGTGTCCCCAAGCGCATCGCCCCGCGCAGCACATCATCCAGCGAACGCTTGTTGCGGGTCTTCAGGCGAATCTCGCGGTCCAGCTCCTGCATCAGCACCACGGCCTTGGCGATCTGCGCCGGGCTGACCTGTTCGCTGCGCAGAGTGGTGACTTTCTGGCCAGCCTTGGTCAAGCGTTCCTGCAAACTCTGATAGCGCTCGTCGCTCATGCCACCGGCGCGGCGCACCAGTTCGATGGCGTAGTACTCGGCGAAACCTTCGCTGATCCAGTCGCTGCGCTGCTTGTCGTTGATTCGCCCGAACAGCTGCGCCAACTCCCGCACCAGCGCGCTGCTGCCGCTTTCGCTGACCAAGGGCAAATGAGTGTTCAAGTAGATCGATTCATGGGCCGCGAGGCTGCCGCGCCACATGGGATCGTTGGCGCCGACAATCAGCAGCTTGGAGGGATGACGGTCATATACGGCTTGCACCTGCGGCCAGACGAACGTCAAAAGGGTCAACACATCCATGCGCCGCATGCCCTGCCGCTGGGGCGAGGCCACGGTCACTTCGGTTTCCCCCAGGCGGGTGCGGCGGCTGCCCAGGTTACCGGCGAGCATCCAGCCGGTCGGCCGGTCGAACAATCGGGAAACGTTGTCGATGCGGAATTTGTTCTTGCCGATGCGTGGCCAGGCGGTTTCGACGCTTTTCCAGCCGTTGGGCAATTCGAATTCCAGGCGTGAGACCAACTCGATGCCGTCCTGCTGATCGAGCCGGGCCGGCGGCACCAGATCCTCACCGCGCAGCAGCGCCCAGTTCGGCGTCATTCGGGTGTCGAAGCTGCCGTTCTTGCGGGCGTGGCTGACGTGAACGCGGTAGGTCAGGCTGGCCTTGTCCGTGGCCGGGCGCCAGACGCCGCGGGCCTGCGCGCCCGGGGTCAGCTGCCACTGGCCGTCGGCTTTGAAATCGCTGTAGCGGCTGCCGTCGCCCAGATCGAAATCCAGGCTGCGCACCGCCGAGCCCTGGGCCAGGGTCAGGCGCACTTCTGCCTGGTCACTTTGCGGCAACAGACGCACGTGGTAATCCAGATCGACCTTCTTCGCCGCCCACACGGGCGAGCTCAGGGCCAGAAGCCCAACGACCAGCGCCCGCCGCCATCCCACAGCCATACACACTCCTTGGTGAAATCCGAACTCGCCGTGGCGATCAACCCGCGCGGAAAATCAGATGATCTTCCCAGTCATCTTCCGGCACGCTGCCTTCGGCCAGCATACGCCCGGACTGAGAAATACGTTCGTGATGCACGGCGTCGCGGTCGCCGCACACCAGGTGATGCCACAACGGCAGGTCCTTGCCCTCGCTGACCAGGCGATAACCGCAGGTCGGCGGCAGCCATTTGAACTCATCGGCCTTGCCCGGGGTGAGCTGGATGCAATCAGGCACCGAGGCGCGACGGTTCGGGTAATCGCTGCACTGGCAGGTTTTCAGGTCCAGCAGTTTGCAGGCGATGCGCGTGTAATAGACGCTGTTGTCTTCTTCGTCTTCGAGCTTTTGCAGGCAGCACAGACCACAGCCGTCGCACAGCGATTCCCATTCCTCCTGATCGAGTTGATCGAGGGTTTTGCGTATCCAGAACGGTTCGACTTTGGCGGCCATGTCTCAAGCATCAACATCAGGTGGTGAAAAGGCCGCCAGTCTAGTGCGCAAGGTCCCCGGGGCCAAGCACTGGCGACTGCCGGTAGATCGGGACTTGTCAGTTTTTGCGCCGACCAGTAGCTTTGCCAGTCGCAAGGCGCCCTGCCCGCGTGCCATTAACGCTCGACCGCGTTGCATTACGGTGAATCGCCACGGCGCCCGACAAACCTCACTGCCCAGCTCAACTGCGCCCGCAGGTTTGCGACACCCTCACTTTCAAACGTAGCAAGGAATCTCTTGATGAGTGCAAACCCGCGCATTGCCGATTACGTCATCCATCCTCAGTTCACCGATCGCTGGTCGCCTCGCGCCTTCACCGGCGAAGCCATTCCGGTCGAAACCCTGCTGAGCTTTCTCGAAGCCGCGCGCTGGGCGCCGTCGGCGTACAACTCCCAGCCATGGCGCTTTCTCTACGCTCGCCGCGACACGCCGAACTGGGAGCGTTACCTGGGCCTGCTGAACGAGTTCAACCGCAGCTGGGCGCAACACGCCTCGGCCCTGGTGATCGTGATCTCGAAAACCACCTTCACCGCCCCCGGCGCCAGCGAAGAAACCCCGGCCCTGTGGCACACCTTCGACACCGGTTCCGCCTGGGGTCACCTGGCGCTGCAGGCGAGCATCAGCGGCTGGCACACCCACGGCATGGCTGGTTTCGACCAGGAGCTGACCCGCAAGACGTTGAACATTCCAGAAGGTTATGCGCTGCACGCTGCCGTGGCGATCGGCAAGCTGGGGGACAAGGCATCGCTGGCCGAGTACCTGCAAGCCCGTGAAGAGCCGAGCCCGCGTCGTCCGTTGAGCGAGCTGGCTGCCGAGGGTGATTTCACCCTCTAAGCCACGCTGCAAAAACCAATGTGGGAGCGGGCTTGCTCGCTCCCACTTTTTGATCGAGGCGTTTCAATAACCGCGATTGAAATCCACTTCCCCGCGCAACCCCTCACCCGCCTGATAAGCCCGCAGGTTCTCGACGAACAGTTTCGTCATCAACGATGGCGAAGTCGGCGCCGAGCTGTGGCCGGTCAGCAGCAGGCCCCAGGCCGTCCAGAACGGGTGACGCTGCGGCAGCGGCTCCTGACGGCAGACATCGATTACCGCGCCCGCCAGATGTCCTTCCTTCAAGGCTTCCACCAGATCCGCGTCAACCACCGCCACACCGCGCCCCGCATTGATGAACAACCCCGTTGGCTTGAACTGCTTGAACAGTGCTGCATCGTAGATATCGTGGGTGTTCGGCGTATTTGGCAGCAGGTTAACTACGTAATCCACTTGCCCCACCAATCGCGGCAAATCCTCAAGAGACCCGACTTCGATGAACGGAGCCTGACCTCTGGCCTCGCTGGCGACACCGTACAACTCAACACCGAAGGGCATCAGGAACTGCGCCACGGTCTGCCCGATATCGCCGGTGCCAACGATCAACACCTTGCGCCCCGCCAAGCTCTGGCCATGACGGCTATCCCACTTGCGCTCGACCTGGCTGACCAGCCGCGCCAACACTTCACGTTCGTGACCGAGCATGTAGGTGAGCACGTATTCGGCCATGACCTGACCGAAGATCCCCACCGCGCGGGTCAGTCGATAGTCACGCGGCAGGCCCTCGGCGAGCAGCGGCGTGATGCCGGCCCAGGTGGATTGCATCCACTGCGGTTGATGGCCCTGGCGCAACAACGTGGCCAGCAGATCGGGCTGGCCGAGCCAGACCGGACACTCGGCAGCCTGGCGGGACAATTCAGCGGAATCTCCGCTGGTCAGCACTTCGAGGTCGGGGGCGGCTTCACGCAACAGCTGGGTGTAGACAGGGTGGTCGTGTTCGGCAATCAGAACGCGCATGCTTCAACCTTTCAAAAAAGCGCTGCAGATGGCCACCGACATGCGTCCCGGCCATCGCCAAAATCATTCCAGAATGTCACAGAGACTCTGAACAGAGCCTGTCGGCCCTTTAAACAGGGTCGTTGCGTCGCAGCAACTCTTCTGGCAGGTGCTCGATGTATTCCTCTTCGGCAGGCGGCATTTGCAGGTGGTAGCCCTGCTTTTCAAGGTTCGCCAGCACGACGGCAATGTCCTCGCGCGACAGTTTGCGCTCCGGAGTCAGCACCAGGTCGAAAGCGTGAATGGCCTTGCCGAAGGCGGCGAGCAGAGGTTCAGGTACGCGCTCCAGTGCATCGCTCTTGAGCACATAGAGATACATCTCGTTTTTCTTCGAACTGCGGTAGATGGAGCAAATACGTTTCAAGGCTGTTCTCCGGCGGTGGCCAGGCTGTCGAGCAGCGCCTGGCCCATCAATTCGCGGCGCCAGCCACGCAGCGAATCAGGCAATTGATAGGGACCATTGGGGAAACCGCTCTTGAGCAGGGCTTCCAGGGTTTTCTTGCGCAGCATCACCTCTGGCGCGATGTCCAGGCGCTCGGCCTCGGCCTGGCCGATGGCTTTCATCTGTTTGAGCAGCGCGGCGGCGTCTACTGGCAGCGGCTCCGGCACGGCGGGCGGCCACTGATCGGGCGGCAGACTGCCGGAGCGCTTGATCAGATCGAGCAGAAACTCGCCGTCCTGACGCACGGTGCGCGGGTGCATGTCTTCGATTTTCGCCAAGGCGCCCAAGTTGTCCGGCTGGGTTCGAGCCAGTGGCCACAGCGAATGCTCGCGAATGATGCGGTTACGCGGCAAGTCGCGGGCACGCGCCTGGGTTTCACGCCAGGCGCAGAGCTCACGCAACACGGCAAGTTGTGCGCGGGACAGTTTCCAGGCCAGTTTGGCGTCGCGATAGACCTCGTAGGGATCGGTCTCGCGACGCAGATTGGCCACCAGCTCCGCGCCATCCTCCAGGACCCAGGCATATTTGTCGTCAGACAGCTTCGGACGCAGCTGTACGAAAACTTCGGCCAGGTGCAGGGCATCTTCGGCGGCGTAGCTGATCTGAGTTTCGGACAACGGGCGTTGCAGCCAGTCGGAACGGGTTTCGCCTTTGGGCAGCTCGATGCCGAGCACTTCCTGCACCAGGCGCGAATAGCCCATGGAAAAACCCAGGTTCAGGTAAGCGGCGGCCAGTTGCGTGTCGAACAGCGGCGCCGGCAGACTGCCGGTCAGGCGCAGCAGGACTTCAAGGTCTTCGCTGCAGGCGTGCAGGACTTTGACCACCGCGCGGTTTTCCAGCAGCGCGGCCAGGGGCTGCCAGTTGTCGATGGTCAGTGGATCGATCAGGTAAGCGCGCGAGCCATCGCCCACCTGCAACAGGCCGGCGATCGGATAGAAGGTGTCGACCCGCATGAATTCGGTGTCGAGGGCAACGTAGGGCAGTTGCTGCCATTCGGCGCAAAACCGGCCAAGGCTATCGTTGTCGCGAATCCAGTGAATTTCGATGGCCACACGGCTCTCCCTTGAAGAATGGCGCGCAGTATATATCGCCCCCGGCGATTTCCGCGCATCCACTGAACAAGAGCATTAGCGAAAATACCTGCTTAACAAAAAGAATAGTCTGACAAAGCCAGGTTGGGTGATCTTACAGAACGCAGGAACGCGCATCGCCGGGTGGACGGGAAAGCAGTATCGATCGCTGCATAGCCGCCCTCGATTGTCTGCTGCAATTTCATTGCTTGGCCAGCACGCCGTCGATCACCGCCCCGCGACATCCGGCGAACATGTCCAGATCCTGGTTGTAAACCTTGCTGTTGACCTCCAGCAGACCCAGCATCGAATGGAACAGGTTGTCCTGGCTCAGCGGCTTTTCACGGCTCAGTTGCAGGCAATGGGTGTCCACTGAATACGACTTCTGATAGCTATCGGAGAACCAGGCCAGCATCGCCACGTGTTTCTGTTGTTCCGGCGCCAGCATGTAAGGCGTGCCGTGCAGGAACAGGTTGTATTCGCCCAGGGATTCGCCGTGGTCCGACAGATACAGCATCGCGGTGTCGACCTTGTCCTGATTGCTGCGCAAGATATCGATCAGGCTCGACAGCACGTGGTCGGTGTAGACGAGCGTGTTGTCGTAACCGTTGACGATGCTTTCGCGACTGCAATTGTTCAGTGCATTACTTTCACAGACCGGGGTGAAGTGTTCGTATTCCTTCGGGTAACGCTTGAAGTATTCAGGACCGTGGCTGCCCATCTGGTGCAATACCAGCACGGTGTCCTTATCCAGGTTATCGATGAAGTGCTGCAGGCCTTGCAGCAGGATCTCGTCGCGACACTCACTGTTGGCACACAGCGTCGGGTCTTTCAGGTTGCTGACATCTTGCAGAGTGACCCGATCGCAAGTGCCCTTGCAACCGGACTGGTTGTCGCGCCAGATGACATCGATACCCGCGCGCTTGAGCACGTCCAGCAGACCTTCTTCATTCTTTGCCTTGCTGGCGTTGTAGTCCTTGCGCCCCATGTTGGAGAACATGCATGGCACCGATACGGCGGTTTCCGTGCCGCAGGAATGCACATCTGTGAATGCGATCAGGCCGGCCTCCTTATCCAGTTTCGGCGTGGTGTCACGGTCGTAACCGAGGATGCCAAAGTTCTCGGCCCGGGCGCTCTCCCCGACCACAAGCACTGTCAGGGATTTGCGGCTGTGCGCTTGCACGGAAGGGTTGAGCCGGGCATCTTCGCCAATTTTGACGAACGGCTGCTGCGCGGATGCGACCTGTTCACTCAAGTAACCAAATGAGGCGCCAATGTAATTGCTCGGCACTACCATCAGGCGCAATTCATGGTGATTGCGAAACAATGAAGAAAGTCCCTGGTAGTTAACCAACGCGACCCCGCCAATAACCGCAGCCGATGCGACGGTTACCAGAACTTTACTTAGCAGCTCGCGGTGCCAGCGACGAAAGTTTATCGGTGTTTTCCACAACAGCCAGGAAGGCAGAACACCCAATAACAAAACATAGCCAAGCAACTTCAACGACAGTAAATCGCGCACTTCCGTGGCATTGGTTTCGGCAAAGTTGCGAAACATGCCAGCATCGATCAATACACCGTACTGGCTCATGAAGTAAGCCACACCGGCGCTGATCATGAACAGCAGCGTCAGGACCGGCTTCATCACAGGCCGGAATGCCAGCAACGTGAGCACGATGTTGAAGGCGGCGAGGATCATCGCGCCGAACGCCACGCGCATCACCACGCCCTTTCCGTCGGCGGCAGTGATTTCAAACAGGTGCTGCCACAACACGAAATTGAAGGCAGTCAATAAAAAGGCGCTGGCAATCAGCGTCACCCACTCCGGGCGCACGGCTTTAATCTTCAACATGGCAATCGGCTGTTCCTGAAAATAGGTGCCGCCGGTAAATGTGAAAATTTCATTTACCGCGACAGCACTAATTCTGGGCAGCCAACCATCAATTTTTTGTGAAAAAGAAGCCAACGATTAGTTGGCTTAGGGAATTACAGTGAAACTTTCGAATTATTTGAGAACTGTTCAGCGTTGGTTCAGCTCTCAAAAACACATTCGGCGAAAGAGTTCACTCAGACGCCAATGGCGGTCTTGGTATACGACTCGCGGTCAATATCGAGAATTTCCACGCACAACTGGACTTCCACGCCCGCCGGCCACTCACACAGATCCTTCACCACCGTCAGCAGGCTTTCGGACAGCTGCTGCTTGATCTGCGGCGAACGCCCACTCAACAGCGCCAGCTTCACATGCACGAACGCCCGCTCCACCATTGCCGTGCCGACCTTGAATGTCTCGACCTTCACCGCACGACTCTTGATGTCGAATTCGGCACCGAACTGCCCGGAGCCCACCAGCGTGTTGTTGAGTCGCATCAAGGCGACATCGGCATTCAGCTCGGGCAGGTTGGCGGTGTATTCCAGGTGCAGGTGAGGCATGACGTTACTCCTGTTGTTCGCTTAAAAGCTCGGTGAAAAGTGGCTACATATAACATGCTGCGGTTCAGGTCATTGGGAAAGCGACATCAGATTGCGCTCACCCATGTAGGTTTCAATCCGTGAACGCAGCCAGCGCTCGGCGGGATCGCTGTCGACGTGGCTGAGCCAGACCATGCACAGCTCAAGCGCCGGCGTCGGAAACGGAAAGCCTTCCTTGAACAATTGGCCGGACGCCGCCATTGCCTCGGCGGTGTAGTCCGGCAGGCTGGCAATCAGGTTCGTACCGGCCAGCAACGCCGGCAACGAACTGTACTGGGGCACCGAGAGCACCACCTGACGCGAGCGGCCAATTTGCGCCAGCCACTCATCGGCATAGCCGCTGACGTTGGCGATGTGCGAAACCAGCACGTGTGGACGCGAGCAGTACTCATCGAGGGTCAGCGGGGCTTCAGAGACATCGGCGCGCAACACGCTGGCCTGGATGCGTCGCAATAATTTGCGCTTGGCGTTGGCCGGCAAGGCGCGAGTCTGGGTGACACCGACAGTGATATCGCCGGATGCCAGCAGATCGGAAATCCGCCAGTGATCGACGGTCTGTACCACGAACACCACCTTCGGGGCTTCCTGGCGCAGCGCGTGCAACAGCGGCGGCAGCAGCCCGTATTCGACGTCGTCGGACATGCCGATACGGAAGGTCATGGTGCTGTTGCCGGGGTCGAAGTCGTGGGTCAGGCTCAACGCCACCGACAACGAATCGAGCGCCGGCGACAAATGCCGGAAAATCTCCTCGGCCCGTGCCGTGGGCTCCATGCGATGCCCCACGCGAATGAACAACGGATCGTTGAACATCGTACGCAAGCGATTGAGCGCCGAACTGATGGTCGGCTGGCCGAGAAACAGCTTGTTTGCCACCTTGGTGACGTTGCGCTCAAGCATCAGCGTTTCAAACACCACCATCAGATTGATGTCGGCCTTGCGTAGTTCGTTGCGATTCATCCATTGCCCCCGCCTTTTTAACTGTCGACAGTTTAGGGAGGTGTAATAATCTGCGTCTATGCAACAACACAAATGCGTCAGGCATTTTTTTCATTTAATGCAATTCAAGTCACAGCGTTCGATCACCGGCCATCAAGGCCGCATGTCCGGCACTACTTTGGTCCGATAGGATTTAAACCATAATGTTGTAAATGCGGATAGGAAACGTCTTCAGGGAGGACGTATGACAGCCAACGATGACCTGATTGAATGGAATACCCACTGGCGACTCGCCGAAGGCATTGTGTCCTGCAAGGCGTGCCAGGCGCAGCAGCGGGAAACGGATCGGGCGACTCCGTTTTCGCATCACCCTGGCTGCGGAGAGGCTGCCAGGAACGGGCTTCCCTGGGATCAGCTGGATACGATCTGCCATACGTTCAAGCACGGTGGGCCCATCTGACTTATCCGGCGAAGGAAAATCTTTCGCAAACGAAAAAGCCCCTGAAATGTTCAACCATTTCAGGGGCTTAGTCTTATTCAATAATGGCGGAGAGATAGGGATTCGAACCCTAGGTACCGGTGAAGGTACAACGGATTTCGAATCCGTCCCATTCGGCCACTCTGGCATCTCTCCAACGGCGCGCATCATAACAGCACATTCGCAGGAAGCGAACCCCTTTCGCGAAATATTTCTGTGCTATCAGATGCTTGCGTCGGTTAAAGCGGTACGCCCAGACGGTTGGCGACTTCTTCATAGGCTTCGATGACGTCACCGAGACCCTGACGGAAGCGGTCCTTGTCCATCTTCTTCTTGGTGTCCTTGTCCCAGAGACGGCAGCCGTCCGGGCTGAACTCGTCACCCAGGACGATGGAGCCATCGCTGAACACGCCGAATTCGAGCTTGAAGTCCACCAGCAGCAGGCCGGCGTCGTCGAACAGCTTGCTCAGGATTTCGTTGACCTTGAGGGACAACTCTTTCATGCGAACCAGTTGCTCGGCGGTGCCCCAGCCGAATGCCACAACGTGGGATTCGTTGATGAACGGGTCGCCCTTGGCGTCGTCCTTCAGGAACAGTTCGAAGGTGTAAGGGTTGAGTTTCATGCCCTCTTCGACGCCCAGGCGCTTGACCAGGCTGCCGGCGGCGTAGTTACGCACTACGCACTCGACCGGGATCATGTCCAGCTTCTTCACCAGGCATTCGTTGTCGCCCAGCAGCTTGTCGAACTGGGTCGGCACGCCGGCGGCTTCGAGTTTCTGCATGATGAAGGCGTTGAACTTGTTGTTCACCATGCCTTTGCGATCGAGCTGTTCGATGCGCTTGCCGTCGAACGCCGAAGTGTCGTTGCGAAACAGCAGGATCAGACGGTCAGCGTCGTCGGTCTTGTAAACCGACTTGGCTTTGCCGCGGTAGAGTTCTTCACGTTTTTCCATGATGGGCTCCGCTTGCTAAGTAGATGGGCTAGGCGATGTGTCGCCAGTCGAGCCCTGAATCTTGATCGGCCAGTTGCAGCCAGTCCGGGTCGCACCCGAGGGTGTCGACAAAACATTGCCGGGCCAGCTGCGGCAGGTTGTTCTTGCTGCTCAGATGGGCCAGGACCAGATGTTGCAGGCCTTGCCAGCCCAACTCGGCCACCAGGAATGCCGCCTGATGGTTGTTCAAATGTCCCAGTTCACCGCCCACCCGCTGCTTGAGAAAGTACGGGTAGTGACCGCGAGCCAGCATGTCCCGGCAATGGTTGGCCTCGATCATCAGCGCATCGAGATCACGATAGCCCTCCAGCACCCTGTTGCAGTACGAACCCAGGTCGGTCAACAGGCCGAAGCGCCGCTCACCGTCACTGAAGACATATTGCGTCGGTTCCTGCGCATCGTGGGCCACGGCAATGACGCCAATGCTCAGGTCGCCGATCTGCAGTCGTTCACCATCAGCCAGAAAGCCCGTGGGCTCGATGGGCTTGCGCATCCCGCGCAGAGTCCCGCGGCTGAGGTAGACAGGCAAATTGTAGCGCCGAGACAGCAAACCCACGCCATGCACGTGGTCGGCATGTTCGTGGGTCACGAGTATCGCGCTCAGTTGCGCCGGGTTCACACCCAGGCGCAACAGGCGTTTTTCGGTTTCCCGCAGGGAGAAACCACAATCGACCAGCACATAGGTATCTGCACTGGCTACCAGCGTGCCGTTCCCTTGGCTACCGCTGCCGAGAACGGCAAAACGCATGTGATCAGCCCAGATTGTCCTGAATCACGCTCAACACTTTGCGCGCTACGTCAGCCGGCGCCACGGTGTTGATGTTTTTCTCGACGGTGACCTGGACGCTGTCACCCACCTTGCTCAGGCGAACCTGATAACGCTCGGCGCGCGCTTCACGCTCTTCCTTGTCCGGCGTGCTGCCGAACAGGCTGCTGAAGAAGCCAGGCTTGTCGTCTTTCTTCTCGGCCTTTTCGGCCAGGTTGATGTAGTACAGGCCCAGGCTGCGGTTGATGTCTTCCACGCGCCATTCGCCCTGCTCCAGCGCACGGCCGACGCTCGACCAGGCACGGTCAAGGTCGGAGCCGACGTTCAGCACAGGGTTGCCGCTGCCGTCTTCGCTCAGGCTGACACGATTTGGGGTGTCGAAGTCACGGGACGCCAGCATGGAAACCGAACCGCCCTTCTCGGAGATACGGCTCATGCTCGCGAGCATGTCGTCGACCAGCGCAGCGTCCAGGCCGGTGTTGACCGAACGGTTGGTGAATTCGACGTCGGCGGTGCTGCCGGCAGGACGCTCGGCGGTGACCACATAGACTTCGCTGGTATTGCGCTGCACACCCGGCTCGATACGTACACGGGCACGGATTTCGCTGTCGGAGGCGACACCGGCGGCGCTCAAACGCTTGGCCATTGCCGCCGACAACTCGTCGGAGTGCTGCCAGGTAGTGGTGAATTCGCCGGTCTGCGGGCGCTGTTCGTCCAGGCGGAAACCGTTGTCCTGGAAGAATTGCACGGCCACGGGCCAGGCTTCTGCAGGCGGGTTCTGCGCCAGGATCCAGCGCGCGTCGCCGCTCTTCTGCAGGGAGTAGGCGCTGGCATCGGCCACGGAAGACAACGGCAGCGGACGAGGAACGACGTACTCACCCTTGGCAGTGTCATCGGCCACGTTACGCGGGATCGGCAGCAACGGGTCCAGGCGCTTGGCGTCCTTGATATCCGGTGGCAATTGCATTGGTGCAGTCTGTTGCGCTTCCAGGTAATCGCTACCACGGTCACGGAAATAACCTTCCGGGCCCCAGATCCATCCACAGCCACTGGTGCTGGAGATGATCAAGGCAAGTGCGGAAAGTCCGGCCATTCGCTTCATGCGTTGTACTTCCTCAATTAAGCCAGGACGCCGGACTGGCGCATGGCCTGACGCAGCGGTTCGTGACATTCGGCGCTGAGCCAGGTGAGCGGCAGACGGATACCGCCCGGCATCAGGCCCATCTCATGCAGCGCCCATTTCACAGGGATAGGGTTGGATTCGATAAACAGGGTTTTATTGAGCGGCATCAGCTTTTCATGGATGGCACGCGCTTTTTCGGCGTCGCCGTTCAGGGCTGCGATGCACAGGTCGGACATGTCACGCGGAGCGACGTTGGCAGTCACCGAGATGTTGCCCTTGCCGCCCAGCAGAATCAGTTCGACCGCGGTAGCGTCGTCACCGGAAATCACCAGGAAGTTGCTGCTGACACCGTCGATGATCGCCTTGGCGCGCTTGAGGTCGCCGGTGGCTTCCTTGATACCGATGATGTTCTTGACGGTCGACAGGCGGATCACGGTCTCGGCCTGCATGTCGCATGCGGTGCGGCCCGGGACGTTATAGAGGATCTGCGGGATGTCGACGGCCTCGGCAATGGCCTTGAAGTGCTGGTACAGGCCTTCCTGGGTCGGCTTGTTGTAGTACGGCGTGACCAGCAGGCAAGCGTCGGCGCCGGCGGTCTTTGCGTTGATGGTCAGCTCGATGGCTTCGCGGGTCGAGTTGGCGCCCGTGCCGGCGATCACCGGAATGCGGCCATTGACCTGCTTCACGACGCGACGGATGACTTCGATGTGTTCGTTCACATCGAGCGTGGCGGATTCACCTGTGGTGCCGACCGCCACGATGGCGTGGGTGCCGTTTTGCAGGTGAAAGTCCACCAGTTTGCTCAGGCCGTCCCAGTCGAGATTACCTTGTGCATCCATGGGTGTGACCAGTGCCACCATACTGCCCGCAATCATGCAACCGCTCCTGCCGGAAAAAGAGAGCCGTAATGGTACTGGCGCCAAGATGCTTGTACAAGCGAAGTACTGCGCTGCCGCCATTCCCCTTGGCGCCGCTTTTCGCTACCCTTCAGACTTTGATCGGTACCGACAGGCTCGTACGTCGGCTCTGAGCCTCCAATTTCGGTATCACAAGCCCCGTTCCAGCGTTGCCATTGCGCTGCTCCTGCCATACTGGAGCACATTGCAACCTGCGCCAGGGGCGTTGCGATTCGCATTCGCAGGCTCGCTCCGCTAAAACAGACCGATGGAAGTACCGACCGCTCATCGCTTTAGGAATGCTGCATGTCCACCCCCACAGTTCGCGAACAATTCCTTGTCATCAGTGCCCTCGGCGCCAACCCCATGGAGCTGACTAACGTCCTGTGCCGCGCCAGCCATGAAAACCGCTGCGCCGTGGTTACCTCGCGCCTGACCCGTCATGGCGAGTGCAGTGCGCTGGTCCTTGAAGTCTCCGGCAGCTGGGATGCCCTGGCCCGCCTGGAAGGCAGCCTGCCGATCCTGGCCAAGCGTCACGCCTTCACCGTCAACGTGGTGCGCAGTGCCGCGCTGGAAAACCGCCCGCAGGCACTGCCGTACGTTGCCTATGTCAGCTCGGCCTATCGCTCGGACATCGTCAACGAGCTGTGCCAGTTCTTCATGGACCACAACGTCGAGCTGGAAAACCTGACCTGCGACACCTATCAGGCTCCGCAGACCGGCGGCACCATGCTCAACGCCACCTTTACCGTGACCCTGCCTGCCGGCGTGCAAATCAGCTGGTTGCGCGATCAGTTCCTGGATTTCGCCGATGCGCTGAACCTGGATGCCCTGATCGAACCGTGGCGCCCACAAAACCCAATGTAAGGAAGCTTTCATGGCCGTTGCCATCGACCAACCGGTCGCCGACTTCGAAGCACCCGCCACCAACGGGCAAACCGTCAGCCTGGCGGCACTCAAGGGCAAGCAGGTAGTGATCTACTTCTATCCGAAGGACAGCACGCCGGGCTGCACCACCCAGGGCCAGGGCTTTCGCGACCAGCTGGATGCCTTCAAGGCGGCCAACACCGAAGTCTTCGGGGTATCGCGTGACGGTTTGAAATCCCATGAGAACTTCAAGGCCAAGCAGGCGTTCAACTTCGAGCTGATCAGCGACAAGGAAGAAGCGCTCTGCCAGCAGTTCGACGTGATCAAGCTGAAGAAGCTCTACGGCAAGGAATACATGGGTGTGGATCGCAGCACCTTCCTGATCGACAAGAACGGTGTATTGCGTCAGGAATGGCGCGGCGTGAAGGTGCCGGGGCATGTCGATGCGGTATTGGCTGCGGCTCAGGCTCTGAATAAGGCCTGATTTTTTCGGCGTCTGTTCAATCGCTTC